>JBNJEM010000546.1:0-5492 GCA_051745935.1 Planctomycetota bacterium
GGTGGGGAGAGGTCCAGTGTTTGAAACGAGGACGCGCAACAAATGCTGTAAACCTACTCTCGCTGGTTTACCCAATTTCCGGGATTTTGACCAGCCCAGCCGCAGGCTCCGCGGCATGCCTGTGCAGCCCGCATCGCCCATGACGACCGGTTTGCGTTCCTGCGTCCTTTGGATCCTCGAGGTCCTTTTGTCCCTCGTTGGACGAGCGGCCATGGCCATCGTAGAATTGTGGGTATGGTATGTTCTCGCCGCTGCCTAGCACTTCTTTGATGGAAACCGATGTCCATGGTTTTGTCCGGGCATTTGAGAGCGACTTGCGCTCAATCTAGTCCCGTCGCCGATCAGCCTCCCCGGCGGTGCAAGGCGGCTGCAGTTGTCCTCGGTGTCCACATGGGAGTAGGATACAAACGGGGTATCCATTGGGCCCTCTGAAGCACAATCGCGGACTGGCTGTAACGGGGCCCAGCGTATACATCCGTTTAGATCCCCCGGGTGGTCCGGGAGGCCGGAGCGGCTTGATCGGGCGGGTGTCTTCTGCGGACCCGTCGCCGCGCACGTTCGCTTTTCATTTATTGATACGGACTGCTCATGAAGCCGAACCGCACAACGACCGGCGTGTTGCTGGTGGTCTTACTCGCCTTCGTCGGGTTTGTGTTGCTTTATGCGCCCCAGTGGGTCGTTCAGCAGTATCACGCGATCAAGGATGCGGGGCGGGCGTGGACGATTACGTATTTCGCGGTGGTGGGGAGCGGGGCGGCCTTGTTGCTTGTGGCTACGCTTTGGATTGTCGCTCGCTTACTGTGGCACTCGCGGCGAAAAGCTCGCCGCCGCACGCGACGCAACAAGAGTCCGAGCGAGTTATCGGCGGAGGACAAACGGTACGAAATCGACGAGAACCTCGCCGCCATTGTGGGGTATCAGGATGATTTGGAGCGGGAAAACGCGTTGCGCCAGGAGCTGAAGCCATTAATTGATGAGCTGGAGCAGAAACGAGAGGCCCAGACTTTGGAGATTGTGGCCTTCGGCACGGTGTCCAGTGGCAAGTCCTCGTTGCTCAACGCGCTGGCGGGCCGAGACGTGTTCGTGACCGATGCGCGGGGCGGAACAACTTTGCAGCGGAACGAGATTCCTTGGCCGGGCATCGACCGGGTGCTATTGGTCGATACGCCCGGCCTTAACGAAATTGATGGCTCCAGGCACGCCGACGTGTCGTCCGAGGCCGCCGCGAACGCCGATCTGGTGCTGCTGGTCGTGGACGGGCCATTGCGGGAGTCGGAGCATCAGCTATTGCGACAACTGGTGGCCATGGAAAAGCGGGTCATCCTCTGCTTGAACAAGGAAGATTGGTACGAGTCGGATGATCGGGACCTGCTCTTGGCTCAGCTTGGTGAACAGGTCAAAGGCGCGATCGGCCCGCGGGACGTGGTGGCGGTGCGAGCGGCGCCGACCCAACGTAGGCGGGTTCGGCTGCTGCCGGATGGGAGCGAGGTGGAGGAGCGGGTGGAGGTGCCCGCCGATATTGAAGCCCTGGCGACGCGGATGTTGGAGGTGATACGCCGGGATGGTGGCGACCTGTTATTGGCCAACTTATTGTTGAAGTCCCGGGGCTTGGTGGAGTCGGCGAGAGCCCGGGTTGAAGCGGCACTCGATCGCCGTGCCTGGGAGATGGTGGATCGTTACATGTGGGGTGCCGGTGGCGCGGCGGCGATCAGCCCGTTACCGCTCCTGGATCTGGCCGCCGGCGGCGCGGTTTCGGCAAAGATGGTGGTCGAACTGGCGAAGGTCTACCAACAGGATATTGACTTCCAGGTCGCTGTAAACTTATTGGGACAGCTGGGAAAAAACCTCCTGGGCATCCTGGGAGTCAGTGCCGCCACGCCGGCGGTGACCGCGGCCGTGGCGTCATTGCTGAAAACAGTGCCGGGCGCCGGTACGATTGCTGGTGGCGTATTACAGGGTCTCGTCCAAGCGCTGATTACACGTTGGATTGGCGCCGTGTTCATCAAGTACTTTAAGAACGAAATGAAATGTCCCGAAGGCGGTTTGGCCGGCTTGGCGCGTCGCGAATGGCGGAAAGCCACAAGACCGGAAGAATTGAAAAAACTACTTCAATCGGCCCGGCGGCATTACGGCCGGGCCGCGGAGACCGGCGTTTTTCGCGATCGAACGTGATGCACCGAGGGCAAACCGTTTTCGATATGAACGAGCGGAATGGAGTGCACTCGCGTCTGCTTCTGGCTGGTGGCACACTTCTCGAGCGGCTGATACCTATCGCACGGGGAGTTTTTGCGCCGTGAGTCGGGCGAGCGGGCCGCGCCAGAGCGCTTTCCAACCGGAACACTCCAGCCGACAGCGGCACGAATGTTCGTGGCACAGATGAAGGATGTACAACGATCGTGAACAAACCGGTGAATGGCCTCAACGTCCAGACTGACGAAAACTATCAACGCGCCATGATGTCGGTGGAAAGGGCACTGGATAAACTGAGCCGGTGTTCGCCCTCGGAAAAGCAAAGACTCCATGGGGAGTTGAATCAGCTGCGGGAGATGTTCGCCAAGCTGACTTCGGGTTGCGTGGAAATCGCGGTGTTTGGGGAAATCAGCACGGGCAAATCGGCCGTGATTAACGCGTTGGTGGGCCAATCCGTGGCGGCGGTCGACGTGCAGGGCGGCTGGACAAAAGAAGTCTGGCACGTTTCCTGGGAAGGAGCCGGTTATTGCGTGCCGGGCCTCGCCAACTCCAGCGTCGTATTGGTCGACACGCCCGGCTTGAATGAAGTAGGGGGCCAAGACCGCAGACTGATGGCTGATCAGGCCGCGCACCGCGCCGACCTGATCCTGTTCGTTACCGATTCGGATCTGAACGAAACGGAACATTCGGCCCTGGTCACACTGGCGGCCGTCCATAAGCCGATCATCCTGGTACTTAATAAGATGGATCTCTATTCGCGCGAACAACGCGACCGGTTGCTACAGGTGTTGCGCGACGAGCGGGTGCGGGATTTGATCGTGCCGGAGAATATCGTCACGACCGCGGCCGATCCCCGCGAGATTGAATATGTGATTGAGACAGCCGAGGGCCGGCAGCGACGCGAATGGCGTAAACCTTCGCCCGACGTGGAACGATTGAAGACGCGTATCCTGGAAGTTCTGGTGGCGGAGGGAAAGGAACTGCTGGCGCTCAACGCGGCCCTCTACGCCGCCGACAAAACCGACCGCATCGTCGCCATTCGGGTCCAGTTGCGCGATCGTCGCGCCCGCCAGGTCATCCGAAGTTATGCCGGTCTCAAAGCGGTCGCCGTGGCGTTGAATCCGGTCGCCGTGGCGGATGTGGTCGGGGGAAGCGCGGTTGATGTGACCATGGTCGTCACGCTGGCTCATATCTATGGTTTGGAACTGTCCATCGTGCATGCCCGCGGACTCGTGACGTCGATTGTCAAAGCGGCCGGGTGGATCATGCTGGGGGAAGCCACCACGCATGTCCTCTCCTCCGCTTTCAAGGGCCTCACACTGGGCTTCGGAACGGCACTCACGGCCGTGCCGCAAGGGGCCGCGGCCGGCTACGGTTCGTTCATCGTGGGCCAAGCCGCGAAGTACTACTTCGAGCATGGGAGTTCCTGGGGCGGAGAATCCCCCAAAACCGTGGTCCGGCGAATCCTGGAGCAAACCGACAAATACTCCGTACTCGATAACCTCAAACATGAAATCAAAACCGCCATGACATTGAACCCCCACGCGAAAAAAAGCGAGTAAACGGGCGTCGGACCTTTCCGTGGCCCCCACAGCCCCAAGCCAGCGGCCGGGCACGTCCCTGCGCCCGACACGATCCCCTGGCGGTGCGATTTCATGCTCGCCAAAGCTCAATCATTCGTCGCCGGGCTCTTTCCCTCCTTTCCCGATGCCCCCTTGCCGCGTCCTCGCCGCGTCTCCCAATATTGGGCCACTTCAGCCCGCTGCTCCTCCGAGAGAACCGCTTTCACCTCCGAGTCCCGCTTGGCACTCAGTGATTCCAGCTCCTCCTTGAGCTTGAGAATGCTGCTGTTGTACTTTGCCTGGATCCCGTAGATCTCCTCTCGCTGCGCCTCCGTAACCACCCGACCGTAGTAGGTGGGCAAACGAAGCCGCAATCGCTTCCGCTCCTTGGGATCGTCGATACTCGGCGTACTTGGCGATTTCGGTTCGACCTTCTTGGGCGGATCAGCCCCCTCCTTGGCCGCTTTGTCCTGCCCCACGATTGGGGTCGCAAGCAGCGCGGCTAGAAACACGCCAGAAAACAGTCCCAATACCATCCTGCGACATGACTCATGCTTCATCTTTCGTCTCCTTTCTGTTAGATGGTGGAAAAGAAACAGAGTCAAACAACACCGTTTATTCTGATGGGGCGTCCGGGACGGCGCGAAGCGCCAACGGCTGAAAGAAGGCCAAGAAAAACAAGAAAAGGCGCCAATTCCCCCTTACCGATGACAGACATATGTCATCCGTGGGGCGAATCGGAAAACCGAGAAGGCCTTACAGATGTAGAGAGAGCCGGTCAGAATCCCGTGGTTGAGATTGTACGCGCGGCACTGGGCCTTGGTTGAACCGCAAGGCCAGAGGTCGCTCGGTCACCCGTTTGGGCTCCAGGGGCTCCTTGAGGGGCTGGCAATCTCCCTCTCGGCGCCACAACGTGACCTCGTGCTCTGTTGCGAACGTAGAGCGACGCCATTTCAACGGCGTAACCGGGACAAGCCGGAACCATACAGGGTTAGGCCGCGTAGGTGTCAGATGTCAGGTGTCAGAGCCGCCGATGCCACCGATCAGGCCGTTGAGGATTTTCCGCGTCGCAACCCCGACGAGTCGAAGCCGGTCCAACGTGAGAGCTTACTCTCAAGCGTCAAGCATGCGGAGTCCCGTGTCCAGGCCGTGTAACGGAACCCGTGAACGGCTACTGATTGGGGAACGTGACAGCGCCGGCGTTTTACGAAAACACCGATGGCAGTCCCGTACGTCAGCTTTTCCAGGCTGATGCCGGTTGACAAAGGCTTTGGCTGTATCTGGCTCGATTTACGGCTCTGAGGCTAGACCGCCTGACGGCTGGCCGATTATCGAACGGTGAACGGGTTACCCACGAAAAAAGGTCATGGTACATCGCTCCGTCGCTGTACCATGACCTCTATCCTGAAACGGGATAACCCATCGGTTGTCCCGCCCTCCCGGTGTCCTGGTTGTCTTATCGGCGGTTTCTCGGGGGGGGCTTCAGTCGATTTCCCGGAAATATGGCAAGCAGGCATCAGTTTTGGCGAAGTCCAACACGGCAATCAGAATCGCCAACCGTAACCGTTCACGGGCAAGAGACCGATATCCGCGGACGTTCGCACTTCCGTTGCATAGGTTGAAAAAGGGCTTTGCCGGATACAAATGCCACGGGCTTGTCCCGTGGTCCGTTACGTTCCACGCTACCGACGGCCAGCAGTGGTGTGTCTGGCCGGTTTGTAGCGGCGAGCGTGAACCACC
>JBNJEM010000547.1:0-5489 GCA_051745935.1 Planctomycetota bacterium
GAAAGCGGCCCGACGCAAGCCGTCCTCCCGTTGGTCGGACTCGCGGCGGAGAAAGTCATCCGCGACCGGTATATATTTCAGGCGGTTGGATTCTTCCGGGTGGAAAGCGGCCCGACGCAAGCCGTCCTCCCGTTGGTCGGACTCGCGGCGGAGAAAGTCATCCGCGACCGGTATATATTTCAGGCGGTTGGGTTTTTGCGGGTGGAAAGCGGCCCGACGCAAGCCGTCCTCCCGTTGGTCGGACTCGCGGCGGAGAAAATCATCCGCGACCGGTATACTACAGGTTGCGGCGCAGATTGATGCCGGGCACAACGTGTTTCCGCGACCACCAGTCCTTCCAGGCTTCCTTGTTGTAAGCGAAGTTGACCCCGTCCTCGGTGAGAGAGGTCAATGCCCTGAGAACTTCCCGATTTCGGAGGGTGCGCTTGACCACTTTGGGCTTTCCACCCATGGTCAATCCAGTCCCGCCGCTTCCCATGCTGGTGTTGATGCTGCCCGGACCACCTCCCGGATATACTTTAATCTTGTGCGTCGTCACGACGGCTTCGATCAGCGCTGGAATCGCGGCGGGGTCTCCCAGACGCTCCAGCGCCCAAGCGGCCCGGTTAATCACGGCATTTTCGTCGGCCTTCAAAGCTCGACTGAGCACGGCCACCGCTTGTTCCTTGCCGTGTTTGCGTATCGCTTCGATACTCCGTTCCCGGATCTCCAGATCTGGATCGCGCATGACCCGTTGCAGCAAGGCCGCCACGGCATTTGAATTGTCGAATTGTGACAGGATCTCGACGTACACAATCTTCAGCGACGTGGGGTCGCTCTCTTCATTGAGCAACTCGGCGACTGCCGCGATGGCGTACGGGCTGTCCACGGCCCGCATTTGCGCCAACGCCTCCGAGGTGGTGTCGCGGCGCCGCAAAATCGATTTGCGCCAACGTCTGAGCTTCTTGCGCCATTCGATTTCCTTTTCTTCCCGCGTTTCACGCCGCGACGAAAGCTCGATTTCTTGCGGTAGCTTCCAGGTTCCTTCGTGACGGACATAGCCCTGCTTCTGGTGCCATTCATCTTGCTTCACCCAATTTCCCTGGACCCGGCTGTACCCCAAAGCATGACGGGCCTCGGAATGATCCGGTGAAAGCTCCAGGATCCGCCCCAGATGAAATTCGCGTTCCGCGTCCAGCCCCGCTTCCCGGCAACGCTCCGCCATGTCCCAATGGCCTTCCACGGTGTCCGGAACCCTCGGCAACGCCGCCTCGTATTGCCGCCGAATTTTCGACTTCACCACGACCCGTTCCACCTGATCCGCCGCCAAAGTCAGATGTCCGCCTCCCTGAGTCGCGATCTCATAGGTCGACGGTGGATCAGCCTCGCTGTTTAACCACTCTCCCTCTATCCGGCCCCCGTGGGTTAACAGGAACACGTCCGCTCGAACATGAACCGTTGCCAAGGCAACCGGGATGGCGATCAGTAACGGCAGAATGTTTCCCATCATTGGAGGGGCTCCATGCAGTCCGAAGGGCCGGGGAGGGACGCGTGTCACGCGACCCACCGGCTTCCCTCTTGGTGGCACCGGCGACGCGCATTCTGGTTTGACCAAACTACGCGGATCAACTCAGACTCCACTTTGAGTATATAACCAGACAGCCCAAGCGGGCAAATCTCGTCTTTATTCCTCCTCCGATTGAGCGATTTTTCGGCCGATTATGGCGGCTGCCGAGCGTCGTCGCCTTGGCCCTTTCGGCCCGTTTCGTCCTTGCTTCCACGCACCCAACAGGGCGCGAGGCGTCACAGAACAGAGGGCACCGACTTGGAGCGTAGTCGTTCACGGGTGCCGGTACACGGCCTGGACACGCAAGGCTCGCATGGATGCCACGGGCTTGTCTCGCGGTGGTTCACGCTCGCCGCTACAAAACCGGCCAGACACACCACGCCTGCCGGTCGGTAGCGTGGAACGTAACGGACCACGGGACAAGCCCGTGGCATTTGCACCTGGAAAAGCCTTTCCTCAATATGTGCAACGGAGGTGTGAACGTCCGCGGACATCAGTCTTTTGCTCGTGAACGGTTACCTTGGAGCTTCGCCGCTCCCCAGGGTGGAGGGGGCGTGTTGCTGGGATGGGGAAAAACTTTAGGTCCTTGTGGCCCGTTTTGTTGCGCCTTGCGTCCTGGCCCGCGTCGAATCAAGGACCTCAAAGACTGAAAGGACCAAAGGGAACACGGCGGATGGGGCTCACCCGTGAAAAAAGCCGCACGGCGTCTTCCGTTTCTTCATCCGTGGGTCCGTACTGCCATCCGTGGGCCTATCATGGCACCTGGAGCACCGCTAATGATCGTCACGGCGTGGGTGGGGAGAGGTCCAGTGTTTGAAACGAGGACGCGCAACAAACACTGTAAACCTACTCCCGCTGGTTTACCCAATTTGCGGGTTTTTGACCAGCCCAGCGTGTTGCTGTCGGTCAGCGGTTGGAAATCCGTGCCACGGATCATGCAAGCAAAAAGGCCCCGGCCAACTTACCGGTTGGCCGGGGCCGATCAATCGACGAGTGTCTTTTTATACCGGTCGCGGATGACTTTCCACGCCGCGAGTCCGACCAACGGGAGGACGGCTTGCGTCGGGCAGCTTTCCACCCGGAAAAGTCCAACCGCCTGAAATATAATCGCGGTTCGAGCTTAATACTCAAACTGTAAGCTTCATGTCTCGACTAGCTGGTAAAGCCCGGCTTTCGGGGCCTTCGCGGCCAGGACGGCACCCGTCACGGGTTCCAATTCGATCCACCTGGACACGACCTGAAACCAGGGCTTTTCCAGCGTCTGGGCCGTTCGAAGGACGTGAAACGTTTACACTTTGAGTTAATACATCTCGTCTTCGGGGCTTGGCCCGCCCTTCTTATCCTTGTCTTCCTTCGGCTTTTCCGCCACGAGTGCGTCACTGGTCAGCAGCAAGGTCGCGACACTGGCCGCGTTGCCCAAGGCGGTTCGGACGACCTTCGTGGGATCAATGACTCCGGCCTTGACGAGATCCTCGTATGTATCGGTCAACGCGTTGTAGCCATAATTCGCGGCCTTCCCTTCAATGACCCTTTCGCAGACGATTCCACCGTCTTGGCCGGCGTTGTCCGCGATCATGCTCAACGGCGAGCGACATGCGCGAAGGACGATATTGTAGCCAATTTTCTCGCCGTCGGTCAGGTCGTCGCCAGGCTTCACCTGCTTGGAAGCACGCAAGAGGGCGACTCCGCCACCCGGCAAAATGCCTTCCTCGACCGCCGCTCGCGTGGCGTGCAGCGCGTCTTCGACGCGAGCTTTTCTCTCTTTCATTTCGGTTTCGGTCGCGGCTCCGACGTTAACCTTGGCGACGCCGCCGGCCAGTTTGGCCAACCGTTCTTCCAGCTTCTCGCGATCGTAGTCGCTCGTCGCGTCCTCGATTTCGCGCCGCAACTGCTCGATCCGGCCCTTGATGTCACTGCTCTTGCCGGCCCCTTCCACGATCGTCGTGTTATCCTTGTCGACGATAACCTTCTTAGCGCGGCCCAGCTCACTGAGCGTTACCGATTCCAGCTTCACGCCCAAGGCTTCAAAGATCGCCGTGCCACCGGTCAAAATCGCGATGTCTTCCATCATGGCCTTGCGACGATCGCCGTAACCGGGCGCCTTGATCGCGCAGACCTGCATGGTTCCGCGCAACCGGTTGATCACCAAGGTGGCCAGTGCTTCCCCTTCGACGTCCTCGGCCACGATCAACAGGGGTTTGCCCTGCTGGACGACCGCCTCCAACAGCGGCACCATGTCCTTGATGTTGCTGATCTTCTTCTCGAAAACCAAAACGTAGGCGTCTTCCAGCACGGCTTCCATCGACTCTTGGTCCGTGACGAAATAGGGAGAGAGATAGCCGCGATCAAACTGCATGCCCTCGACCCACTCGACTTCCGTCTGCAGGCTTTTCCCTTCATCCACCGTGATGACGCCGTCTTTTCCGACCTTTTCCATGGCCGTCGCCAACAGTTCTCCAATCTCGGGATCGTTATTGGAGGCGATGGTGGCCACGTTCGCCATCGCCGCCTTGTCTTTGACCTTGATGGAAACACCGTGCAACTTTTCCGTGATGTCACTGACGGCCTTCTCGATGCCGTGCTTCATCTGCACTGGGTTGACGCCCGAGACGACCGCGCGCAGCCCTTCGTTGAAAATGGCTTCAGCCAAGACGGTGGCCGTGGTCGTCCCATCACCCGCCACCTCGCTCGTCTTACTGGCCACCTCGCGAACCATGCGACAACCCATGTTCTCGTAAACGTCTTCCAGATCAATTTCCTTCGCCACGGTCACGCCGTCTTTCGTCACCGTGGGCGAACCAAAACTTTTCTGGAGAATGACGTTCCGCCCCTTGGGGCCAAGCGTTACTTTGACCGTCCGGGCCAGCTTCGATACGCCCCGCCGGATTGCGTCACGCGCTTCCTGGTCGAAAGCAATAATCTTTGCCATGATCTCGTTATCTCCCTTCGCGTTGCAGTGCAAGTGACACTCGATGGCGCCGCCACTTGACACAATGTATTGATGTTCTTGTTGTGACTCGGTCCGCTTCGCGTTGCACCCCGGCGTAGCCACCCGGGCAACCGACGAACTTGAGCACCCCTTACGACTGAAGCTGATTGGTGCCCCGCGCGGGCTCGCGGCGACTTGCTTGCTCGCGCGCCCCGTGGCCGCGGCAGCCGGCCGCTTCCCTCTTTCCCACGCTAGGCTATTCCTCGATAACCGCTAAGATGTCGTCTTCACGCATCAACAACAATTCCTGGTCGCCCACTTGGAACGTTTCGCCCGCATAGCTGCTGAAGATGACACGGTCGCCTTTTTTGACCTGCATCGGGCTGCGCCTGCCGTCGTCGAGCAGTTTGCCATCGCCCACGCTCTTGACCGTCCCTCGAGCGGGTTTGTCCTTGGCCGTGTCCGGCAAAACAATGCCCCCCGCCGTGGTTTCTTCCGACTCTTCCCGCTCAATCACCACCCGACTGCCGAGCGGCTGCAATTTGATCTTGCCTGAAGACTTCTTCGTTGTCGCACTTGGCATGTGCCTTACACCTCCACTTGCTGATTCGCGTATCCGCCATTTGCCGCGTCCAGAACCGGTTCAAACCGGTTCATCCTCCAGACCCGGCTGCCAATTCGGTCTGCTGGACCCTGTCGCCTGGGGAAGGGGCAATTTCCGCGCCAAATCGGACGCGAAACAAGCGATGGGACGTTTTTTGGGGCGTTTTCCGGCCCAGC
The DNA here is from genome assembly GCA_051745935.1 of Planctomycetota bacterium. Taxonomy (GTDB): domain Bacteria; phylum Planctomycetota; class Planctomycetia; order Pirellulales; family Pirellulaceae; genus JBNJEM01. The sequence continues at coordinate 5,256 of JBNJEM010000547.1, forward strand.
GTCTCCAGGAGCCCCAAGGCAGCCACTAAAGCATTCTGGGACACGCCTGTCATTTTGGCAGTTTCGCGATGGGCTCACCGCGAACGCTTTCCGTTCCCATGCTGTTGAGCCGCTTGTTTCCATCCACGCCGGCGTGCACAATGGAGATATATTTCAGGCGGTTGATTTTTTCCGGGTGGAAAGCGGCCCGACGCAAGCCGTCCTCCCGTTGGTCGGACTCGCGGCGGAGAAAAT
>JBNJEM010000548.1:0-5484 GCA_051745935.1 Planctomycetota bacterium
CCCGCATATTCTCCAGCCGAGACGGCACAAATGTCCCCACTCCCCTCCGCGCTCTGCTATTCGGCGGTACTGCGTCCCGAGGACTCGCTGACTCGTGTCAATCAACCGCTGACCGTTCCGGAGTTTGAAGCGTTGCGCCGGTGTACCGAACGTGGGCAACCATTCAGCCAGCGCGAAGCGGTCACTATGACGAACGAGAGACTAAGACTGCAGTACACACTCCGCGCACGCGGAACCCCATTAAGGCAGAGCTGACCCGCTTGAAACACCACCGTCGTGTCACGAATACGTCGACACCGGTTGCCATGTCGTCGCGCAGGCGCAAGAACGAATGCCCCTTATCTATCCTGCCTCACCTGCCCGCAAAAATGTCCCACTCCCCTTTTCCCCTCCCGAAGTCGTCGGCAATACCGGTGTGGGGATGGGCGACGGCGATGAAGTTGTCGCCGTAGCGTCCGTCCTGGATCTTCAGGTAGGACATCTGCATCGATTCGCTGTCGTCGCTGGGGCCGGCCGTGGTGAATTCAAGCGTCCACCCAGGCAGCCCTCCACCGTCTTGCGGGTGGAGCCCCGGCTTCTGGGCCTGTTCACACTGGTGACCCTCGTCTGACAGAACCACCTGCGTCGCCATCACCCGCGAATCCTCCAGCGCCCCTGGTACCCCAAGACGGAGCCCACCTTCGCCGACGCCCTGGGCACCGTGCGGGAGCTGATCTGGCGGGAATCGATTTTTCCCCACCCCCAGATCCGTCCGGGTGTGGAAAAACTCGGCCCCAAATACGGCGAAGCCTTCCTGCATTGGTCTACCCAGGCGGGCTGAGTGGTGATAAATGGCAAAAGTCGAGCTCAGTCCTCGACCACGTCGATCAGCAGGATCGTGCGGTCGAACCTAATAGGAGTAAGCTCCTTCTCAGCAGCGGAGCGGTCGTCGAGCGAGTAGCTGGCATGCAGTTTGTATCTGCCCAAAGGTACCCCCTCAGTTCCCTCATATCCGAAGTCCTTCAGAGATATCGACACGGGGATCGACTGGTGGGCTTCCAGCGTGGCTACCGAGTAATCGTCAGACGGATCGCGCCCGTCGGTCAGCGGCGTCTCATTCCTCTGCGTGGTCAGAATCAATTTCAAGTCATGCATTGGCTTCCCGATGCTCCCTCGACGGTATCGGATTGCCTCATCGGAAAAGTTCTGAATCTCCAACTTCACCTCCATGGGATCCTGCCGCTTGTCGAAACGGACGACGGGAAGCACTGCAAGTGGTGTGTTCGTTTTATCTCTATAGTTACCTCTATCACCTTGGTTCAGATTGGCCTCTTGGACTTTGCGGGAAGCCCAACGCCGTCTGATGGATGGAAGATCTCGTCGATTATCGATCAGGTCGATCAACGCCACCGGCCGGTTCAGATGCACCGGCGTCATGCCGTACTTGGCTTGATACTCTTTCCAATACTCGCCCATGTGATAAAAAGCATCCATCTGATAACGCCCTATTGGGAGCACCCGTGTGCCGTCATGCGGAAGGTCATACGCCTTCATTGTGATGGCGCATGAGAGAGAATCGCCTGGTGCGAGTCGGGATATTCCGTCTTGCGAGAAGACTTCACCTTCGAGATTATCGCTTACCAACCACGTACCGTCCATGGCGAAGTAGAAGGTGAAGAAGTAGATGGGCGTTGGCCACTGCTGCTGGTGATAGACAACTTCTTCTGCGGAGACGTTGATTATCTCCACCTCGACCTCCTGTTCTCCTGCCCTGTTAACCGGGATTACGGGCAATATCGACAAGTGTGGCGATGTCGGCAAATCTGGAGTCGCCGCAGTTCGACTCTTCGTCTCGTCACCGTTATCGCAACCAGGAAGCGATACCACCAAGAAAACAAGAATCCCCGCGAAAATACGACGCGACTGAATAGCGTGGTGTGACATTACCAGTCCTTTCACGAGCTGTTTAACGGACAAGTCGAGCGATTCAAGGCGTCTCTTCAACGGACTGCTTGTGTGTGAGGTCCACTTGACGCCTTGTCAAATCGGAGAACGTTGTCGACTTCCAGTTGAGCGGCCCGAAGTTTGACATGACAAAGCTATCCAGTGAGGGCGACGCCAGATGCTCGTATGTATCAAATCCATTCGCGTCTCTTGTGTCGATAAGCAAGTGCGTGATTTCATGTGCGACGGTACGAACGATCCAAGCGTCAATATCATTGAGATTTCCATCTTCCTGAATCGCTCGCTCCGCTTTCGTTTTGACCGCCGCAGTGGCGCCGCCGGCGCCGGCGTATCCGCCGTTTGTTGCGTTCCAGTCATATTGATCAACGAATCCGAAGTGCACGAACTCTGCAAGCATGTTGGCCGCACCATTTGTCTTGTGGCGATGGGCATCCTGCCAGGCATAATAGTCATTCAATATCGAAAGGCTGTCTTGCGATGCAGCCGGTTCGTCGACGACGTAATACAGTTGAATGCCAAGGCCGTTAGAAGAATGACCAAAAGCCCCCGACACATCTTCCATGATGGAACGAGCTTCGGTTTCGCCAAACGAATAGGGGTAGCTGGCACCGCCATGGGAGAGCGTCCAGTTCAGTCCCTCCATGACGTCCACCTCCACGAGCAGTTCCTTTTCGGCGATGCTCAGCCGCTTGTGCCCGCCAGGGTGGCCGTTGCCGCCGTCGAGGAGGAAGCCGCGGTACTCCTGGAACTCGTTCAAGCTGTCGCCGGCCGTCTTATGGGTGTCCGTGCCGGGACCGAGGCCGTCCCAATCGGCATGCTCCGAGTCGTAGTAATCCGCTGCCCCCATCCCCGCGTTGGCGAGACTGGCGTGGCTCGTGTGGTACTTCGCGTTGAATTCGGCGAGTTGCGCCACTTCCCAGCAGTCGGCGATGCCGTCATTATCGGCATCGGTGGGGACGTCGAGCGTCCAACGGAAGACCTCGTTGCCGCCTTGGTAGAAACAAACGACCACCGTCGCCGCGCCGCCATAGTCCTTACAATAGAAATCGGCCAGCGTCTTTCCGCTGGTCATCGTACCGGATGTCGACACGTCATCCAACGTGAGGCTGAAGGAGTAATCGTCGTCCCTGGCGAGCGAACCGTCGTTCTGGACCAGATACGCCGTCTTGTTTTCGGCGAAACCGTCGAGTGAGGTACAACTCGAAAGCAGTAGCGAGACGTTGTCGATGCCTTGGCCCGACCCGATTCCCTCGGCAATGATTTTCATGTGTTGTCCGACGTAAGAGACGTTATTGAACGTCGTTCCGGTCGAGAGTCGGTTGGTTGTCCCCTCGTAGCCCGGCAGGTAATTCGCGACACCGTCCACCGCGTCGAACAGCGCGCCGTTGTTGTTCACGTCGAGATCGACATAGACGACGGTGACCTTCACGGAGTCCATTTCCACATAGTTGAACGTCGTACCCGGTCCGTCGGGATCGATCAGGACCTTGACGGTCGTCACGCCCGGGTTGATCCCCTCCAGGCCGAATTCCACGGTGCGATGCGTGTCGCTGAGCCCGAGTTGGGTCGTGGTGTAGTCGTTGCCCGGCGCGACGAAGTCGCCGCCGGAGGCCACGCTCGCGCCGTCGCGGGCCACATTCGCCTGTTTGGTCCAAATCCGCAGGTTGCCCGCCGCTGGGCTGTAGGCACCACCGCTCTCGGTCGCGCCCAGGGGATCGGACGCCGCGTAGTCGAATTTGATGGTAGCGACGGACAGGTCGATGTTGTCGAGCACCTCCAAGACCAGTGGATCGAACGCCGGCGCGGCGAGGTCGATGTCGTCGTGATTGCCGGCGACACGATCGCGGTCGTAGCCGTCCGCGTAGTCCGGCACGCGATCGCCGAAAACGTTCGCAGGATCGAAGTCGGAATTGTCACCAAGCCGAGCACGCACGATCTTCCCGGGCGCGGCGGGGGCGTTCTCCACGACTTCCTCCGCCTCGTTGCGTTCCAGAACTCCGTTGTTGTCCGAGTCGACGTCCAGGTCCGCGCCAGTCACCGTAAAGACAACAACATCACTGTAGACGACTTCGTCGTTCGTGTCCAGGATGCTCCAAGTCACGGTCCCGCGGCCAGGATAGATCCCCTCCACGTACGCACGTGGCGGAAACGCTGGCAGGCTTGTGCCGATCACCCACTGGTAGTGCACGCCTCGAACCACGCTCGCCGACTCGGGCAGGAGCGTCTTTTGGTCGTCCGCGTACATGTACAGGTGGTTCGAACATGTCAGCTCAAGCGTGAAGCCGGTCATGCCGTCGGTATTGGGGAAGGCAAGCTCCAGGGTTGCCGGATACAGATCATCATCCGGGCAGGCGATCGAACCGTCGAAGAGGTCGCAGATTCCATCTAGATCATCGTCGTCGTTGTTGACGAAGAAAATCTTGCCTGGTTCGCTGGGTTTGTCTTCCACGTAGTCTTCGTGGTCGCCGTGCTCGATCGAGCCCGTGTTGTCGCTGTCGGTGTCGATGTCGACCGAGGGGAAGATGGTGAGGATCGAGGTGCGGTAGTCGCCGGTAAAGCGGAAATCACCCGCTGAGTTGTCCGGCAACTCTACCCATTCGCCGGAGTTTTCGGGGCGCATGAGCACGAGGGTTCCCGAGCCGTCGTCCCGGAACTCGAACGTCTGAACAATCCCATCGTGCGGATGGGCGGCGACGATGAAGTTGTCGCCGTAGCGGGCGTTTTGGATTTCGAAGACGCCCTTCCCAATCCCCGGTGTATCGTCAGGATTGGTCGGGTCGTCGGGCAGGAAGGTCAGCGTGAGGGTTTCCGGTGTCAGCGCCGCCTCGTTGTCCCGCTGTCCCGGGCCGCGGTCGGGATCGGGCGTTGCCGGAACGTTGGCCACGGTGTTGTCCGGGTCGAACCACGCCAAGTGCAGAGTGCCTTGCATGCCTTTCGGTACTTCCTCGGCGAGCGTAACCTTCACCCGAATCGTATCAAACACGTCGGGGGCGGTCATGTCTGGATAGACAACATATCCTTCCGCACCGGTGGAAAGTTGCGCGAGGTCCAGCCCGTTGACGGTTCGTGAGTATAAAACCTCCTCCCATTTCATCGAGTCGACGTAGGTCAGGGCGATCCGCGGCTGGTCGGCCGTGTAGTCGTACGGCGGGCTCCCCTCGCGATGCAGCTGGACGCTGGCGGTATTTAGCGTCTGGAAGTAGATGTTGTTTCCTCCGAAGGTGACCGTGGGCGTGATGAGCGTTTCCCCCAGGCCGCCCGGCGAGGCGTAGGTCCACCGGTCACGGCTGGAGTCGAGCGTGATCGATTCGAACCCCCAATTCACGGCGGTCATGAGACCGTCGGAGGTGGTCTTCGCCTTCCAGCGATGGTCGTCACACGCCCAGAGGAGGGACCAGTAGTTGCCGTTCGTATCGACCCCCGAGTCTTCAGGCGCGTCCCAGGTCGTTTCACCCCATGCCTGTTCTTCGACTTCGTAGCCTTCGACGGCGACGACATGGACGAGGACGGTCCACGCGACCGGGAGGCCGTCGGCGTCCT
>JBNJEM010000549.1:0-5480 GCA_051745935.1 Planctomycetota bacterium
CCAGCCGGCTCATGGGGTGCCAAACCGGCGTACAAAACCCGCGCATTCGGCGGGTTGATCACTGTAGCGGTCGTAAATGCCAATGATGGCGCCATCGTTTGGTTTGATGGACTGGTAGGTTTCGCGGAAGGCTTGTTCCACCCATTGTCGGCGTTCCGACAGACGTCCGGCGGCCAGTATTTTGAATGCGAGGCAGGGCCGGTTGGTTTGGGTCATGGCTTTGAACATCCGCGGGGGATCCATCGGCAGATAGACCTCGCCCACCGGGATTGGTGCCTGGCCGAGCAATCGTTCAAGCTCTTCCTTGCCGCGATGCCGTTCATAGATGCAACACATATAGTAGTCCAAATCCCATCCCTTGGATTCGATTGTGTCCACCACGTCGGGCATATGGGTGGAAACCCCGACCAACAGGCCGGCGTCGCGAACTCTCTTCAGGTAATCGCGTGCTTCGTCGATTCGTCCCTCTTTGAACAGCCGGTCCGTTACTTCGCCATGGTGAGCAATACCGATGCATCCACCACGCGACAGTTTTTCAATTGTTGATGGTTTGCCCGCCGCGATGGCGATATATTGCATCGCGAGCCCCTGGTCCACGAACCGCCGATACGTCTCGACCTGGCTTACTCCGGATTGCCAAGTGTTGATTCCCACTTCCTGGCACCGCCGCAGTGTCTTGAAAACCTGTTCCGGGGTATAGTATTCCTTCATCGCCCGATTGACAAAACGCGACAGGTGTGAACCCCCGTTGAATGGATTGGCTCCGCAGATCAGACGTGAAAAGCTGTACTTTCCGATTTGGATCCGAGGCAACGTGGCCGCGGCCGATTCCGCCGAGTCCGCGGATCCCTCGGCTGCCAGCATTGCCGCCGGCATCGCCCCCATCGCTTTGAGAAAACCTCGCCGACCATCTTGCTTTTGTGAGTTGTCATCCAACATGTTTCCGGCTCCTCTAAATGGCCCTAACAAAACGCTCCGGAGCTGTCACCGCCAAAGGAGCTTTGGGGAGCAGGCAACAAGTCTTGTTAGCGGCTGTAACTGTTCTCTCGACGAAGATCCCCTCACACGGTCGCCCGCCTCCTGTTGGATCGTCAGTGTTCCATTATGGACGATTTGGACGGCGGAAAACATGGGTCGATTGGGCCGCCGAGTGGGTTTTCGAGTGACCGTTGCCCTCCGGCCGGAACCAGCTGGCCGGGGCATGCCCATGTACCAGTGGCGATCGGGGCACCCGCGAGGGCTGTTCTGATTCGACGGATCGAATGATGGGCGACACTTGTGACGCTTCAGCCGTCCGAAGTAGGGCTGTGCCGGGCGATAACGGTTTGAAATGTAGAAAAAGCGAGAGTCGCGCTGATGAGGGACGGGCGTTATATTTCAGGCGGTTGCATTTTTCCGGGTGGAACGCTGCCCGGCGCAAGCCGTCCTCCCGTTGGTCGGACTCGCGGCGGAAAAAGTCATCCGCGACCGGTATAGCGCATCGCTTCTTTCGACTTTTCCGCATGGTTGGCGATTGTGCGAATCAGTTTGGGGCGGTCGATGGGTTTGGTGAGATAATCATCACAACCGGCGGCTCGACATTTCGCGTCGTCGCCTTCCATGGCATGGGCCGTGAGCGCGATGATGGGGCCCGCGTAGTCTGTCTCGCGGAGCTTCCGGGTTGCTGTATACCCATCCATGACGGGCATTTGCATGTCCATCAAGACAAGGTCAAAGGGCGTGCCGGCCTCGCGCGCCGCCAGTGCCTTTTCGTAGGCGATTCGTCCATTTTCGGCCAGCGTCACTTCGGCTCCCGCCTTTCCGAGGACAAAGCTGATCAGGCGTTGGTTGTCCGGACCGTCCTCGGCGAGCAGGATGCGGCAGTCGAGTGGAACGTCATCGGTCGGTTTGATGTGAGCTTCCGGCTGGGGCGTCATGGCGGCCAGGTCCTCGATCATCGCCACGCCTTCCAGTGGGCCGGTGGCGACGGTCACGCTGAACGTGCTTCCCTTTCCCGGTGTACTAGTCACCGAGATATCGCCGCCAAGTGCCTCGGCCAGCCGCTTGCTGATGGTCAATCCCAGCCCCGTGCCGCCGTACCGGCGAGTGGTTGAGGAGTCAGCCTGAGTGAAGGGCCGGAAGAGCTTGCGGAGCTGTTCTTGGGTCATTCCAATCCCGGTGTCGACGACGTCGCATTGCAGGCAAGGGGGCCTGCCAGTGCTTCGTACAAGGCGAGTCACCAGTCGCACGCTTCCGGATTCGGTAAACTTGATCGCGTTTCCCGTCAAATTGATGAGGATTTGCCGAAACCGGGTTGGATCGCTTTGGATGTGTTCGGGAATGGCGCTGGCATACTCGATCTTCAAGGGAATGTTTTTCGCCTCCGCGCGAACTCGCATCAAGGAAGCGACACTCGCGAGCACCTGGGTGGGCGAGCAGCTCTTGCATTCCACTTCGAGCTTTCCGGCCTCGATCTTGGACAGATCCAGAACATCGTTGATCAGTTGCAGTAAGTATTCGCCGTTGCGTTGGATGGTTTGCAGGGCCTCGACGCGCTGAGGTGGCGCCCGATCGAGGCCGGGCTCCCCGAGAAGCATTTCGGAAAAACCGAGAATTGCCGTCATTGGCGTGCGGATTTCATGGCTCATGTTAGCCAGGAATTCGCTCTTTGCCAGCGTGGCGGCTTCTGCTTGCTCGGTGAATTCCGTTAACGCCTGGTTGGCCGATTCGAGCGCGGCAATGGTCTCCTTGAGTTCACGCTGGGCCCGTTTCTGCTCGGTGATGTCCTGCAGTTGTTCGACCATCATTTTAGTTTGTCCCGAATCATCCAGGATTGGGATACTTGTCGCGCGGATCCATCTTTTTCTCTCCGGTAGAAACCGTTCGTGCGACACAACCTCCCTGCGTTCAAAAGCCCCGGCGGTGACACAATCCGGGCATGGTGAGTTTCGGCCGAGCAGGGTGAAGCATTTTCTTCCAAGCACTTCGTCGGGAGATTTCCCGACTAATTCGTACCCGGCCTTGTTATAGGCAATGACCCTATGATCGCGGTCTTGGAGCGCGACGACATCCGGAATGCCGTCAAGTATCGTGCGCAAGAGGGTGGTTTGTTCAGCGAGTTCAGCTTCGGTTCGCTTGCGGTCCGTGATGTCGGTTGTTCTCCCGCATATCTTGACGGACCCGTCGGGGCCGGCCACCGCGACACCGCGGGAATGCACCCATTTGATGGTACCATCAGAGAGAGCGAGGCGATATTCGATTTCCGCGACTTTGCCAGGCTCTTGCAAAGCCGCTTGGAACTTGGCCCGCACGGCTGGCAGATCCGCCGCGTGGACGAATGAGAAGTATGTCTCGAAATCGTTGCCGATGGTTCCCATTTCCAGACCGAGAAACGCGTCGACCTGATCTGTTATCCATTGGTCCAGTAACGCACCGGTCTTATCGATCCGGTAGCTCCAAAGAATATCGGTAATGGTTTCCGTGAGCTCGCGCATTTTGCCATAGCTGGCGTCGAGTTCGGCGTTCCTGATCCTCAACGTCTCTTCAGCTTGTTTGCGCGCCGTGATGTCGCGCATGGTCCCAACGATTCTCGCGTTTTCACCATCATCGCCTGGTTTAAGCGTTACAGAGAGTGAAGCGGTCCTTTTCTCGCCGCTCTTATTGATCAGATCCACTTCGTAATCATTAATGGTTCCGTGTTGCTCCACCGATCGCAGCAATCTTCGCCGCTGTTCTGGCTGGGAATACGGAATCGCCATGTCCCGGCCCAGCATGTCTTCCCGCGAGTAACCCGTCAGCTCCTCGACGGAAGGGCTGATTTCGATGATTCGACCCGTAACCGCGTCTATTTCAGCGTAAACGTCCTTGATGGTTTCGAATATCCGGCGATGTTTCACCTCGCTGTATCGCAACGCCTCCTCTGCCCGTTTGCGCGCGGTGACGTCCGATTGGGTACCGCTCATGACCAGCGGTCTTCCATCGTCGTCCCACCTGCTAACCTGACCGCGATCGTGGACCCAGATCCAGGATCCATCCTTGTGCCGCAGTCGATACTCGCAGTCGTAAAACTTGTTCTTGCCGGCAAAATGCCGTTGCAAGGTGGATTCGACTCGGCTGCGGTCATCGGGATGGATTCGGTTGAACCACCGCTGTCTCGTTGGGCAATTCAAATCGAGCAAATCATAACCGATGATTTCGGCCCAGCGTTGATCGAAAACCGTCTGCCCCGAATTGATATTCCACTCCCAGGTGCCGGCGTTCGTCCCCTGTATAACGTTAGTCAGTTTTCTCTCTGAATATTCAATCTCCTTGAAAGCCCGCGCGGCTGTATTGGCAATCCGTGCGAATTCCATGATGGTGTATTCATGTGCGTTCAAGCGAGGATCATCTCCGTCCTTGCTCTGGAGCCCGCCCATGAGCCCGTCAATCTCCGCGTGCATTTGACGCACCAGACGTCGCGACAAGACCATCATGCCCGCCAATACCAGCCCGCCCAGGCTCATGATGGTTGCTACTTCACTGACCAGATATTGTTGCCGTCGCGCCCGTATGGTGTCGATGGCGGCCTCGATATCGTCCAGGTAGAGCCCGGCTCCCACGACCCATCCCCAGTCTTCCACGCCGCGGGCGTAAGAGATTTTCTCCACTTCATGTCCCACACTGGGCTTGTTCCATACGTAGGATACGAACCCGCCCCGCGGCTTACGGGCCGCTTCGATGAGTTTCCGAACCAGTTTGACGCCATTACGATCGGTCAGTTCCAGGATGTTTTGTCCGATCAGGTCCGGCCGGGTACGGTTGACCAACGTCACCCCCGTGTAGTTCTGGACGAAGATGTATCCTTCTCCGTCCGCGAACGAGACGGCATTCAGACGGTGCTTTAGTTCCTCCTTGATTTCCGCTTCCGTCCTGCCTTTTTTCCCCAGCCGCCGCCGCTCGTACGCGATTTGATCCATGGCCTGGTCGACCATGTTCACAATTTCTCGCTTTTTTTGATGCATCGTCTCACGTCGCAGCCGCTGCAAGTCGGCCTGGTACTCCCGCCAGGATTGAAAAAGCAAGGCGACCGTGAAGCTAAAGACAAGGGCGAGGATGCCGAGCCGCAGGTTACGCCCCACCAGCCTGGCGAGTTCGACGGTTTGGGTCGGCCAGGTCCTCTGGAGGATGGACTTCAGCTTGGTTAAGGCGCCACGCAAGGGTCCTCCGGCGCTCGTATGTGGGTGCATCTCTTGCTCTTTCGTTAGCCCCCAGCTCATCTTCCCTGCCATTTATACCCGGGGCAAAACCTGGTTTCCCTTTCCGAAGGATAGCACAAGGCTCTTGCCCTACCCGAAAGGATTGCGTGTCCCTCGTTTGCGAAAACGCGTTTTGGCAATCAGGTATGTTGGGCCGGTACAGTGGCGCGGATTGTGCCGCCGAGGTTTTTCCCGTTAACCCCACCAAGGTGCGGGGGCGGCTAAAGACGCTGGGGGCTCGGTATGTGGAACGACTTGCGTGAATTC
>JBNJEM010000550.1:0-5449 GCA_051745935.1 Planctomycetota bacterium
TCCGGTTTTTCCGTCACGTGTTTCCGGTTCGAAAGCCGTGCCAAAACCAATCGACTTCTTCGGGTTCCTTGATGGACAAAACCTGGGACATGACGGCTTCCTTCCGATTTCGGGCATCCCATCTGGCAGAAAAACGCGGATCTACACGATCTTCATAACCTCATGTCAAGGCCAGCTTTTCAAGCCGCCAGGCAGACCGGCCAGACTCCCACGAGACGAGCCCGTGGCATTTGCACCTCGAAAAGCCTTTCCTCAATATGTGCATTGCGGTCTTGCTTCACGCTCGATCCTCGCTTGGGAGGAAGCGAATTGGGGGGCGAATAGCGATCGTAGGGGCTATGAGGTCCGCCCAAGAACGTCTCTGGCGTCTCTTTGCGTAAATGTTCGTGGATATTGGAAGCGCGCCGGCGGGGCAAGCTACTGTTGTACAGCGACATAGATTGCGGAAAAGCACTATCGCAGGGGGAGTGTCCGAAGACAACTGTTGTTCCGTCGAAGGTTCGGAATGGGGCATTGGGAGAGCGAACAAGCATGGTAAACGTGAACACGCGGTCCTCGACGAACCAAGAGAAGCCGCGACTTAGTGCCGTCATCGATCGCATTGACGAAATCTCAACGCTGCCGCACACGGCGATCCGGGTCATGGAGGTGGCCAACGACCCCGACTCGGGGGCCATCGACCTGAAAGAGGTCATTGAGACGGACGCGGCACTCAGTGCGCGCATCCTGCGCTGCGTGAACTCCTCCGCGTTCGCGATACGAACAAGGGTCACCAGTCTACAGCAGGCGATCGCGTATCTTGGTTTGAATCGGATTCGCAACTTGGCGGTGACAGCTAGTGTCAGTGAGCTGTTCAAGAGCGATGAAAAGATTGGGCCTTACCGCCGTTCGCAGCTTTGGCGGCACTTGGTATCGGTTGGGATCTGCGCGCGTCTGATCGCAATGCGATGCAAGATTAACGAGTTCGAGGAGGCGTTTCTGGCGGGTTTGTTACACGACATCGGCATTATCCTTGAAGATCAGTACGTTCACGAACCGTTTTCCGACGTGCTTCGATCCTTGGATAACGCCACGCCCCTGGCAACGGCGGAACGCGGGATTTTGGGGTTTGATCACACGGTTTTAGGGGCGAAAGTCGCCGCGAACTGGGGCTTTCCCGAGGCGACAAAAGCATCCATCCGATATCATCACGGCTCGGTTGCTTATCGCGGCGAGCATATCGACATCGTTCGGTGTGTGGAAATGGCCAACCTTCTTTGTACGCTCAAGGGAATTTCTTCGGTCGGACTGAAGCTGGTGAGGATCTCGCAGCCTGCCCTGACGGGCCTCGCCTTGACCAGAGAGGATATCACGGTTTTGGCGGGCGACCTCGACCAAGAGCTTTCGGCGAGTGCGAATCTATTTGAGATTTGAGTAGGGTGCAATGCAAAATCCGCCGTCCGACATCGACGATTTATTGGCTGCCGCCAACGTTTCACGGCGCGACATCATTGACACGAATTTGGCGTGTGAGTTGTTAAAGGCGTACCAGCCGTCCCTGCTCTTGCTCGCCCACATCGACGGCAACGTGACCTTCGCGGATGACTGTGGTTCCGACATGGGGTTAGGCGCCGCGAGCGCGGCGGCGGGGGATCTCGTCGCGGGACTGTCGGGAAAGCAGGAATGTGGATTGGCATTCAGGTGGGAGGGGGCGTTGCATTGGGCGTATGCGGTGCGTTTGCCCGACTGGGTGGACGTGGACGTTGCAGCGTGCCTTCTCCAGCCAAACAGTTTGCCCGCGGAACCAGAGGAGCATCAAGCGTCATTGGTCGTGTGCGCCGCGTTTGCGTGGGCCGCCGGCCGCAACAAGACGTCGGGGGGCGAGCTGCGCACGCGGTTGAGGCATCTTCAAGCCGAACACGAAATGCTGAAGCACTCGCAAGCCCGCGCCGTGGCGGCGGCGATCGAGGAACGCGAAAAACGCCTCCAGCAGCAACGCCAAGACATGGCGCAGCTTGAAGCGATGATGAAATTGGCCGCTGACGGAATCGCGGCCGTCAATGAAGACGGCATCGTCCAATCGTTCAACGATGCGGCCGGGGAAATCTTCGGTTATGCGCCCGACGAGGTCATTGGGCAAGATGTAACCATGCTGGCGCCCGATTCGGACCGCCGGTGCGATAACGAACTTTTGGCTGCGTACCTGAACAGTTACAACGCCGGCGTCGCTGGCCAGCCGCGAGAGGTGCGGGGGAAACGCAAGGATAACTCCCTGTTTCCTCTCGAGATCGCCATTAGCGAAGTGCCCGTGTACTCCGGACGCGTGTTCATCGGCATATTTCGCGACATCGCCGAGCGGAGGCGGCTGGAAAGCCAACTTGTTCAGGCGCAAAAGATGGAATCCGTTGGCCAGCTGGCCGCCGGAATCGCTCACGAGATCAACACGCCCACGCAATTCGTTGGGGACAATATTCGCTTCCTCGAGGATGCGTTTCGGGACTTGGACTCCTTGTTGGCCACGTGCAATCAGCTGTGCGATACGAAAGTCGAAGGAGAGGCTTCCGGGCAGCTGGTGGCGGACGTGGTGGAAGCGGCCAAGTCCGCGGATTTGGAATACTTGGTCGAAGAAGTCCCACTCGCGATCAGCCAGTCTTTGGAAGGGGTGGAAAGAGTGGCCAAGATCGTACGTTCCATGAAGGACTTCTCGCACCCCGGTAACGAAACCAAGCAAGCCGTCGACCTCAACCGGACATTGGAAAGCACGCTGACCGTGTGCCGTAACGAGTGGAAATACGTGGCTGACGCGATTATGGATCTGGACGCTGATCTGCCGCTGGTGACATGTCTGCAGGGAGAGTGCAACCAGGTTTTCCTGAACCTGATCATAAACGCGGCCCATGCGATTGGCGACGGGTTGACGGGAGACTCGACGGAGAAAGGTACCCTTACGGTCTCTACCCGCCGTGATGGTAATTGGGCCGAGGTTCGCATCGCGGATACCGGCACCGGTATTCCGGAGGAATCGCATTCCAGGGTGTTTGATCCTTTCTTCACCACCAAGGAAGTGGGGCGAGGGACCGGGCAGGGATTGGCCATCGCGCATTCCGTGATTACGGAAAAACACAACGGGACCATCAGCTTCGAGACGGAGATGGGGCGCGGAACGACCTTCATCGTCCGCCTGCCCCTTTCCGGCGCGTGATTCCAGTCGGAGGATACGGATAATGAAAAAACGAATCTTGTTCGTGGATGATGAACCCAAAATTCTCATGGCGCTTCGCCGATCGTTGCGACGCTTCCGCGATCAGTGGGACATGGTGTTCGCGGAAGGCGGGGCCGCGGGGTTGGACGAGTGTGCATCCGCCCCCTTCGACGTGGTGGTCTCCGATGCTCGGATGCCAGGCATGGAAGGCTCGGAGTTCCTGAACGAGGTGGCCAGGCTATACCCGGATACAGTGCGCATGATACTTTCCGGCCAATGCAGCCGGAACTCGGTACTGAAGTGCGTGGCGGTAGCGCATCAGTTCCTGAGCAAGCCGTGCGATCCCGAGATTCTCAAGAACGTCCTGCAAAACGTATGCGAGACGCGCGACCATTTCCATCACAGTCCCCACAGAATCGACGTCTCGCGCGTTCAACGGCTGCCGAGTCAACGTTGTATATACAAACAGCTCACCGATGCGATGGAGTCCCCGCGAGTTTCCACGGAAGAGCTGGCGGGAATTCTCGTCCGCGACGTTGGAATGACGGCCAAGGTGATGCAACTGGTCAGTTCCGGATTCTTCGGTTCGCCCCAACGGGTCGAAAACACGGCGGAAGCGGCCAAGTTTCTCGGACAGGAGATCATTGGAACCCTGGTCGACTGCTCCGCGGTATTCGAGCTGCACCGTGAAGAGAACGCGGAAGAAGACTTGCGGCAGCTGAGCGATCACTGCTTCGCGGTTTCCGACTCGGCGACGGAAATCGCGAAAACCTTGACCAACGATCCCCGCCTGATTGGCGATGCCCACGTGGCCGGCATGCTGCATGAAATCGGCGTGCTCGCTCTGGCCGGACGGACCGGCGACCACCGGGAGCCGTTGAACCCGGGAGACAACTGTCGAAAAGCCGTTGATTTCTCGAACCCCGTGAACCCGGATCGCGAGGGGGGGCTTGATCCCGGCGGCTACCTGGTGGCGCTTTGGGGACTTCCCGATCCTGTTATCCAAGCAGTCAGCTACCATCGCGCCCCTAATTGCTGCCCCGGAGACGCTTTAGCTCCGCTGATCGCGGTCCATGTGGCCAATGCGCTCCTGGAACCATGCCGTAAACCACGGAATGGAACGACCACTTACTTGAAAACGGACTTCCTGCGAAAGGCAGGTTGCGCGGATCACCTCGAGATTTGGCGGAACATATGCGAGGCCCGCCAAGGAGAAGGAGTATTGCAGTGACTGAAAGAATTCTATGCGTGGACGACGATCCAAACGTTCTCCAATCCTATCAGCGCGCGTTTCGCAAGCAATTCCGCATCGAAATCGCATTGGGTGGCGAGGAAGCGTTGGAAGCAATCATTAACCAGGGGCCCTACGCGGTGGTCGTCGCGGACATGCAGATGCCCGGCATGAATGGTGTAGAGCTTCTGAAACAAGTGAAGGAACACGCCAAGGATACGGTTCGAATGATGCTGACCGGAAACGCCGATCAGCAGACCGCGCTGGAAGCCGTGAACGAGGGCCACATTTTCAGGTTCATGACCAAGCCTTGCCCTCCGGAAACATTTGCCAAGGTTCTCAACGCGGGGCTTGCCCAGTACCGGTTGCTCCGAGCCGAGCGCGACCTCCTTTCAAAGACTCTTGGAGCCTCTGTTAGAGTGTTGACGGACGTGCTGTCGGCCGTTAGTCCCACGGCATTTGGCAGGGCGTCCCGAGTTCGTCAAATGGTTCGGGAGCTTTGCCAAGAGCTTGGCTTGAAAGACTGGCAAACGGAAGTGGCCGCCATGCTTTCTCAGATCGGATGCGTAAGTATTCCAGACCATGTCCTGGTCAAGGCCTACGAGGGAAAAAGACTCTCCGCCACGGAAAGAAAGATCTTCGAAAGCTATCCGGAAAGCGGGCAGCAACTGATTTCGAACATCCCGCGACTCGAGGAAGTTGCCAGAATCATTGCCTATCAGCAGCAACACTACGACGGCCAGGGTATTCCCGGCGACGGGACAAGCGAATGTGATATCCCCGTGGGAAGCCGAGTTCTCAAGATAGCTCTCGATTTTGACACTTTGATCTCCGCTGGGTACAGCAAGGAAACCGCCGTGGCCGAGATGAACGACCGTCCAGGTTCGTATGATCCGTCCATGCTCCCCGCCTTGAGCCACGTCCTGGCCATTACCGACGTCCAAGTCGTTCGCCTCGTGAAGATCCCCCAACTTGTTGATGGCTTGATTCTGGCGGACGATATCCTAACCCGAAGTGGCGTTCTGGTGTGCGCGAAG
>JBNJEM010000551.1:0-5441 GCA_051745935.1 Planctomycetota bacterium
TGTGAGATCTTCAAACAACCGCAAAAAGACATTTATGCGCTGTAAAAGACGGGCCTGGAGACCCGTCCTACGCCGTCTTTATGCAACAATAGAGTTAACTTCGGTTGTAGCTGGTCTCGGACAAGCCCTCCATATTGGTCGATGTTCACACCGCCCGCGTACAACTTGAAGGAAAGCTCGCCCCGGAGCGTCCATGCAATCCACCGGCTCGAAGCCATCTAGTACGTTCGCGCCTTTGCACACACATCTCGTACCGTGCCCGCGGCCACAGGCGTGATGCTCAACGACCGATATCCCAGACGCAGCAGATGAGGCAGCATGGTGGGGTCCGACGCGATTTCCCCGCACACGCCGACGTCCGATTGTCGACCTGCTTTGGCGGCCTGATCAATAATATGCTCGAGCAACCACAAGAACGCCGGATCGGTCGGATCCTGGTATTGCACGACCCGTTCGTTATCACGGTCCGCCGCCATGAAATACTGCAACAGATCGTTTGTTCCGAGACTGATGAAATCGACTTCCGGCAGGATCCGCCGCACAGAGACGGCTGCTGCCGGCACCTCGATCATCGCCCCCAGAACGATCCTCCGTGGCAGTTCAATGCCGTTCGCACGCAGTTCGTCTTCGACTTGTGCCAGGATGCGTTTGGCGCGCACAACGTCGCTCTTGGTGGTCACCATGGGAATGAGGATGGACACATCATTGCCGCACGCCGCGCGCAGGATCGCCCGCAATTGTGTCCCCAGTTCCGCGGACTCATCCATCAGATGTCGGCGGATTCCCCGCACGCCCAATGCAGGGTTCGCTCCCGCACACCTACCAGTCAAACCAAACTGCTTATCCGCCCCCAGATCAAATGTCCGGAAGACAACCAATCGCCCAGCCGCTTCCGCGCATACGCGTCGATATATGGCGTATTGCTCATCCTCCGTGGGCACGCGACCGTCGGAAGATATCATGAACTCCGTTCGAAAAAGCCCAATCCCGTCCAATCCGTGCGTGAGTACGAGCTGGATTTGGTCCGGGTTTTCGATATTGGCCCTCAGCACAATCGTGGTTCCGTCCGCGGTCCTACAGGGTTCCGGGGCCCGGACGGCAGCAGGTGTTTCAGCGACTTGTTGTCTGGCAACGTATTCTGTTTCCGTCCGCGACGAAGGCCGCACGACAACCACGCCTGTGTTACCGTCGACAATGACCCGATCACCATCGCGGGCCGTAGCGACCAAGCCGGAAACAGCCCCCACCGACGGGACCGCGAATCCTTTCAACAGAATGGCGGCGTGCGACGCCAACGCTTGGCTCTCGCTGGCAAACCCGCACGCACCTGCACGATGGACCATGAAAGCGCACGAGGGATGCAGATAGCGGGAAACGACCACATCCTCTGTTGTGAGAGGGCGCTGAGAGTCACCGTCACCACTCGAAAGCACGCCGAGCAGATTGTACGCCATATCTCGAATGTCTTCACTACGAGCCTTGAAATAGGGGTCTCTCATGGCCTCTAATCTTGCGATCACCGCGGCAGCCTCTTGATTCAGACAGAATTCCGCTCGCTTGCGTTGAGCGGCAATACAATTCCGGACGTGGGAATGGAAAGACTCGTCCGCCAGGATCGCCTCGTGAACGTGAAAAATGGCCTTTGCCTCAGGCGCGAGGGGGCCGTGCGCTGTTGCGACATGTTCCGGTAAATGACGCCGAGCCACCTCCACGGCTCGCGAATAACGTTCTTGCTCAGTTGCAACCTCCTCCAAATCAACTTCCTCTTGCGGAATGGAAATCCCTCCACGTTCTCTGGCTCGGACATAACCAACAGCAACGCCGGGACAGATCGATACCCCTTGCAAGTGGACTTCGCTCGTACTGGAAGCAGGATTGGTCAATTCGTCACCATCTTTTTTTTCCCGGACAGCCCAGCAGCCACTGCGACCTATTTGGTTAGAACCAGTCACAGCAGATGACCTAACCGTTGGGCGTTAGTTCATGAAGGCGGATCCGATGCCATCGGCGTTCAGCTTCAGTTCCACAGTTTCCGACTCGCAGCCCCGTGCTTCCCCTCTTTTGTCATCTGTTTCGCTTAACATAACACCCTTCCTCCGCCAACGCCATTCCGATGGCAGAGGTTCGTTCCACACTCGCATAACACGCTTTACAGCTTTCGCTGCCGAGCCCGCACGTTCCGCGCCAGAATAACCGACTTGTTCAGGCGCTGTCGGCCCGCTTCGCAATGGGTCGGTTGGGAAGCTACTCCTTCATCTGCAGAAGAAACGGACCAAGTGGAACATGAAAAAGAATGCCACGCTGAACAGAAGCATCATCACCACGAGTCCCCCCACGATCCATGCTGCCAAGACACTCACCTGTGGGTGCCCACAGTTTCGACAAAACGCGCTGTGGCGGCTGATTTCCTTTCCGCACGCCTTGCAATTGCGAAGTAAATCGTTTTTCATGCCATCTCACATTTTAAAAGTCGCACGTCTCATCTCGGCCAAAAAAGGAGAACATCCAAGAGGACGTTGGGGCCCGGCAGCTGATGCCATAACACCACGTAACAAGAGCTGGAGATCAACATCCGCGGGCCCTCGCAACACGTTGACCTACTGTCGCGCAGGCACCGGCCATGACATCAGGAACTCGCCGACGACGGAAACATTTCCGCCAGCAGAAAAACCGCATCTCTACCTCATTTTGTTAAAAACCGCCGCAAACGCTGTGCTCAAATCCGTTCCGATGACTTTCGATACAGCGGTCTATCTGTTTATCGGAGGCAGTCGCGCGAAGGAAACGGGCCACGGAGCGCGTGGTTGTGACAAGAAGGATATGGTCCCAGCCACGGTTCGGCACAACCCGCGCGCAACCACGAACGAACGCCCCGGAAGCTCATTCCCACAGTGAAGCAATCAAGTCCAAAGTCCGTTGCACCAGCTCGCGTCCCCCTTCCGGACCGATTGCCGTGCTGGCGGGCACGGCTCCATAAGTCCCTCCCGCAACCGACCGCTGGGTCGGCGCGTAGGTGCCCGTGCTCGGTGAAATGGGGGTTCAACGGAACCGCATCCGACCGCGTGGCGCTGGCTGCCAGCGAATCCATCCGGGGCGTGACCATTTGCGAATGGCCGTAGCATCCCAACCGCGGGCCGAGATCGTCCCCCGCCAGGAACAGCACATGGGGGCGTTTCGCATCCTGGCCGATTTCGGCCGCATTCGCCTCGACCGCCAGCGCCGCGTTCGCGCCCCAATACGGTCCGCCGGTACCGGCGGACAACCACACGGCGGCCATCGGCAGGGCCAGGACAAGTAACCCGCGCAACATGGCTTCAGGCTCCCTTCGTAAGATGACGTCAGTCGGCCAACCGCAACAGCTGCGGCTCTTCCACCCATCCCGGCTCGCCCTGCCCCGTGCCCTGCCGGTCTTCATCCATAACGTGGTTCTTGTGGCACCAAAGCTGCGCGCGAAGGAGAGGATGCCCAAATGTTTGTCCCCGATTCACTCTACTCTATCATAATCGCGAACGTCTTGGCAAGTGCCGTGAACTCAATCGATGCCCGTGTCGATGAGAGTAACCGTTCACGGGCAAAAAACCGGTATGGGTGGATTTTAGCGTGTCGAGGGGGATGTTGCCTCGCTGAGTATCCGCGCCATGTGCCGTACAACCCGCGGCGGTAGCCCTGGATAACATGGTAGAAAAACAATTCGTGACAGGGTTGAAATGCTGTTCACCGCCTCAAGTTCGGGGCGGTCCGCGGGTGGCGCCACAATCGCCAGGCGAGACTGAGCAGTCGCGTCAAACCCGCGGGAACGCATCAGCTCGACGACCTCGCGTTGATTATCCACCAGAACCGGAAATACCCAATAGTTATTGAAAGTAGATCGTTGTTGGTCGAGCAAGATTTCGCGTGGTAGCCGTTCAGCCAGCTGTTGTCCACGATCCATCCGCTGACTGAGGCGAGGACCGTCATCGCGATACCACCGTCTCAACAGCATTTTCAGCAGCGGGGCGGATGGTTGTCGCCGCAGCTGCTCAAGTAGATTTTCGCCGGGAAAGTTTCGAGCGGCGGTCGAGACGACACGATCAAGGTCGACGCGCAAGATGCGGCAGCCACGTGCAATCAAGGTAAACAGCGGCCGACTGCACAGCAGCTTGAACAGCGAGTATTTGACGAGTCGGCGGAAATACGATCGCCGATTCCGCAGAGGGTAGCTACTCTGTGTTTTCCGGATTCGCGCGGCTAAGTCGCTTGACCTGAGCCGGATGACCCCACCGCCCAAAGCCGTTGACGTCTTGATGGGGCCGAAACTGAACAGTGCGGCATCGGACTCTGGATGGCCTTGATACTCGCTGCCATGATAGGCCTGTGCACAGTCCTCAATCACAAATAGATTCCGTCGGCGTGCAACGGAGATTATCGGTTCCATATCCACACGCGTGCCAAATAGGTGAGCAACCACTAGCACGCGTGTATGCGACGTGGTCGCGCGCTGCAAACTGTCAATTGACGGCGTACAACTATTTCCGACCAGGTCCACCGGCACCGGCATAAAACCATGCTGACGAACAATGCAGGGCATATCGGGAACGGTAAGAGCAGTGAGGAGGACTTCGCTTTTTGGAGGAAGATCGAGGGCGCCGAGCAGCAGATCGAAGCCACTGCGAACCGATAGACAAACAACCGATCGGCCTGACCGACTCCAATGGTATTCAGCGTCTCGCTGGAGCGACTCCCGAGGGAGTGGAAAACAGCACGACGACATCCCCGACACCAAGTCACGCTGCGAGATATCAAACCGTAAACGAATCCACATCGAACGCCCCCCTTTTATTCGCGGTAACCCGGGAGCTTTTCGGACAGAGCCGCACGAGCTGTTACGGCTCTTTCAGTATGACAAGTACTTCGGCACGGTTTCAATATGACAGGTACTTCGGCACGGTGCGCCAAGACCAACAAAACGAAAACACAACGAAGCCCCCGTTTTGCGCGACCATCCGTGCTAATATGGGTGGAATGCATGGGCTTTAGACTCCATAGTAAAAGCATGCGGATGTCTCGTAATCCAAGGGGTTTTGGAAACGAGAGCTTGGTTTTGTTAGGGGCTGTTAAACAACGGAGAGTAAACAATGACGGCAAATTCGAACCGCCCGCAAAGCGGCCCGGCATGGGCGGCGCGCCCTCGCGAAATGGAGATATGAAATGAATCGTGTCCAACAACCGATATCATGGCTCACTGCTTTCGCAATGCTATGCACCATGATGGCGGCCACGGCGCGGGCCGGATCGGTGAACATGGAATCCAAGCCCAACATTGTATGGATCGTCGGGGATGATCATGGTTGGCGGGACTCCGAGCCCTACGGCGATCGGCAAGTCAACACGCCTGGGATGACCCGACTGGCGCGGGAAGGCATGCGGTTCACGCATGCCTTCGCCGCGTCGCGCAGTGGAAA
>JBNJEM010000552.1:0-5426 GCA_051745935.1 Planctomycetota bacterium
CGTGTCTCCGAATCGTCCGGCACACTGGCTCCGCTCGCGATCCCCGTTTTTTGGAGAGGGAACGCGTTTTGCCGCTCGCTCAGCCAGTGCCACCCTCCGAAAAACGCCGCAGTTGTTTCCGAGCCTTCCCTTAGTCCTGTATGTGCCGGCTTGCTTTTTCTTCCATCTCTCCCTCTTCTTCCTCTTCCGTCAGCGAATCCTGTTCTGGCTCCGGCCCCCCCTCGGCGGACATCGCGTCCGGTGTCGCGGGAATTTGACCGTCCCCGTGGACCGGCGGAACGACATCCCCGGACCGCCGTGTTGCCCCCGTCGCGGACGCCCCGCCGTCGCCCTTTCGCGGCAGTCGATTCTCATGATCCCAAACGAAGCTCGTACCACCTCGGGGCGTCAACACCTGCATTTGCCAAGCGGACTCCGCCCCGCCCCGAGGCAGCGAGGCCAAAGTACCCGCCCCCATCGTGTTCCCCGTCCCGGAGGGGCTTTGCTTCAATTGGGATAGGAAGTTCATGAAGCCGCCCGCGGCCGAGGCCAATTTCGCCCCCGACTCCTTTCGCCGCTGGGCTGTCTGTTCTTTGTCCGCATCATCCGACCCCGAGCCGAATAAGCTTTCAACCGTGGCGGTTTCCCCCTCGTCCGACGCGATCGTCTCGTTGGGACGCCGCAACGCCAGCCGCAAGGTTCCCAGTTCACTGGCCAGCATCAAGCGCGCCACCTGGCCGTGCTCGACCAAAACCGAAACCGTCTTGGCCACAATGGTTCGCCCTTCGGGGTCCTTTCCGAATTCGGTTTCCGAGTTGACCGCGAAGATCCGTACATTACGCAGAATCTCACGCGTCCCCGTTTTGGGCGCACCCGAGCGTTGCGAAAAGTACCCCACGATGTCCACTCGGTCCCCTGGATTCACCAGGCCGGACACGGCGGTGTCCATCTGGACCTTGAAACTACAGACCCGAAAACCCTCCGGGATCTTGATCGCCGCGCCTTCAATTCCATCGGCTACTTTCGCCTTCAAAATCGGTTCGCCCTTGTAGAACCGAACCCGGGCAAACTTCTCTTTGATCTGGTCGAAATCCGTGATCCCCCCTTGCGGGGCTTTTGATTTGGGCCAGTCCTCAACTTTCACATTGTCCGCGTCCAGTTTCTCATTCACGTCAATGTCCGCGCTCGCGACGTAAATTTGAACCATCTCCAGCGCGTCACCGCCCGAACCCGACCCTCGTTTGGTGACTTGGCTGATGGCGGTCGCGGCAACCAGGCCGCAACCCAGCGCAATCAGGATCAGCACCATCGATTTCGCACGCATATTGATTCCTCTGCCCAAAGTTTTGGGCTATTCGAGCTGCTGGCATAGACCCCACTAATGACCCCTTGCCAGCCTACTGAACGCTTTCCCCACGCATGACCGTCGTGGCCGAAAGCGTTTTCCCACTAAGATACATCGGCGATGGAAGCCAGCTGACCTGATCGAATGGGACGTCAACCGTTACAGTCACGGGGTCGCCAAAGTTCACCTCATTCAGATTTGTTGGCGTAACCGTTATGGACGCTCCCGAAATCGAACCGCTGGACAGATACTCGTTGACCGCCCCCTCCACTTCCGCGGAACTGGATCCTTCCAGTACGGCCAAGCGAGCCCCCTCGCGAGACGCGTTCGTGATCACCTGCTGAACCATCACCATTCGCCCATATTCAATCATCCCCAGAGCGAAGAGCAGGAAAACCGGCGCCACCACGGCAAATTCCACTGCCGCCGCACCTCGTCGCTTGTTTCGGTATGATCGGCAGAGTTTCTCCAACTTCCATCGAGAATTCCTTAGAGTTTGCACGGATTTCCCAGCACCCCCGAGAGTCCTGGCGCGTCTATTTGTCCTATTTTGGCTGCGCTTGATCGGTATGGTCGTCATATCAACAGTCCCATCCAAGCAAAATAGGAAATCGAACCAATGGCGATCGGGATTCCGTAGGGCAGCAACAACATTGAACTCTTGCGGTTGGCCGCAAGCTCCGATAACGCGTTCGGATCGCGAACGATCAGGATCTCCGTCGCAATGACCCACAGCTGCCTCAGATGTTTTTGCCACGCTCGTCGCGTCACGATCATGGCGATCGCCAGGATGGCCCCTACCACGGCGGTAACGCAGAAAGCGTAAAAGGTGTGTGTCGCATGCATCCAGGCGCCCAGGCCGGCCATCAGCTTCACGTCTCCCGCGCCCATCCCGCCAATGGCGTAGGCGGGCAACAACAACAAGAGACCGACGATCATCCCCAGGAAACTCCATCCCAATCCGCCCCATAACGACCCGCCTGTCCACAGTGCCACGGACGCGCTGTACATCCAGCCGCTGATGATCATGGAGAAAGTGAGCCAATTGGGAACCTTCAGTTTGATCCCATCAATCACGGCCGCCAGGATCAAGAATACCGTCACGACCCACACCGGCCAGTGTTCAACCAGCGCTGCCAGAATTGTTGAAAGAATATCCATCGTCTCACCTTACCTCCACGTCCGCCCTGGTAACTGGTTAGCCGAGTGGCGTACACGGCTGCCAATCAGCTGAAGCGTTACCCGGTCCGTTTTTTCTCGCGCCCCGGAATACCCTTCCGCCAGCTCCTCAAACTCGCAAGCTCAGCAGACAACTGATGACGGCCGCCGCCACCGTGAAACAGTAGCACACCATTTCCAACGCGCCGGCCATCACGTTCTCGGGAAGCATGGAATACATAACAACGGTTCCTCACGCTACGCGGTTGCCTGTCTCACTTCCCCACACACACTGAAAACCCCTCCGCCGGAAATCAACGTTACCGCCGCCGGCGGAGGAGGGTGTGCGTCCTGGGTAACTCGGTCAGTTGCCCAATTGAGCCGAAACATCCGCAAACGTATCGTTGGCGTTCTCTCCGATCAACGTAATCGTCCCCAAACAAACGACCACGATCAACGCCAGCATCACGGCGTACTCAACCGCTGTGGGGCCATCTTCCGATACGAGGAAATGCTGTACTTTCTTGGCGAGACTCTTCATGACTTTCCTCCAATTGTCGTGCTGTCCGCCCGGTGAACATGTTGCTCGATGAGAGGCGGACATCACGTATACAAAAAGCGTTGTGGCGGATTCCAACAGGCCAAGTTCTCACTTCAAGGCTGATCAATGTCCCTGGCCTGTCCGAATTCGCGGAAAACAATTTACTGCCCCTCCCTCGCACAAAGCAGCACCAACCTTCGCTAGATATAACGAACGGCACCCTTTCGGCAGCTCAGCCATTGTCCGCCCTCAAAGGTCGAACAACCTGAAGCTTTGCGTCACCAGCCTCTCGACCGGCTTGCCTTTATCGAGGATGTGAGGCTACAACATACTGGACAACCCATGCTGCAAGCCTCCGGAGAACTCCGGAAATCAAGGATCTCGCTTGCAGCCAACGACTGGGTGTGGCCAGACAACCGATTGATCAATTGCCTGCCACACTTTAACCCTATGTCACAGTACGTCGGCGTCAAATTGCGAGCTTTAGAAAATCGGGGGGTTTTTTCAAGAAACGCCATAACAGAATCCCCCAGGAACTTTTGGGGAGCGGGGGCCAAGTTTTGTCATGGGCTGTGAATCGTTTCTCAGCCACTGATAGCCATCTCCACGGCCAAGGGCTGGGCCCCGATGAAAACCTCCGAATTCAGGCAGACGGGGGCCACTGGGGCCCCTTGCATCCGAAACGTGCACCGATGTTTCAATCTGTGATATCCATTCTCACGTGATTGTCGCTCCATCGCGGCGAACATTTTTTTGTCTCTCATCTTTTTGTCCAACTGTCATTTCAAGACAAGAACATGCAAGACAAAAATATCGCGTTTCAGCCACCGGGCCCATCACACATGGTATGGGTGTCGCTGCGGTGTGCCCAACAGCCGGTTCGCGTGTTCATCACCCACCCCGCGTGATTGTCAATCATCGCGTGCCGAGCCCCCCGCGGACGCCCCCTGGCCTGCTGCTTGTCCTGAAGATGGTTGACCGATCGACGGGCACCCGGTGGCAGCGAACTCATTGGGCGCGCATGGCCACACCGCTGGACATGGCCGGCAAAACGGGCCCGGGGGCGAACCGGTTCCTCCCCCGGGGTGGGAGCATAACTGCTCCGTGCACTATGCTGTTAGCGAGGTCAAGCCAACTCGTCCGGTAGCGGGAGCAACCGTGGCGTTTGACCACCGAAGGACAAGGAAAACACGAAATCACCATGCTGTTAGAGATTCTCGGAATTGGACGCACGGCGGGCCAACTGAAGCTCCTGGACAACGTTTCCTTCTCCGTCCGGGAGGGACAACGGCTTTCCGTTCTCGGCCCATCCGGCAGCGGCAAAACACTGCTATTGCGTTCCCTCGCCCTACTGGCTCCGATTGACGCGGGGGACATCCGCTGGCGGGGACATCGGGTCCACGGGGCCGCGATCCCACACTACCGCAGTCGGGTCGTCTATCTTCACCAGCAACCCGCGCTAATTGAAGGAAGCGTGGAGGACAATCTAAGGCTCCCGTTTTCACTGCGAGTTCACCGGGACAAACGGTTCGAACGCGCTCGAATCCTCTCGCTGCTCAACGCGTTTGGGCGGACCGAGGGGTTTTTATCCAAACAGCAAGGCGACTTGTCAGGCGGCGAGGCCCAGCTGACCGCCCTGTTGCGGGCCATGCAGCTCGATCCGGACCTCTTGCTACTGGACGAACCCACCGCGGCCCTGGATCCCGCGGCCACCGAGATGGTTGAGAGGCTGGTATCAAACTGGTGCGGCCAGCAAGCCGGACGTGGCACGATTTGGGTCACGCACGACCAAGAACAGGCGCGGCGAGTGGCCAGGTCCGTTCTGCACATTCGAGACGGCCGTTTGAATGGAGACGTCTGAATGGACCAATACGTTGAACTGACTTACACGCAAGTTGCTTTAGCCACGCTGCTGATTGTCATCAACGGCGGAATTTCGGTGGCTTTGCACTTACGCCTGGAAAGGTCCCTGGCCGTCGCCGGACTCCGCACCGTGGTACAACTCCTGCTAGTGGGACTGGTGCTGGAATGGGTATTCCGCGTGGATCGGTGGTACGTGGTGCTCGGGTTGGCAACGATCATGACTCTGATTGCCGGCGCCACCGCCGCCAGTCGCAACCAGCGGCGTTATCCGGGAATCTGGATTAACACGATACTCTCGGTATGGGCCAGCGCTTGGATCGTCACGTCCTTCGCCCTGTTCGCCGTCCTACAAGGCATCGACACATGGTACCAACCACAATACGCGATCCCGCTTCTGGGCATGGTGTTGGGCAACACGCTCAACGGAGTTTCAGTCGGCTTGAACACGCTTACCGAATCGCTTGTCACGCGCCGGGAACAAGTGGAATCAAAGTTGGCTTTGGGAGCCACTCGCTGGGAAGCCGCCCGCGGACCGCTGCG
>JBNJEM010000553.1:0-5413 GCA_051745935.1 Planctomycetota bacterium
AACAAAACACGAGTCCGCTGCATCATGGGAATCACACGCAGCAACCGCAGAGCTCGTTCCAATTCATCGTGATCGCTGGTGGCCAGCAACGCCACGCGATGGCCTTCATCAAGCCAGCGGGGCGCGTACATCCAGTCGTGTCCGCTGGCCGGCAATGAGAACACGGCCATCGGATGGCCGCCGTCGAGAACCGGCTTGATCAGACGCGTCATGGCGAAGTTCTGCACGTTGATCGCCAACACGGGAGCGCCCGCTCCCGCCTTTTCCAAAAGCGCCTGCGTTTCTTCAGGCCGCTTCACATGCCCGATGACAAGCTCCACGTTTCCCAGCGTCTTCTCCGCCTCGTCAAGCCGAGCCTTCATCGCCTCAATCTGCTTGATGTCCGCGCCCCAATTCCGATCTTCCGGTTGAGGCGTGCCCGTGAAGATCACGCAAATCCGTGACTTCTCGCGCGGCTTCGAACGCGGCGACTCCGAAGCCCAAGCGTGCGACCACGCCGCGCCGGCCAGCAACAAGCCCCCCGCCGCCCCCGTTCCCATGAAATCTCTTCGTGTACACTGTTCACACATGGCTAAGCCTTTCTCGATTCTGTTCGTGGTGTACCATTCGTCAGACGTTTCGCCAGACGTTAGCCGATTGATGTACGCTTGATTTGGTCAGCTGGTAGCCGTGAATCCCGAAAAACAGAGTCGGATTCACTCATTGGTACTCGCAGCCTCCAACGGATGACATACACAAGCGGCTCAGAAATAACTTCGGCATTTTTCGGAGGGTGGCACTTTCCTGAGCGAGCGGCAAGACGCGTTCCCGCTCCAGAAAACGCGGATCACCAGCGGAGCAGCCAGTGTTCCGGACGATTCGCAGACACGTGGAATTGCGCCAGTTATTATTGAGTAACCCCCAAGTCGTTACTGCCGTTTCCCCTGCCGCCCATATCCACGATACGCCATCACGTCGATGGTGACGCGAGCGACCCCAAAAATAGCGAACCTTACTACCATGCCTATATCAAACTGCCAGCCCAATATCAAGAGTCCTTGCGGAAAAATGTGCAGTCAACCATCCGTCCTCTTCGGTGAAAGTTCCCGGTCTGAGGCGATTACTCGTCATGTAGCTCGGCTCTCCGAAACGGGGACTGACTGGTGAGTTCATGTTCACGCCGGAGACGTGAGACACGGTCTAACCGGTCAGCCATTTTTGGCGAGGCCGTTGACACGGGCAGCCTCTCTTGCGGTATGATGGAGCCAGGTAACACCACGGCCGTGGCCGGTGGTGAAGGGTTTTACAGCGAGTAACAAAACGTGGCCCCCCCGAAACGCACTAGGTGAACGGAAACCTAACTGGCTTTGTTATGGCATTTTACCGCCCGTGACAAAACCAAGTCCTCGTTTCCAAAACCCCTTGGATTACGGGACATCCGCGTGGTTTCATGATGGGTTCGTACTCAAAGTGTAAACGTTTCACGTCCTTCGAACGGCCCAGACGCTGGAAAAGCCCTGGTTTCAGGTCGTGTCCAGGTGGATCGAATTGGAACCCGTGACGGGTGCCGTCCTGGCCGCGAAGGCCCCGAAAGCCGGGCTTTACCAGCTAGTCGAGACATGAAGCTTACAGTTTGGGTTCTTAGTTCGCTCGAGGGCTATGCCGGTCGCGGATGACTTTGTCCGCCGCGAGTCCGACCAACGGGAGGACGGCTTGCGTCGGGTAGCTTTGCATCCGGACAAATCCGGCCGGCTGAAGTCTATCTGAACTGGGGGCCACGGGGCGAGGGTAGTCTGATGAAAACGTCGGAGTGTGGGCAGGCTGGGATCACTAGCCTTTCCAACATTTGACGTGCCCCTTTTGGTTGACAATTAGGCTTCATCCCATCTGCTCCCTTGGGTCCTTGTGGGAAACAAGGCGCGAAAGAACCCGTCACGGGAACTGATTTTTGTCGGTTCACGGCAAGAATTCGGACACGTCCCCGGCCCAAACAATTGGAGAGGCGACAAAATGCGACGACGATGTCGAGGCACTGAAAAGATAAAGCTGCACCAAAAACAGGGCGTATCGCGACGTGGTTTTCTGCGGGACGTGGCCGCTACAACGGCGTTTGCCATCGTGCCACGCCACGTGCTCGGTGGAGACGGACATGTTCCGCCGAGCGAAAAAACAACGTTGGCCGGCGTGGGGGTCGGTGGCCAGGGCATCCAAAACATGGTTCGTTTCCAACGCTTTCCGGAGGTCCAAGTCGTCGCGGTGTGTGATGTCAACCGGCAAGGAGAAGGATACTTGTCGTGGAATTGGTCACGGGGGACCAAGCCGAAAATGGCTGGCCGCGAGGTCGCGCGGGAGCAAATCGAGCAGTATTACGCTCAGCGGAAGGGCTCAGGAAATTACAAAGGGTGCCGGACGTACGCGGATTACCGGGAGTTGCTGGAGCAAGAGGACGTGGATGCCGTCATGATCGCTACGCCGGACCACGTTCACGCCGTGGTCACCATGGCCGCGCTGGGGCGGGGCAAACATGTCTATTGCGAGAAGCCGCTCACGTACTCCGTGTACGAAGCGCGGCAGGTTACCGAGGCCGCGCGCCGGGCGGGCGTGGCCACGCAATTGGGCAACCAGGGGCAGGCAAGCGAGGAAGCTCGCCTTGTTCAAGAGTATATCCGGGACGGCGCCTTGGGGCCGGTGCGGGACGTGCATGTGACCGTGGGGCCGCCCTTTTGGGACAAGCCGGCGTGGGGCACGCGGCCCCCTGAAACGCCCGCCGTGCCCGAGGGGCTCGACTGGGACCTGTGGCTCGGCCCCGCTCCCCAACGACCTTACCATCCCGCCTACCATCCATGGCGGTGGCGCGATTGGCGAGACTTTGGTACCGGTCCCCTGGGGGACATGGGGTGCCACAAACTCTCGACGGTTTTCAAGGCCTTGAAGCTGAAGTATCCGGTGAGCGTGGAAGCCACGTGCACGGAAATCGGCCCGGAAGTCTATCCCCGGGTGTTTCGCGTGCGATACGAATTTCCGGCCCGCGAGGGCATGCCGCCCGTGGCCCTGACCTGGCACGGCGGAGGTTTGAAGCCGCCGCGGCCGGAACAATTGGAGTCCGATCGTCGAATATCGGGGGATATCTACATCGGCGACGACGCCGTTTTGATGGGGCACCGATTGATCCCCGAAACCAACATGCAGGAATACGGCCGGCCTCCAAAAGTGCTTCCCCGTTCGGTCGGTCATGACCGGGAATGGATCGACGCCTGCCGCGGTGGACCCGCCGCCGGGTCCGATTTCGTCCAACACGCCGGGCTGCTGACGGAAACCCCGTTGCTCGGCAATATCGCCATGCGGGTCGGCGAAAAACTCCAATGGGATGGCCCGAACATGACCTTCACCAACCACGAGAAAGCGAATCAGTATCTCCACCGTGACTATCGGGATCCTTGGACGTTGTCGCTCGATCCCGGCCGATAGAGACCGCTCTTTATGGGAGCACACAAGATGAAATCGATAGCAACATTTGGGTCTGTTCTGCTCAGTGTCTTGATCGTTGCGGCTGGCACGTCGCTCGGCGCGGAGACCGCAACCGAGGCGGATTTCCACGTTGCCGTTGCCGGGAACGATAAGAACCCGGGTACTGCCGACCAGCCATTCGCCAGCTTGGAGCGGGCTCAAAAGGCAGTTCGGGCCAAAATCGCAGCCGGGCTGCACGACGACGTGACCGTCATGATCCACGCGGGCACGTATACATTGTCTCAGTCGCTAACGTTCGGCCCTCAAGACTCGGGAACCGAGGAGCATGCCGTCACCTACGTCGCCGCATCCGGGGAGCCGGTGGTCATTAGCGGTGGACGCCGGATTCGCGATTGGCAACAAGGCGAGGATGGGGGCTGGACCGCCGAGGTTTCCGGCGTCAGGGAAGGCGAGTGGTGTTTTCGACACCTGTTTGTCAATGGGCAACGAGCGACGCGAGCCAGGATTCCGAACGCCGGCGACGAGAAGCCGCGTTGGCAACTCACGGATGCCTCGTTATCCGAGGACTTGTCGCGCTACACGTTGAGCATCGCACCGGAGCGTTTGGGCGATTGGGCGCGGGGTCCGGACCTGGAGATCATGGTGGCTGGCAATTGGGCGGTCAATCGCAAGCGCGTCGCGGCCGTCGATCGAGCATCGGGCACGATCACCCTTGCCCCCCCACACGCATCCGGTCACAACGCGATACGTCCCCGAGCGGGACGGTGGTGTTTTTTCGAAAATGCCTCGGGTCTCCTTGACGTTCCCGGTGAGTGGTATCTGAACCGCGAAACCGGCGTGCTCCATTATCGCCCCCGGAAAGGTGAAGAGCTTGCGAACGCCGAGGTCATCGCGCCCGCCGTGGGCCGATTGATTGAGGTAACGGGTACGCCGGATCAGCCGGTGCGGAATCTCCATTTCAAGGGCTTGTCATTGCAGTACGCCGGTTGGCGTCCGCCGCGACACGGGTATTTGGGCATTCAAGCTTGCCACTTCACGCAAGGACGGGATTGGAAGCGGCCCTGGGCCCGGATCCCCGCCGCCGTCTGTTTCAATTATGCCGAAGGCTGCGGTATCCAAAACGGTGCCGTGGCGCACGTGGGACGATGCGCTATCGAACTCGTCGATGGCTGCCACGATAACGTGGTCGAAGGCAACCATGTTTACGACGTCAGCGGTAATGGCATTATGCTCGGCGGCCCAAAAGATGAAGACCGGGTGCCCCGGGACAATCGGATCGCCAACAACCTCGTCCATGACTGTGGCGTGGAGTATCACGGGGCCGTCGGCATTTGGGTCGGCTTCGCCGACGGCGCGCGGGTTCTCCATAACGTCGTTCACGATCTCCCCTACAGCGGCATCTCGATCGGATGGCAATGGAATCCCGAGCCCACGCCGTGCAAGAACAACGTGATCGCGAGGAACCACGTGTACGACGTGATGAAGCTACTCTGCGATGGGGGATGCATCTACACTTTGGGCTTCCAACCCGGCACCGTTATCCGCGGCAACCATCTGCACGACGTTCACCGGAGCCAGTTCGCGCAAGGCGCGCCAAACAACGGCATGTTTATCGATCAGGGCAGTAAGGGGTATCTGTTCGAGCGAAATGTCATTTACAACACGGCGGCCGAGTTGGTGCGGTTCAACCAATGTGAGCGGGACTGGCACACGTGGCGTGACAACCATTTTGGCGAAGCAGCCGACGTGCGGGAGTCGGGCCAGGAGATCATCGAGGCCGCCGGGCTGGAGCCGCCGTACCGCAAGCGGTTGCTCGGCCAGGGCGCCCGCGCTGAAGCACGTCGTTAAGCCGGTCATAAGCCCGGCGTCCAACCGACCAGACCCCCACGAGTTCATCTCGTGGGTGAATCAGGCTCGTGAGCTAAGCCCGGCGTCCAACCCGCCAGACCCCCACGAGTTCATCTCG
>JBNJEM010000554.1:0-5404 GCA_051745935.1 Planctomycetota bacterium
GTGAGATCTTCAAACAACCGCAAAAAGACATTTATGCGCTGTAAAAGACGGGCCTGGAGACCCGTCCTACGCCGTCTTTATGCAACAATAGGGTAAATCCACCTCCATGTTGCCCCATCCGTCAAACGGGATTGGGAGGCTAGCGTTCACTTGAAACCGACCCGCGGTTTCGGCCAACGTCTAGCTGTCCCGTAGCCTTCTTCTGGCCGCCTCCAATGCGTCCGATTTCCCTTTTTGTCACATTGAGATAGGATGACAACCGGTCTACCCATTGATCCATCAGCTGCCGACGATGGACGAGTACCAGCGTATTGACGCGACGCTCGGCTATTAACCATGCTGCCACGACGGTTTTCCCAAAGGCCGGTGTCGCGGACAAGACTCCCGTGTCGTGGACCACCATCTTGCTCGCGGCACTTTGTTGCTCAGGGCGCAATTGCCCTTGGAAAGTGATGTGTAATGTCTTTCCCGCATACCGTTCATCGCGAATGTTGATGGCGATCCCCAATTCCGCGAGCAGAGTTTGCACTTCCTCGAGACAGCCGCGCGGGATCCCCAAATGCCGGGAGTAATCCTCCGCGCAGGCAATGATCCTTGGCTTACCATAAGTTGGGAAGCGCATGGCCTGCGCCTTGTAGAACTCCGGGTTCTGAAATGCAGCCGTCCGCAGGAGACGATTACGCAGCCCGGGCGGGAGTCTGTTCTTCTCCACGTAGATCTGGTCGCCAAGCGTTATCCCTAACGTTGCAAACAGTATATGTAGGACGGGTCTCCAGGCCCGTCTTTTCAAGTGCGAAATCGTACTTGATCTGGTGTCCGCGGATCTCACGAAATGTGAGATCTTCAAACAACCGCAAAAAGACATTTATGTGCTGTAAAGGACGGGCCTGGAGACCCGTCCTACGCCGTCTTTATGCAACAATAGTGTTATTTCAAGCGTGCTGGGTAGCTGACCACCAATGGCAGGGCGCGCACCGCGACCAGACGGTGGTGTTTTCCACGGGGCTGCATCGTCCTCCAAGGGAGCGATTCGGACACCCACGATTCGTTTGCGCAGTTTCGCGTCCTGAACGATCTGCTCTACACGCGTTTCGCTGATTCGGTCAAGCGACGACAGAAATGCCCATTGATCGACGTGTGGCTCGTACCCGTCATCGACAAAGACACTATTCCCATGATGTCTCGCTGCCTTCTGGAGAGGTAAAGCTATCAGGTTTCCGAATCCTCCCTGCGGCAACGTGTCTTGGTTCGGGAAGAAACGATCGTACGAATCCAGTCCTATCTCTGGCCTGTACTCCATCGTTTCGGTCAGGATGTGGGCTCCCAGCCTTCGCGCCAGTACGGCTGGAATCGGGTCTTCGAAGAACAGCCACACATGTCCACCATTTCCCGATCGCGATCGCTCCAAAGCGACCGGCAGCTCAATGCGCCGGCACGTCTCGAGCATGGCACGCGCGTCCTGCTGCCAGCCAGTTTTGTCGAAGTCCATTGCCAGAAAGCAACACGTCTCGTCCAGCAGCATTGGATAGACGCCCGCGACAAACGCAGATCCCCGATCATCGTGTCCTGAAAGGTGCCACCGAATCATCTCGGCCGTGACTGGCAGAAAATGCCGATGTGGGCAAACAGCACACTTGACGCGCGGCTTTTCACAAATACCTCGTACCCACTCGTTCCCACACACCGGGGAATATCCGGACTTGCCGGATCGTCGGCTCTCAAACCGACGTGGATAGACATCATCCCGACCGCGGAAGAGCGATCGAAAGAGTGTGACCTTTGCGTCAGGTGGGGATCGATGATCAACAGCAGGCCGATCCACTACAGTCTCCTCGCCGGAATTATAATCGCATTTGGAGTTAAGATCGACTATGCATGACACCGGATGCTCCACCGACCTTGCTCGCCTGCATTTTGCATTGTCGAGTGATTCGTTACAAGGCGTACGCCAAGGGCAGAAGTCTGTGCTAAGCGGAAATTTAGGGACTGCCGCCTTGTACTGACCGTGCACGACTCGTTGGTGTTCGAGGTACCAAGGAAAAAGCTAAAGTGTTTTCTGCGCTACCGCTCCGATGGACGACGGAACAGGACTTTCACTACTGCACCGGAGCGGACGTGGATCGCCTTTTTGACAACGAGTCGTGAGTGTTATTCCACTGGTATCCATTCGAAATGTACGCGCACCCTTCGGTGCCACACAGCAACGAAGAACTTCATTACAGCTTTAGGAGGCACGTATCTGATGAGAACAACGAAGAACCGCATCGCAATTCATGCCCGCGTCAGCACTGACGACCAATCGGCGGACGCTCAGCCCCACGACCTTCGCGAGTACGCGGACAATCGTGGTTGGAGCGATGTGGCCGAATATGTGGACGAGGGTATCTCGGGCAGCAAGGACTCCCGGCCCGCGTGGAACAGGCTCTGGGATGAGATTCAGAAGGGATGAGTGAACGGACTACTCGTCCACGCGTTGGATCGTCTGGGCCGGAGCCTGCCGCATTTGGTCCGGATTCTCTCGACCTGCGTGGAACGGGACATTACGCTCGTGTCGTTTCGCGACAACATCGATCTGAGTACGAGCACCGGGCGGATGATCGCCGGGACCTTTTCGGTGCTTGCTGACATGGGGCCAAGAAGCGATTATATTTCAGGCGGTTGGATTTTTCCGGTTGGAAAGCGGCCCGACGCAAGCCGTCCTCCCGTTGATCGGACTCGGGGGCGGAGAAAGTCATCCGTGACCGGTATAATCCCACGCTAATTCCACCAGCAAGGCAACACATGTTTCAAACGTTCCGACCTACCGACGGGAACCCCCGGCAGAGGATAAGGAGAGCACCAAGGAGGAGGCGGGAAACGATTTACCGAGGGAGCGCGCATTCCAGACGCGGAAGTCAGGACGTCTCGCATCCCAACCCCTCGAGTAGGCTCCCGAGACCTCCCCGGATCACCGAGTCCTCCTCGTTGTGCAGACGCTTTCGACAGACCCGGATGACGTTCGAGTAGTCTTCGTGAGGGAAGTTTTCAGTCGACTCACCAATCCGCAGTCGGGGCGTCGAGCCCGTTGCTAACTGCTGCGATATTCCGCCCGTCTGTCTTTTCTTCGGGCAAGCTCACTTCTGTAGTGTCGTCCCAGAACCGATGCGTGTTCCCGAGCCCAGTCCGTGAGTTTGGTGGTTCCAGCTGGCGGCGAATCGACGTAGAGGAGATTGCTCATCAATCCGGCAATTTCTTCCCGTGTGATCATGACGTCGCCAACACACTTGCCAAGGAGCCAACCGACCGCGTGACCAATGGACGGCGGAACCGAAATGACAGGACGCCGCTTACCAATGATTTCGCCAATGGATTCGACAAGTCCTCGGTAGGTAAATGTTTCTGGTCCAATAGCGTCAACCACAGTATTCTGACTATCCTTTCCACATCCCACGGCCAGCTTCGCAAAATCGTCGACATAGATGGGTTGAAGCTTGTATTGCCCATCGCCGAACACACCAAAGACCGGTAGACGTCGCAATGCCCAGGCAATGTTGTTCACGAGAATGTCTTCCTTTCCGAACAAAACTGTAGGCCGCAGGATTGCGTAGGAAAGACTGCTTTCAATGAGAGCTCGTTCCAATTGTCCCTTTCCACGAAAGTATTCAAGAGAGGAGTCCTCGGACGGATTTGTAATGCTCACGTGAACGATGCGACTAACTTCGGCTCTCTTTGCGGCCTCAAACAAGATGAGTGTATTTCGGACGGCGTCCGCGCGAGTGAAGGTTCGGTGGTTGAAACGCACCCAATACGTGTTGTACAGGACCGACACGCCGCGTAAAGATTCTCCCAATTTGTCCGGTTCTGCGAAGTTGAAGGGGACCGCGCGTACTCGATCGCCAAACGGATTTTGACGATCCATCGAATTTGTGAGTGTGATAACGGTCTTGCCTTCCGACAGCAGCCGATGCGCTATGTACTTGCCGGAGTAGCCAAAGGCGCCGGTCACTGCATGTATGTCGTCTTTCATCTTCGCAACCAACCGTTTCGAGTAATGTCCCTCGATCTACACGTAATCGTGTAAAGACAGCTACCGCCAGCCTGTTCCGGTTTGCTTCATGTGCTGGTTCCGGTGCGTACTGTGATTGGCGTATATGATCTGGGTACAGCTCATCGGGCACGGTGTGAACAGGTACGTTCCTTTCTTAGCTGTGTTAGTACCTGCGGCAGCGGAATACGTGTAAGCAGCGCCTGGCGTCCTTCGCACAATAATCGTCAGCGCGAGCATCATCGCCATCGTATAAACAGCCTCTCTCGTTTGGCAGCTAGCGCGGTTTCGTTCATCCGTGTGCGAACTCATGTCAAGTCGATTCATCTGTTGGAGCCTTTGGATCCTGCTCTTGGCTACCTTCTGGCAGCCGAAAACGGGTAGGAGATCGATCTCGCCACTGCCACACGCAGAGAATGAGCACAAACGCGGACAACGCAACTCCAAACGAGTAACTCATGATCCGTTCCATGGCCGTGTCGCCTGGTTTGACAAAGGATTGCCAGGCTATGTATCCCAAGAGAATTAACACAAATATCCCAGGAAATGAAAACCGCCAACGCCACCACGGTATCTTATCTCTGACCATGAATATGTCCATCTCTTCGGTTAGCTCACCAACGTCAAATTCACCACACTATCATTCGTTGATCAAGGTGGAAATCACCCCATAACGTGATATTCTAACCGATTTGAAACTGTCCAGAAAAAGCCCCCGGAACCTGACAAACAGCGTGCGGGCGGAGAGGTATCGGCGATCGTGGTATGACTGGATTACATCGATACTTGCCGAACTGCCAAATCAAAAAGTGGCTGCCAGCAGCATCTTCTTTGCCAAACGGCTGTTGGATCGCGACGCTGAGCGAGTCCGAGAAGCAACGATTGTCCGAGACGGCCAGAGAGATTCACCACGCCGGGCGGGATTACATGCAGTTTCTGGCTACCACCTATTACCTGCATCAGACGCGGTCCGAACCCTTTGCCGCGCTGATGGACATTGCTTGCCGGAAGGCCGCGCCCCTGTTGGTGCGATTCGAGGGGATCACGGACAACGAGTGGACCGAGGCGGAACTGGATCAGTGGTTGGATAGCCTGGACGAGTTCTCACTGGCGGCCGAGCAGGCCATCGAGCTGTTCAACGTCTCGCCGGCACCTTGTTCGCCGAGAACGCTGTTCAAATTTCGTGATCGGCTGATTGCGTTTCAGGTCGTCCAGAGCGAGAATAGGGATCTTGAGTGCTGCCACGCTGCATTAATAGAGTGTCGTTGAGTGTCAGCGAATCACCGAAACTGTCATAGGGAGATCCTCCATGACCGGTCGTACGTTCTTCCCCGTTATTCTTTTTGTCCTGTCCGTCTTTCTTGACGCTTCGTGGGCTTG
>JBNJEM010000555.1:0-5402 GCA_051745935.1 Planctomycetota bacterium
CGTGAGATCTGCGGACACCAGATCAAGTACGATTTCGTACTTGAAAAGACGGGCCTGGAGACCCGTCCTACATATACTGTTTGCAACGTTAGGGTATATTCAAAACGGTCAGATTGAATGTGACGTGTCGGCACTGGCAACCAAGGAGCTAACAAGATGTTTGGACGTGTTTCGCTCGGCGTGATTTTGCTCGTTGTGGTCGTGGTCCCGGTGCC
The DNA here is from genome assembly GCA_051745935.1 of Planctomycetota bacterium. Classification (GTDB taxonomy): domain Bacteria; phylum Planctomycetota; class Planctomycetia; order Pirellulales; family Pirellulaceae; genus JBNJEM01. Next base: position 216 of record JBNJEM010000555.1, read on the forward strand.
GGCGGAAGCGGGCGACTGGTGGCACGCGGATTGGCGGTACCGCACAACAGTCACTCGGCCGGAACCCTGGCGCGACGTTATGAGTCGAGTAGTCGAAGTCGCGATCGATTTCCCATTGCTGCTGGAGCGGGGTGGAGTCGAAGGAGCATTTGACTCCGGTTCATTACGAGTCATCAATCCGCGTACCCGAGAGTCGATCCCGTTCGCGCGAAGACCTGAATTTGAGGCCGGGCAGCAGAAACGGCGGATGTATTTGAGTTGGTTTGCGGAGCCAGAGGTTGGCGAGGTGGGGCGCTATGACATCTACTTCGACACCCGGGATCGACAACTGGGCGACACTCAACAAGCGTCCGGAACACTACCCCCGGCGAACCTGATCGACAACGGCCGGTTCGCTGAAGAAAAAAACGGTGTCCCAGCCTCCTGGAACGTGACACCGGAAACATTGGTGTCGCTGGACGAATTTGCTCGCACCACCGGCGGACAGTCGCTCAAGGTGGCCGTTGACGACCAGACCCCTGAAGACGTTGACCGTGAGGTGACACTGTCCCAACGCATCGATGTGCGGGAATTCGCCGGCCAGGCGATGTTGTTCGAGTGTGATTTGCTGGCCCAGCAGGCGAAGTTCGGATGCCCGGTGTCCATCGAGCTGCAACAGTTCCGAAAGGACGGATCGCGAATCCGCGAGTATGCCGTCCAGCCACGCTGGTTATCACTTGAATTGGCGGAAGGGCAGCTCGTGCAGTTCAGCGAGCGTGGCCGGTTCAGCCACGAGGCGGCGGAAGTGGATGTGCGGATTCACGTGAAGCTGTCCGCTCGCGACGCCGATACGGGCGACACGGTCACCGGACCCGACTCGCATTTCACGGTGTGGCTTGATCGGTTCGTTGTCCGGCCCGGCGAGCGTTGGCCATGGCCGGCGCCCACTCATGCTGGTTTTACCGACGGGGCGTTGGAAATCGCCCCCATCAACCGTGCCTTCGAGTTCACTGGCCGGCGGCGGTTATGTTTCAATGGCGCCTCCGAGGGCACGTTGACGGCGGGAACGTATGGCGACCACAAGTCGGTGCACTGGGGTCTACAAGCGGGAACATTGGAGTTTTGGTGCAAGCCGTCGTGGACAGCGGACGACGGTGTTGAACGCGTGCTGTTCCATTCCAAGGCATACGGTCACCGGCTGCAATCACGGCTGCGCAAACGTGCGGACGGACAACTTCAGTGGACGATCGCCGACTCGCATGAACAACTGCACTCGGTAACCGGCCCGGCCACGCTGCGGCGTGGCGCCTGGCACCACTTGGCGGCCACCTGGAGCTTTCCCAAGGCCCGGCTGCAGCTCTTCATTGACGGTAAGCGGATCGCCCGGTCGGAATCCGAAACCGGGCCGTGGCCCTTCAGCCTCGTCGCCAAAGCCGAAGGAAAGAAGGGGATGGGGATCATGGGGGAAGACCGCCGCAGCATGCCGATGCAGGCGTTTATCGGTGGTGACAGCCAGTGGACCGAACAAGGCAGCGCGGAGGCGGTTGTTGATGAGTTCCGCGTTTCGTCGCGAGTTCGTTACGACGAGAATTTCGCACCATCGCGGACCGAGTTCGAAATCGACGACCACACCAGGGCACTGTTCCACTTCGAGAACGAACGACACGGCGAGCACCACTCGGACGACCGATTCGTCCGGGGTCATTTGGCGTGCGAACCGCCGCCCCAACGGGAACATGCCGTGTTGGAACTCCGGGACGCCGGGAAAGTCATCCCACGTCGCATCCTCGTGAAACCACATGGCACGAAGGAGCAATTTGAAAAGAATCGAGCGAAAGCTCGGATGCGGGTCTACCGCCCGCACCAGGAGCTGCCGGACCCACGGTTGGTCGAAACCCGCGAACGATCGGTGACCCGGATCGTCACGGATACCGACGATGCGTTTTCAATCCAGGTCAACGGGGATTACGACCCGTGGATGCGATGTGTAACCTTTGAGTTGGCTGAGGGTTGCGAAGCGAACGAGACCTTGCTTCCTCGCTGGCGAGCCAACGACAATGTCGTGCCGTTCAGCGTCGAAGATCTCTCCGCGACACTCGCCCCCGAGGCATCCACGGAAAAGGAAAAGACCTTGGCCGTCTTCAGCTATGCCTTGGACACCACGAACTACTACGACGCCCACTTCTGCGAAACGCTACCCGGCGGGCGGCACCGTCCCCGCGTGTCCTACACCCTACTCAAAGCGCTGAACATCTACCCCATGGACCAGTGCGGCCCGATGAATCACATGTTGCGCAAGCTGTTTTTGACTGCGGGAATCTCTTCAACGAACGCCTCGGGCACGCACCATCAGTTCGAACAGGCGTTTTATGACGGCAACATGCGGCTCTGCGATCTCTCCTCGCGACAGTACTGGCTGGCCCGTGATAATGAAACCGTGATCAGCCGGCGGGGGATGGAAGAGGACCCGTACCTCAAGCTGCGCCAAGGAGGCACCGCCAATGCGTGGCTGCGAGGGCGAAAGAGCCGGGCCACGTTCGGTAGGGCCGTCCGCCCGCATTCCATGGACTTTCCGCTGCGACGTGGCGAGCGCGTCAGTATCTGCTGGCACAACGAGGGCCGTTGGTTTGAGATGACCGGTGACCGCGAACCGATTCCGCTGGCCAAAATCCCGCCCTTTTTTGGAAACGGCGAGGTTCTGTTTGAGCCCGTGGCCGAAAGCAAGGCCCTCGTAGTCGACAATCTTGCCACCGATCCTTCCGACAACGGAAAGACCACCGTGCGTGCGCGCGACCCCTCGCAGCCGGCCAGTCTCGTCTATAAACCCCGCTGCCCCTACATTTTTTCGGACTGTCAGGTAACGGGTCGGTTTGCAGCCGATGAGGAGCATGCGGTCCGGTTGTTGCTTTCGTTCGATAAGGGAAAGAACTGGACGTCAATTTGGTCTTCCGAAAACAAGAGTGGCACGATCAGCGTGAATCCGCGCCGGGAAACGACCGCTCGCTACGCGTACTGGATGAAACTCGAACTGGCTTCCGGGACAAATGCGAAAGTGTCGGGGTTGCGTGTGCGCAACACCTTCGTGGCATCGCCTTGGTCCCTGCCGGGACAACTGAAACAGGGAAAGAACCGCATGACCTTCGCCGGCGGACCTGTTCGGGCCCCGGTGAAGACAACCTGTTCGTGGATCGAACGGCACCGCACGCCCCTGGGCGTCTCGCTCAACAGCCTGAGTTTCTACCTGAACAGCGACCAAATGCATCGGAATGTATTCATGGTGGCGCCGGGACAAAAACTGCCAGTTCAAGTAGTATTGGACGATTGCATCTCGGCGACCACCTCGGATCGCGTCTCCAACAGTGCAGTGTCTCTGGGATCGATCCCCGCCGGGTGGAATACGCGGGAAACGGGACAGTCAGACGCTTCCGGAACGGCGTTTGTGCTGGAGCCAAAGCAGATTCAAGAAGGCGATATTGCCTCCTTTGATGTGCTCGTGGCCCATGGCCAGCGGAAACGACGAGTTCCCGTACACGTGCTTGTGGCCGATGCGCCGCTGGTTCGTGAGGCAGAAGGAGCCGCAACTATTTCGGGAGACGCTGAGCCAGTGAACCTCGCCGAAGCCAGCGGTGGGGGAATTGTTCGGTTCACCGGCGACGGAGAGCTTGCCTTTAGTGCCGATTCGAGCCGCGAGGGGACATATGCGATTTGGCTTCGCGCCCGTTGGACGAAGGACGCCGCCACCCGAATGCGGCTGACCGTCGACGGCGATGGACCGCGTACTCTATCCGCCGCCGCCATGATTGGCTTCACGGATTGGACCAACACCCAGAAGGCGAACACGAAAATGTTCGCTCATTTCGGCGAACAGTATGGACATTGGTCCTGGTACCGTATTCCGGAGGTAAAGCTCACCAAGGGCGAATGCCAACTTGAACTGACTGCCGGATCGGGCGCTGAAATCGATGCCGTGCTCGTCCTGCCGCAAAACGCCACCGTCGATCGTGCCGCCATGAACCTGTTCATGAACTGGAACTTCGCTCCCTGGCGAAATCCGCGGCTCTGATGGGACGACACCCAATTTGAATATCCGTATATTTCAGGCGGTTGGATTTTTCCGGGTGGAACGCCGCCCGACGCAAGCCGTCCTCCCCTCGGTCGAACTCGCGGCGGAGAAAGTCATCCGCGACCCGTATAACACGTTAGCCGTCTGAAGTTGATCTTTCCTTGAGAAACCGTAACACAACCAGTCGGGTTTCCTGTCACCGCCGGGTTTTTGGGAGCGGGAATCACGCTTTGTTACGGGCTGTAAAACACGGTTTTGCAATAGCCCGCGTCACGGCTGTACAAACCCCCCTGCCAGCAGGTCAAAGTTCGAGAGGTTGGTTTGGGGGAGACGAGATCGAGATCGGCCAGCATGTATTCGGCCAACGCGCCCGCGCTTCCTTTAACGCCACCCGCGCAGGCGAGGACTTCGCCACCGGGCTTCAATCGCTCAACGCCCTCTCCTACTGCTTCGATGGTGCCCGCCACGTCGCCGTGAAGCACAGCCGGAAACGGCGGTGCCATCGCTGGCAATATGCCGCTGCGAATCTTCGTGTCGACGGGGGTTACACTCGAGGCAGCCATTCGAACCACCCCATGGCCTGGAATTGCTTCCGGCACGCTCATCTCGGACCGCTTGAGAACATGCGGGCCACCAAACGCCTCGATGATCATTGCTTGCATGGTGTACTCCCGGCTCGCCATGGTTCGAAGACTGGTTTCCAACGTGGTTTTGGCTGTGACACAGCACTGGATTGTACCTTCCGTCATCATGATCTATAAAGACGTCATAATACTCGTAAGGACTCGGATCGATGAAAGCGATCAGTATATTCAACCATGTTCTGGGACCCGTGATGCGCGGGCCCTCCAGCTCGCACACGGCCGGGGCGTTTCACCTTGGCCGCATGGCCCGCTCGCTGCTGGGGGAGACGCCGCGGCGAGCCGTGCTGGCTTTTGATCCCGACGGTTCCTACGCGGTGACCTACGCCGAGCAGGGGGCTGATCGGGGCTTTGCCATGGGGCTGATGGACAAACCGCTGACCGACGATTCGTTTTTCACATCACTCAACGATGCGGCGTCGGCCGGGTTGGACCTTCAGTTTCAAGTCCGGAGACTCGCGAATTCCGACCATCCGAACACCGTTGAATTGGAACTTACCGGGG
>JBNJEM010000556.1:0-5401 GCA_051745935.1 Planctomycetota bacterium
GGATATCGGGAGACGATGCAGCGAGTGCACGACGGTCAAATTGGCGAAATCATCGCCATTGAGGAAAACTTCATTCGCGGGCCCTACGGCCAAACCAATCGCCCAGGGGGATGGCGGGAGCTGGAAGTCCAGTACGGGAACCAATATCGCTTCTCTTGGCTCTGTGGCGACGACGTGCCCCAGTCGCTGGTCCACAATCTGGATCGAGCGAGCTGGGCGCTGGGGGAAGTGACGCCGGTCAACTGCCATGGTCTTGGCGGACGAGCGATGACCAAGCATCTGTTGGGCGATGTGTTTGATCACCATTCGGTCGTCTATCACTATGACAACGGCGTGCGTCTCTACGCGTTTTGCCGTACGACGCCCAGTTGCTACAACGAGAATTCCAGCATCATTCTGGGCTCGAAAGGGATCGCCTACCCAACCCGAAGTCGAATTACCGGCGAAAACGAATGGCGGTTTTCCGAAAGCATGGAGAGCCCCTACGTGGTCGAGCATAAGGAATTCCTCAAGTCAATCCGCGCCGGCGCCCCGCTGAACTGTGGCGATTACATGTCCCGCAGTACGCTGATCGGCATCATGGGCGAACTGTCCTGCTACAGCGGAAAAGAAGTCACCTGGAAACAGGCGACGGAGTCCAATTACCACTTGCAGAATGAATACGCCAAGCGGCATGACACGACCGTGCCGAAGCCCGAGGACTGCACGTGGGAGATGGAGCCACCGACCAAGCCGAATGAGGAGGGGGTGTACCCCGTTTGCGCCATACCCGGGATCACGAAAAACATCTGACCCGCTTGGGCCGCTCCAAACAAGCCGGCACCAGCGGTCATTGGGCACCGGATGGGGGCGAGTTTCCATGCCGGGGGGGTGGTTGCGTTTGCGGTCGCGGACATCACGCGGCCGCTCGTCGCCCCAGGGTTGCGACGCGGAAGATGCTCAACGGCCTGACCGGTGGCATCGGCGACTCTGACACCGGACACCTCCGCGACCGAACCCTGTAGGGTTCCGGCTCGTCCGGGTTAGGGGGATTCGTGCCAATGGGTGAGGGGCGCGTGGACCATGGCGGTTTGAGGGTCGCGCTGGCCGCGGTCCGTGCCGCCATCGTGGATGATTTTGCAGGTGGGGGGGAGTGCCGGGAGCAATTCACCCACGCCTTCCGCCGAGATATTCGTTCGCTTGATGAACAGGGTCTCGAGTTGCACCAAGTTTTTCAGTTGCTCCACGGCCCCGTCATCCATTGCCGTATCACCCAAATACAAATGGGCCAGTTTCTTGAGTTCCGCGATCGAGTCCAGGCCGTCCGTGGTGATGTCAGTTTCGTTGAGAACTAATGTTTCTAGATGGGGCAGTCGAGGCAGATGTGCAAGTCCCATGTCGTTGACGTGGGACTGAGTCAGGTCCAGGTGCTTTAGGTTTGGCAAAACGGAAATTGTTTCGAGGGTGGCATTGGTGAAGTTTCCATGGAGGATAAGTATCTCCAAGCTCGAAATCGTTCGAATGTGGACCAAGGCATGGTCACTCAGCCGATCTCCGGAGATTCTCAGCGACCGAAGCGCGGGATGCGAGGCCAAAGGGGCCAGGCCGTCGTCGGTCAGATCGGTCCGGGACAGCGGAGCCAGGGACAACGCGCGTAGCCCGAGGAGACGGGCGGTTAAGGCGACGGCGTGGTTGGTTGCGTCGGTTCCGTTCAGACTAGCCGCCACGATGCGATTTTGATCATTCCATGAAAGATGTATGCCGCCGAATCGCGTGAGCCGTGCCGCGCTGTTTTTTTCGACCGGATAAAGGGGGTGGGAGACACTCAGGTCGGTACGATCCTCGTCTTCGGCGGCTAGCGTGATCACCGGCAGACAAAGCAACAGTGGGGCGAGGAGAGAGGTTAACCGGTTCATGAACAGATTTCCAGTCATGGCTATGGGTGAGCTGGTCGAACATCCAGAGTAACGCGAATTGGAAGTGTTTGGTGAGGCTTCCGGGACGGAATATCGCGGAGGATGTTTTTTACCGCCCGTGACACAACGTGGCTCCCGCGCCCGGAACTCGCTGGTCAGACGACCCCCGCGCGTTTGCGTGAGGGCGTCTGAACACGGACTGTAAAACAGGGCGCTGATCCGGTTGGGACATTCCCGTTGTACACTGGAGGAAGTCCCCGCTATTGTATTCGGCTTCCTGAGCTCGCCTCATCCAGTGGCTCCGCAGCCGACCATCCCCGCGGCGATCCGCTACGGTGTTGGATGGGCCGGGAAGATCGATTGTTCCCGATGTGCCACGTGTAGTGAAGGCAGGGTGACGCGCGGATCTTCCGATTGGGTAGCGCAGGCGGGCGCTATAACGCCGGGGGAGGTCTCCGCGGGAACGGTATCGGCGCCGGCCGAGGGGATTAACCGCGGGGCGTGGCACCGATTCATTGGTTTCCAAACGAAGTCATTGTCTGCGTGGAGCGTGTTCGGGCAGGTTATAACGATTGCACGAGGCATGTCCACCGCCTGCCGCGGCCGCCTTAACGCGGCGGGGGAAGCATCCCTTGTCGAATTCCCGCGTGGCGTTACTCGTAGCGTAGACTTTTGCGAGGGAGAGCGTGTTTTGGGCACGCGTCTTTCCGGCGGACCTCCTGGCCTACTCGAGAACGGCAACGGCTCATGACGGCGCTTGATAGTTCCACGACATCCTCCGGCAGCTTGGTGGCGGCCATTCTTTCGGAAGATACATTTTTTCCGGCCGAACCCGGCTCGATCGAGCAGACGGGCCTCTCCACGTCGTTGATCGAAGGGTTGATTTGCAAGTACGTGCAACTCGTTGGAGCGGCCAGTGGGCGACGGATTTCCGATCGGATTTGTCTCCCCTTCGGCGTGGTGGAGCCCGTATTTCGCTCGCTGCGTCAGCGTCAAATCCTGGTGCATTCCTCGGCCGCGCAAATGAATGATTACACCTATGTGTTAACCGATCAGGGGCAACACTTCACGTCCAAGATCATGGAGGCGTGTTCCTACGTGGGCCCCGCGCCGGTGCCACTCGACGATTACATTGTGTCGGTGGACGCGCAGACGATCCGCGCCGAGTCTCCCAAACGGCACGATTTGATGAAGGCGTTCGAGGACATATCCGTCGATGTTGAACTGTTCGATCAATTAGGGCCGGCCATCAATTCGGGAGCGGGGCTGTTTCTTTACGGGGCCCCCGGCAATGGCAAAACGACCCTGGCCGCCCGCATCACCAGTTGTTTTGGGCAAACCATTTGGATTCCCCGGACGCTGGTCGAAGACAACCAACTGATCAAATTATACGATGCCGCCTATCATGACAGTCAAGAGTCCGAAGAGAACAGTCTGCTCAAGAGCACGGACCACGATCGCCGGTGGATCAAAATTCGCCGCCCCACCGTTATTGTCGGCGGGGAACTTACCATGGACGCGTTGGAGATCCGGCACGATCCGGTAAGTAATGTAAGTGAGGCGCCGTTACAGCTGAAGAGTAACTGTGGTTGTCTGCTCATTGATGACTTTGGCCGCCAGCGAATCGAGCCGGCCGATCTGTTGAACCGTTGGATTGTTCCGCTGGAAAATCGGCAGGATTTTCTCATGATCGCCACGGGTAAGAAGATCCAGGTGCCTTTCGAACAGCTCATTATCTTCTCCACGAATCTCGACCCCACGGAACTAGCGGACGAAGCGTTTCTGCGCCGCATCCCCTACAAGATTGAAGTCGGGGATCCGACGTGGGAAGAGTGCCACGAGTTGTTTGAAATGTTTGCCCAAGTCTTTGACTGCGAATATCGGCGGGATGTGGTCGAGGCACTGATCGACCGGCATTTCAAGGCTCGCGGTCGCCCCCTCCGGCGATGTCACCCGCGGGATCTACTGATGCAAGTGCGTAACTATTGCGTCTATAACGAGCTGCCCATGCAGATGACAAACGAATACTTTGACCGGGTGGTGTGCAGCTACTTCACCGCCCTCTCGGGAGACGGGGAGGAGCCGCGTCGAGCGTCCTCGGAGCAGCGCGACGTGACTGAAATCTATGATCGCGAATAGACGCCGCCGTGGGCGGCCGCCGAAGGAATCGGCAATGTTTCTGCTGGACCGGCGACACGCGCTGATCGTCGACCTCGGATTACTTGTAGCCCCTGACAAAACCATACCCTCGCTTCCAAAACACCTTGGATTACGGGACGGCCGCATGGTTTGGTTATGGGCTTCTAGGCTGCCAAGCCCTCGGAGTGCACGGAAGTTTGTGGTGGCCACGCAAGGCACGGAGGGAATATCGAATACGGAGATGTTGTTCGCTGTCGTCTCCGTGAATGTTTCCTCCCAACATCGCAATTATGATGTCAAACACGGCGAGGTTATTCTCTAATCATGGCTTAAGCTTCAGGCCGGAGCTGTTGGGCGGACCATGTTTCCCGCACGACCAAGTAGTCGCTCGAGGTGGAGTAGGGCTGGTCGGGGGCGAAGCTGGTGAGGGCGAGCGGTTCGCTGAGGGCGGCCAAGCCGCTGCGGTAGACGATGCCCAGTGGTTTGTCGTGTCGAACGACCATGGCGACGTAGTGCCTTGGATCATCGTTCATGAAGAATTCCATCAGTTTAGTGAACGGTTCGTTCTCCGGAACTGTTTTTACATTGGTATCCATCAAGTCCCCGACCGTGGCCTGCCAGTGGGCATTGGATGTTTGGTCATCGTGGATGCGATGCTTGCTGAGCAATCCCAGGATTCGGCCTTGGTGATCGAGGACGGGCAATTTATCCAATTGGGTCTGTTGAAATGTTTCAGCCGCATGTTCCAGCTCCTCTTCGGGCCGCAGGAACCGAGCGCACGGGATCATGACATCGCGGGCAACGGTGGTGTCGAACAACCGCCCCTGACGGGCCAGATCTTCCCATTCCCCTGTTTCGCTCTCGAATTGGCCGTGGCGGGCAACGCAATCACGGCCGGATGACTTGGCCATCCAAAGCGCGTGTTCGGCGCGCTGGATGACTTCGGATGCCGACGTGGAGCCGTCCATGTCTCCGGCCACTCCCAGGCTGACCGTCACGGAGATGGCGTCACCGGCGACTTGGGTTTCAACGGCCGAAACGGATTCACGAACGCTTTCGGCCCAGGCCAATGCGGTGGCCTCGGACGAGTTGGGCAGCAAGGCCGCGAACCGTCCGCCGCCAAAATGGGCCAAGTACTTGCACGTGCTCGCCGCCAGAGTTCCGATGTGGGCTGCAAGGTTTCGCAACAGGTCATTCCCGGCCGCAAAACCGTGCAAACGGTTGACGATGCTGAAAAAGTCCAGATCGATTAAGATGCATGAGATGGAGGGGACATCGAGCATGTCCAGCTCGCGGGCCAATCGGGTCCGAAAAGCCGATTCGCTCAAAAGCTTCGTCAGGTCGTCGATGGCCGCTTGTGTCTGGAT
>JBNJEM010000557.1:0-5400 GCA_051745935.1 Planctomycetota bacterium
CATCCCGTCCATTCGCAAGGCGGTGGGCGCGGATTTGGAGCGCAAGGTCGAGGACTCGATCAGCAAATCCATGGCGGGTAGAGACAATCTCGCCTTCCGGGAAGGCCTCAAGCGGAAACTCGCCGCGTTGCGGGCGGAACTGGAAGGTCCCAACCCCACGCCCACGGAAAAACTCCTGGTGGATCGGGGCGTCGCGTGTTGGCTGCAGGTCCAAGACGCCGATGTGCGTTATGCTCAGGCCGGCAACGCCAGTTACCAACAGGCCAACTACCATCTCAAGCGACAAGACCGCGCCCATCCGCGTTTTCTCTCGGCCATGAAAACGCTGGCGACGGTCCGCAAGATGGGGCTACCGGTCCTTCAGGTGAATGTCGGTGAGAATCAAGTCAATGTGGGGAACGTGATGACATCGTCTGACAGGGCGTAAAAGACCGGGGAGGGGCAGCGAATTAAATGCTCCACCAGCGGCTATGCGGCCCCAACCCCGCCGGGCAACAAAAAACCATGATGGGTTTCCGAAAGCTGCAGCGAGACGGGTGGAGTGCGGCGGGCCGCTTGGCGAACACGATGTCGACCGGGGAAGGCGTGGCGACCGTCGGTCGCCTCCGAGGGAAATAATTGTCGTTTGCCAGTACGATGTCGAGCACATGGCGTACACCACGATCGGAATCTGTCCTTCTGGTGGAGTTCCTCGAAAGCGTCGCCGTAACCGTGCTTAGAGCGTCGAGTCCTCTCCACCATCTACTAGTTCCAATCTCTCGATTCTTTCGTAACACCTTAGCCGTCTGAGGTCTGAGGTTGATCTTCCCTAAAAAGGTGGTTTTGGATTATGACTATGGCATTCACGGTTGAAGAACAAAGGGTATGGATGCCGAGGTGACTGCAAAGGTGGAACTTCCGTTTTTGCTTGGTTCCACTCTGACGGAAAAGCAGGCGCGCCAGATCGCCGAAATGGACGAAGAAGCGTCCTTAGGGGCCCCGTTGTGGTTGGCCAAAAGCTGGCGGAAAAGGAGTCGCCCCCGACGCGGTGAATTCCCACGATATACCGGCCACGCCGTCGGGCATAAAGCCGCCGGTCAAAAAGCCCAACGCTCCCCAGAGGCGTGCTTTTTAGCAGCCCGAAAAAAACCGGCTTCCGTTTTATAAGTCCCTGGATAACGCCAGAGTGCGCGGTTTTTGTTGGGGGTTTTTAACCGATCAGCGACGCGATGTCCACACCCCGCTGGATATCCGCTTCCGCGTACACCTGTGTCACGTCCGCCTTGGCATGGCCCAACATGACCTGTGCGGCTTCCAGCCCATATCGTCGGCGTATGTCCGTTGCCGCGCTATGTCGCAGCCGATTCCCCGACCAGTGCGGCAGGGGTTCCAGTTGCTCTTTTGCCCGATCCGAATTGGCCGCATCGACCGCCCGCCGGATAGCCCGATTCAGCGAATCTTTGTTGTAGTGCTCGCCGGCCGTTCGCTTCGGGTTCGCCTTGCGATTCGTCCCCGGACGATTGCCCCAGCTCAGGGGCGTCTTGCGATTCGCCTGCAGTTCCTGGAGGCGTCGACGCTCGGAGTCCCGGGGAGAGAAACAGTATTCATCCTCGCCACGCAACAGATACGGCCGCAGTATTTCCTGCCCCTTGGGCCCGATGAAGATGATACGTTGCCGCTCGTGATGCTCCGTCTTATGGCTACTGTGCCGGTACAGCCACACGTCGCCACTCCGGTCGATGTCCCCCGGCCGCAGCATGCAGACCTCCCCGGGCCGCATGCTCGTGAGCCTCAGTAGTCGCACCATGTCGGCCACCACCGGGGGCAGATAAGGGAGCGTCCCTTGGATCACTTCATCCGCCACCGGCTCCACCGGCTTGCGATCCGGTGCCTCGGTGCGACCTCGCCGCAGGCCACTCACGGCCGCCAAGGCTTGGTACACGCCACCGGGGACCAGTTCTTCTTCCGCCGCCCACTTGAACATGCGCTTGATACGGCCCACGTGGTCGTTGACGTAGCCGCGGCAATGCCCGGCCTCGATGTACGTCTGCCTCACGGCCTTGAGGCGTTTCGGCCCGAACTCCGCCGCGAGGGTTCGCCCGTAGAGTCTCTTCAGGGGTTTGAGTGCGTTGTCGATATGTCGCACCTGGTCGGTAGGTTTTCCGTGCTTTACGTAATACCCATTGGCGAAACGTCGATACTTAGCGATGACTTCGACCACGGTCATGCCGGCAGCCTCATCGGGAGGGGCAAGGCGCCGACCGCCAGCAATCCACTCGGAGATCAGCCGGTCGTATTCGGCGAGACTGGCGCGGCTTTTCCAGGGGCCAAGATAGTAATCCTGGCCGTCAATCGTGACGCGTGCTTGGCCAGAGGGCCGGTGAAGGCGGTACTTGGGAACATAAACCCGGGATACTTTTGGCATGGTGCGGACCTCCAACGCTATTGCGGGTATTTACCCACATTACCTTGCGTTTTCAGTGCCGCACTGCCGACCGCCGGCAGGTGATAAGGTCTTATCTCGGCGTGACTTATGAGAAGTGGAGCGGAGGAGGATCGAACTCCCGACCTCGGCATTGCGAACGCCGCGCTCTCCCAGCTGAGCTACCGCCCCAGGATTCGGCCCCCGCGACGCGGGGAAACCTTGCCATCAAAGTTCTCAATTTTAATGGAATCGCTCACCGGTGGCAACGCCCGAGAAGCAATTGCCGCGGACTGATCGGCTGCGCCACGGATGCCTGACGGCGGCATCGTTCCGCTCGCGCACCAGTTCCCGGCCCGGGCGGCCCCGTGCCGCGTGGCGTTCGTCCGACGCGTGGCTAGTCGAAGATCCCGGCGCCAAATTGATCCTCGTCTTGGGATGATGATCGTCTATCCGGCATGGATGACGGCAGCTGGTGTGGCGGCCGTGGCTCTCGCGCGGCGGGCTCCACATGCGAGTGCTGGCCAAGGGCCCGCTCGGCACGCGGCTGTTCCGACACCGGCTGAACCTCCCATGAAGAATCCTCGTGCGAGTCTTCATAGTCCTCGTCGTACCGCGAAACGTAATCAGGTTCCGCCGCCCGCTGCAATTCCGCCCGAAACTCGTCGATCACGTGCTTTTGAATCATTTCGCGGCATTGGGAATTGATGGGGTGGGCGACGTCGGCATACAGTTTGGCACGCCCATCCTGATCACGAATCGTCCGGTCTTCCTTCAATCGAATCCCGCACTGGTTGCAGTAAAGGCTGCGCAGGTGATTCTTCATGCCACACTGGGGACAATGCGAGGTCAGTTTTCGACTTGGCATGGCCACAAACGGGCCATTCGATCCTTCAATGATTTTCAAGTCTCGAATCACAAAGCAATCATCGATGGTAATCGAGCAAAAAGCCTGAAGACGATCATCCGACTCTTCCATGAGCTTGATGCGAACTTCGGTGATGTCCATGCGGTTCTCCTTACGATTCGCTCGCCGAATCAGAGATGCATCTAGGGTTTCGAAAATGTCGTGGCCACGCGAACATAGCCCACCTGTTCACTCCGCAATCGAGCCGCCACGCGTCGCGCGTGCCGGGCATGACGACAAATGCCGAAATACCCCGTGCCGCTCCCGCTCATTTGGTGTCCCAAGCAATCGAGGTGGCCGAAGACTCGACGCAGCCGAGCAATCCACGGTGTCAAACGAGCCGCCGCGGGCTCCAACCGATTGAACAGATGCCGCGCGACGGAACCGCTGTCTCCCTGACGGAGAGCCGCCACGAGCGGCTGCACACCCGCCCGTTCGGCCGCCACTGAGCAGTGCTGGTATACCAAGGCGGTGGAAAGTCCCTCCGGCGGTCGCACAACCACTACATGCAGCGACGACGGAACCGATAGCGGCTCGATCAATTCCCCCCGCCCCCGGCAAATGGCCGCGCCGTGGCCCAAGAAGAACGGTACGTCACTCCCAAGATCCGCGGCAATCCGGGCCAGTTCCGCGCGAGACCACTGCACTTGCCACGCCTCATTGGCCGCCAACAATGCCGAAGCCGCGTCACTCGAGGCACCGCCGAACCCGGCCGCCGAGGGAATGCGTTTGATGAGGTGAACGTCCGCCCCCGCACTTACCCCCGCTGCTTGTCGCAGCCGCGTTACGGCTCGCGTGACCAAGTTGGTCCCACTAACCGGAACCTCACCCGACAGACTCGCCCCGGCGCCCATCGCGACCTCCAGAGCTCGTGTGCCAGTTGAGGTACTACATGTCAGCCGCACATGATCCTTAACCGTGGTTGTAAAGACAATCGTGTCGAATATGGTTACGGCCACCATGAGCGTTTCCAGCTCGTGATAGCCGTCGGTACGCCGGTTAAGCAACTCCAGAAACAGATTCACTTTGGCCGGGGCTTGAACAATTACCTGATTCCCTACGGAAGCCAGAATCATGTTTCTTCCGCTGTCGCTTTATTCAGGTCGCGGATGACTTTCTCCGCCGCGAGTCCGACCAACGGGAGGACGGCTTGCGTGGGGCAGCGTTTCACCCGGAAAAACCCAACCGCCTGAAATATCGCGGTCGCGGATGATTTTCTCCGCCGCGAGTCCGACCAACGGGAGGACGGCTTGCGTCGGGCAGCTTTCCACCCGGAAAAACCCAACCGCCTGAAATATATTCCGCCGACAGGCACGGGTGACACGGTCCGTTGGCAGGCCCGGAAACCGGCCCCCCCAAGCCGTGCGTACCCCCGAAGTCCCCGTTCGTAATACGTGACTATTGACGGCACCGCGCCTAGCGAGCCCGGAACCCCCTCTTTCGAAGAGCCGGGAGCCGGTTTTCCACCTCACGTGCCAGGGTATCGAGCCCAAAACTCTTCCCATCGAAGCGCTTCCCGCGCCTGAGCCCTTGGGTGAACCCGGTGTTCTCAGGACGGTTCGCGACAACACGTCACGCAGGCGACAGCAGCCACCGATTACGGACAACCCCGAAACGGCGTCGAAGGGCCTCGACCTATTTGCCTAGTCCCCTTGACTTTACGCCAACGTGATTCTACCGATCGACGATTGAAAGCGTCAACATGAATCCCAAACATTCCACGCTCGAACGCTCGAAATCCAACCTACGTCTGTTGTCGTCCGCGCTGAACGTGAAAATCCAGGAAAAGTGGGCAAGCTGAATTGCTTTGCGGCGGCCACGGGAGGCCTCGGTCGTCAGTTCGTCGGATGCTAGCAGTGTCGGCATGAATTGATCTTGGAAAAGTCCAGGTTTGAGGCTTCAATAGGGTAAAATGGCGGACCCTTCTTAGGAGCCCATAGAGTGAACAAATACCCCTTCCCTGGTCTCGCGCGGACCAAGTTATGACCAAGGCCCGCGAATACGGGGGGAAGTGTACGCAGGCGTCCAGTAAGCTGCCCAAGTCCGAACACCCACATTCGTGGTCTGCTTCATTCGCGCGGCGCGACGATGG
>JBNJEM010000558.1:0-5375 GCA_051745935.1 Planctomycetota bacterium
GCGACGTGAGAGAGGCGACCTATTTGGCATGGTAGTTCTCCTTCATGAGTACAGGCAGGCAAGGTTTGAGGAAGCGATGTGCTGCTTCCCGGACAGCGTCCGGCGCAGGCGGCATCCAAGCTGGATCGTCGTTGATCGCGGGGCCCCTGTCAAGCAGCAGTGGCCGTAATTCGTGAGCTTCGGTTACGTCGCGGGCCACCCCTGAGTAGCTCTGACGAGTAACCCGTCATGGCACGCCACAACACATACCAGTCGCGGGTGACCATCCGCGGGTGGATGTAGGTCTTCTTGACCCAGTCCTCGGGATTATGTTTTCCTCCCACCCACCAGGGCAGACAGTAGAGCCATTTGGGGCCTTCTTCGGCCATCAAGCCCGGATTCGCTGGCTCGAGAGCCCGAGTTTGCACGTTGAATGTCAACAGAATGGCACACGTGATCAGTCGGATACCACGAACCATGACGTTCTCCTCGGAAAGCGGCGGAAAACCCGATAGTAACATGCCGCGGACAACCGCGAATGACACCAGCATACCACGAACCGGAGCGGGCGGCGAGCTGGACCATTGTAGTTCGCGGTTCCGCCGCGAGACCGTGGCTCAGGCCGCTGACCCGAGGAATGCGCGACTTTTCACTCGCCAGGGCCGTGGTGCGGAAGAGCCCCCGGCTGCTGGAAAAAAGTGGCGCGGAGGGCCGGCGAAGCCCTCCCTGTCCACGCTTCAGGGCGCGGAACCGCGACGACGAGACCGCTCGCCCCCCTCGAAACCCCCTCTCACGAAACCCCGTCTCACCGCCTGTTGTTTGCCATTCATCCCAAACCATAAAACGTGAGGGCGTTTTCGGCGAAGAGCTTCCGTTGCTCTTGCATCGGCCGTTCTCCAACGATCTCTTGCAACGCGCTGACCCATTCACGCAACTCGGCCCCGCGCGTACAGACCGGCCAGTCGCTGGCGAAAATCACACGGTTCGGACCAAATGTGTCGAGACAATGATTCACCGGCGGCGCAAGCTGGTCCGCGGACCACTGACTCTTGTCCAGGCGGGAAACGATCCCGGAAATTTTGCAGATCGTGTTCTGGTGTCGGGCCAGGGCATCCATATCGCGCCGCCATGTGTCGGCATCATGTTGCGGCTGACGCAGGGCGGTCGACTTGGACATAAACGCAACCGGATCGGCATTCCCGCAATGGTCGATAACGAATCGCGTCTCGGGACAGGCCTCGACAAGCTGCCCGGCAACTGCCAGCATGCCCGGCGAGACACAGAGATCGAAGCAAAGCCCTCGTTTGCCTAGCAGGCGGAGACTGGGAATGAGGCCCGGGGCTTCCAGCATCTTGGGTTGACGCATGATGTGACGCACGCCCTTGACATGGGGATTGTCCTGAAACCGATCGAGATAGGACTTGAAGTTATCCTTGGCAGGTCGCCCACCGATCACGGCCGCGACGGTTGGGTGAGCCGGATCGGTGCAGAGTCCAATCACGTGCTCAGCCTCCGTAACCAGTTGTTCCTCGCTGACCGCCACTTCCATGTAGACGGCCTTGATGACGTTGAGTCCGGCAGTGGCTTCCAAGTAGTCTTGGGTGACGTAGTCACGAGTCAGTTCGCCGCCCGGCTTGAGCCACGGAGGCTGTACGACGCTCAAGTCCCATAGATGTTGGTGCGTGTCGACGATTGGGATGGCTTGGCTGTGCCGCGAACTGCCGGCTAGGTTCGTGCTGGTAGCCAAACCGGCCCAGGCAGTGCCATAGATAGACTGTTTGAGGAATGAACGCCGCGTGGTGGTCATGACTGGTTGTGACCTCGCCAGTAAATAGGTGGATGTCTGTCCGGTTCTTGCATGCAGAGACGGAATGGAAGCCCTTTGTCAGACGCTTTGCCAGGGCCTCGGCGGTACGTGCATGGGCTGAGTAGGCAACTGCCGCCCATCATCGCACAAACGTTGCCCAGGGTCAAACATGGCGAGGTTTCCGTTATACGAGAAGCGGGCCGTTCGCGTGGGAAGTACAATATTCTCAGGCTCTTGACAAACAAGTTCGAGGTACTTGAAGAATACGTAACACGTTAGCCGAATGGCGGACATGTATTTTAGCCTTTCCAGGTGACGAAGATCGTGTTGTTTGCAATGGCGAATCACCTCGTGCATGTGTTCATTGGAATGCTCGGTTCTCGTCCCTTACGCCCCCCTTGTCTGCCTCCCCCAACCTGCCGCAAAAACGGGAAGCCTCCCTGTTTCTGCTCGGCCGCCTGTTGGCGTTTGGGCGAGGTGACACCATCAACGGCCGCATGCCGGTGAGCATTTCGGAGGACCTTGGCAAGACCTGGACGTATCACGCCAGTCCTTTCCCGCCCATCGGCGGTGGCCAGCGGCTCGTCCTGAAGCGGCTCAATGAAGGCCCGCTGCTGTTCGTCTCCTTCACGTCCGGGAATCGTCGTAATCCCGAGGCCAACGGCATGACCTTCACCGACCAGGGAGGCAATGAGTTCATCGGTCACGGCATGTACGCCGCCCTTTCGTTCGACGATCGCATGACGTGGCCGGTGCGAAAGCTCCTCACGCCCGGCGAGGGTAAGTGGGACGGCGGGGCGCACACCGGAAAGTTCACCGCCACGCCGACGCGAGCCGAACACGCCGGTTACCTCGCCGCCACGCAGACCCCCGACAACGTGATTCACCTGGTCAGCAGCCGCCTGCACTACCGCTTCAACCTGGCGTCGCTGACGGCGGGTGCCCAGTAAGGGGTGGCGAATCAATAAGACGTGTATCGTCTTTCCTCCCTCGCTGCCAAGCGATTAGCGGGGGCCGAGTTGTGGTATCCCGGAATTGTCTTCCACGGTCGCGGGATCCGCAGCATCGTCCAAGCAACGAGAATCGTCCAACAACTAGCCGCCAGCGCCATCTAGTGCACGCGTTTGTTGCTCACTCGCACTCTGATCCGCTCCTTCCTTCCCGCGGAGCGAACGGAGTGACAGCGAAATCAGCACGCTGGCAATTTGGCCCGGTGATGGTGAGAAACCGGGCGAAGCGACATCCGTCGCGATGTCTTCAAGTTCCTCCCACTGGCGATCGCTCAGGGGGATTTTCGTTCGGCGGGACGTGCCGGCCAACCACGGTCGCCCGCCGGTGGACTGCAGACGCTGAAAGAGTTCTTCCCGCACCTGGAACATTGAAAGCGGGCCCATCCCGATTTCGCGGATCGCGAGATCGGCAGGCTCGCCGCCCAAAGCGGCCTGAACCTTGGAGGCGTCAATCTGAGTAGGCGTTTTGCTCGTGTCCCGGATCGGCCCGTAAGTCTGTGTTTTTCGATTTCTGTCAGCCATGTCGTCCATTATCCGTCGTCGAAATTGCGGACGCGATAGAACCGACCGTCAAACTCGAAGGCAATTTCGCCTTGATTCGTTTCCCGTCCCATACGGTGCAAAAACTCGCGAATGCTGGACAGGTTGGCGAGAAACGCGTCGGGAACAATGTACGAATACACGATCGCCGGATGCTCTCGGATCACCTCCCCCTCCTCATCCCGCCAAACCCCTTCGCATGGCGGCATGGCCGTGGCCCCGCCGTTGATTTCCCCGAAAAGGTCCAGCGCCTCCAGAATCCACTGCCTCTGGTTGCCGATCTCGTTGCCGTGCCGATCCTTGTCCGGAACGTAAATTACTGAAACACTGGGTCGAGATTCCACTGTCAACGCCAAGTGCATCCGCCAAATCAACCGTGTCCCGCTCGTTCTCCGCCATCGTCCATCGTCATCCCCTCCACTCACAGATTAGATCTTTTGGGGCCAAAAGTCAAGGTGAAATCGTAACCCGTCGGTCACGGTCACGGTGTCACGTATCGGTTCGCGAAGAACAGCCCAGCGAGTTGCTCCTCGCGCAGCATGATCCAACTGCGTCGATAGGAATAATCCTGGCCGGTTAGCGGATCCTCACCACAAAGAAACGCGCGGCGAACGCAGCGAGTGGTGCAATGAAAGGTGCCTGTCCGAGCTCCGTCCTCCCCCAACAGTCTACGACGTGCACAAGAAACCATGGCAGTCTCCTTTTGGTGCGGGGCCGTGATCGGATCGGCTTACCGCCCGCCGGACGGTTTTGGCAGAGGGCCGTTCACATCCCCAGGTTCATGAGATCTGCCCGCGTTTCGCACGTGCCCATGACTATACCCCAACCGTTGTCAGCTTGTCAACTGGCTGCCGTGTCCAATGGCTGCTCGCACTCTTGGTCGGACGATATCGGACAACCAGCACTGTATCCATGGCGGCCGTGGAAGCCATCTGTGTTGGACGCGACCGCGCAGGCCAGCAACATGGTGAGTTACACAAGGACGGGCCGGCAAGGTAATCCATCGTCTTCCGTAACCGACAACCATTTCGATGTTTGCTCCCCCTTTTGAACCCCCTGAGTACTCTGTCCGACCAGGGATGGTTTTAGCGCTACATCTGTTGCATAAAGACGGCGTAGGACGGGTCTCCAGGCCCGTCTTTTACAGCGCATAAATGTCTTTTTGCGGTTGTTTGAAGATCTCACATTTCGTGAGATCCGCGGACACCAGATCAAGTACGATTTCGTACTTGAAAAGACGGGCCTGGAGACCCGTTCTACATATACTGTTTGCAACGTTAGGTTCTACTTGAAGAGCGCGATCACTGCAAGGACGAAGACGTTTGTGGACCATGACCGTATCATATCACTGCTCCTGAATGCAGAATGGCCTTCGCGTAGCCCGGTCGTTCCACCCGTCTAACCGCTGGCATGGATATCAACAAAGCCACGCGCGGCTCGGGTATGCGAATTGTTTCTCGATCGGCGGAACTTCATCGGGTCGACGGGGTTTATTTTGTATTTGGGGCGTTGTGCGCTGCAAGCGCGCGTCGCGTTTCGGTGATTTTCCTGGGAGACTTCTTGTGATGACACGATCGTCTGGGGCAACCCTTTATTTGTTGAGCGTTCTATTACTCGTTTCCCTCGCCGCTTTTGAGGTCGCTGCCCAAGGACCGCGCGGATTCGGCGGGGGCATCACGCTCGGCCCGGATGACGTTGCTGCATTTCCCGATCCGCCCGCTGGCTTCGATGCTTTGCGTGAAGACATACCACACGGCAAGTTGGAGATGATTACCTACGAGTCGAAGTCCGTCGGAACGACTCGTAAGATGACCGTCTACACGCCGCCGGGCTACACGAAGGACAAGAAGTATCCAGTCCTCTATCACTTCGCGCAGCGTCTGTTTCGCGAGAAAGACAGTTTGACGGCGGCGGAACAAACAGTTGAAAACTCCGCGTCGCCAGCAAATCGTTGGACCGCCGATAACGGCAACGGAACGTACTCGAATCCGTTGTTCTACGAGGAGTTCGAAGACCCCGACGTCATTCGCGTCGGCGAC
>JBNJEM010000559.1:0-5374 GCA_051745935.1 Planctomycetota bacterium
AATCCAACCGCCTGAAATATACCGGTCGCGGATGACTTTCTCCGCCGCGAGTCCGACCAACGGGAGGACGGCTTGCGTCGGGCAGCGTTCCACCCGGAACAATCCAACCGCCTGAAATATAAGCCGGGCGAATTCGCGAGTCTCAACCGTCAATAGGTTCGCGGACGGACAAGATTGATGAAGGCAACCGATGTGACCAATAATCCGGATCGGAATGAACTGCGTCTTTTTGCGTGCCTGCAGCTTGTTCTGTTCGCCGTGCTGACGCTGGTTTTGTTCCGGGCGATGTTTTCGGTGGCGGTGAGCTCCGTCATTCTCTCCGTCTCCGCGGCCATTGCCTTGCTTGGAATTGCTCGGCCCTCGTGGGTTCGGCCCGTGCATCGCGTTTGGATGATGGCCGTGAGGCCCGTTGGCTGGATGGTTTCTCATCTTTGCATGGCCATGGTCTACTTTTTGATCGTGACTCCGATCGGTGTTTCGCGGCGCTACCTAACGGGCGACTCCATGCGACGAGCCTTTGAACCGGACAGGGAAAGTTATTGGGAACGGCGACAAACGGAATCGACCAAGAGTCGATATTTTCGACAGTTTTGAATTTGATGTGAGTGTGGTTCCATCATGCAAGAGAAGCCAGACCAACGCGAGAAGGCGGCTGACGCGGATCCCCATCCGAAAGAGCACGAGGTGGCGGAGTTTGTTCAACAGGCTGAAGAACCGTCACCGAGTCTGGTCGCGGAGTTTGTGGCATTCATTCGAGAGCACAAAGCGTGGTGGCTGGTGCCGATTCTACTGGCGCTCGCCTTGATGACACTGGCGGTTTGGCTCGGTGGAAGTCCGCTGGCCCCGTTCATTTATCCGCTGTTCTAAATCAGCGAGTGCGATCATCCAAGACCAAGCCAGGCGGAATCCGGATATCGAAACCCCGAACGGAAGTCGCTTTGGTTATTGGTTATTTGGACAGCGCCAGTTTGCTACTTCCCCATCGGCCTTGCGCCGGTGGCTAAAATTTTCTGTAGCCGTTCACGGATGCCGCCACACGGCCTGGACACGCAAGGCCCGCATGGATGCCACGGGCTTGTCCCGTGGTGGTTCACGCTCGCCGCTACAAACCAGCCAGACACACCACTTGTGGCCGTCGGTAGCGTGGAACGTAACGGACCACGGGACAAGCCCGTGGCATTTGCCCCTCGAAAAGCCTTTGCTCAAGATATGCGACGGACGTGCGAACGTCCGCGGATATCGATCTCTTGCCCGTGAACGGCTTCCATTAGTTCGTGCCCCCCGCTGGGACGGTTCGAGCCGGAATGCCCCTTGACCGCCCCCGATTTTGCGGTATCCTTACTGAGTTGTGTAGGCGCGAGACCGGCACGTTTATCGAACGTGTTGTGTTCATTCAACTTCGAGTGTAGCGGCCATCAGGGCGGATCGACGTCGTGGAGAACGACCGTCGCCCCTGATATCTAGCTTGCGACCGCGACTGATTCTCGTGCCCGAGCTAAGCCACCTTTGGTCGGTTTGTGTGCGAGAACGTGGAGAGATTTGCGATTGGATCGCTTCTCCGCTCGACCAGGGGAAAGCACGTCTGGTGGAATCGGACCGCTGACGCGGGCATTGGCTCCCCAAAAAAGAGCCATTTCTTTCCTTGGAACCGATCGGAGCGGTAAGCGCCGCTTGTATATCGCGCTTTCGGCTGGATTGTTCTAGGGGAGAAGGTGTCCCGCGCAATCCGTCGTCCCGCTGATGGGAGTCGCGGCGGAGAGTGCCTTTTGCGATCGCTATGGTTGGAATCCGCGCGGTAGCCGCGTTCCGGTGGTTCCCTCCTTTCCTATAAGAAGCCATGACGAAACCATTCAGACTTCCTGTCATCCAAGGAGTTTTGGAAGCGGAAGCCAGGTCTTGTTACGGGCTGTAAGTGAGTTATTGATGAAGTTTGAAGATTTCGGACTTTCCGAGCCGATCCT
This sequence comes from Planctomycetota bacterium, assembly GCA_051745935.1. GTDB lineage: Bacteria > Planctomycetota > Planctomycetia > Pirellulales > Pirellulaceae > JBNJEM01. The sequence goes on from JBNJEM010000559.1 coordinate 1,962, forward strand.
TCGGGCCGTGAAGGCCGGAGGCTACGAGGTCACCACCCCGATCCAGGCCAAAGCGATCCCTTATGTGCTCGAGGGGCGCGACCTGATCGGCTGCGCTCAGACGGGCACGGGAAAGACGGCTGCGTTCGCGTTGCCGATCCTGCACAAGCTGCGGGCCACGAGCAAGAATGGTTCCGCGTTGAACGGCGCGCGCGGCGGGCGTGGGCAACGCAGGATCCGGGCGCTGATGCTCTCGCCCACCAGGGAGTTGACGTCGCAGATTGCGGAGAGCATTTCGACGTATGGCCGATTCACCGGGATGCGGCACGCGGTCGTGTACGGTGGTGTTTCTCAGCGGCCGCAGGTTCAGAGGCTTCGGCAAGGCGTCGACATTTTGGTCGCCACGCCCGGCCGGCTTCTCGACTTGATGAACCAGGGCCACGTGGACTTGAAGAGCGTGGAGATCCTGACTTTCGATGAAGCCGACCAGATGCTGGACATGGGGTTCATCCACGACTTGCGACGGATCGTTCGCCATGTGCCTCGCGAGCGGCAGACGCTGATGTTCTCGGCCACGATGCCCGATGCCATCCGGCAAGTGACCACCCAGTGGCTTCAGGATCCGGTCCATTTGCAAGCCGGTCCGGCAGCGAGGCCGGTGGAGAAGGTCGATCAGTCCGTCTTCTTCGTGGAGAAAAGGCACAAACTGGGACTGCTTGCCAGTTTCCTCAAGGAGACGCTAAGGCCCCGGACGCTGGTCTTCTCGCGGACCAAGCACGGCGCGGACAACATCGTGCGTCAACTGGGCCGCAGCGGGATCCAGGCGGCCGCGATTCACGGGAACAAAAGCCAGTCGGCACGGCAACGGGTGCTGGGCCAGTTCAAGTCGGATGCGCTGCCGGTGCTGGTGGCCACCGATGTCGCCGCCCGCGGCCTCGATATCGAAGGGGTTTCCCATGTCGTCAACTACGACATGCCCAACGTCCCGGAGATTTACGTCCACCGGATCGGTCGAACGGGCCGGGCGGGGGCCGCGGGGGTTGCCGTGTCGTTTTGCGGCATGGAGGAGCGGAGCCAATTGCGGACGATCGAGCACCTGATCGGGCGGAGCATCACGGTCGAGACCCAGCTTCCCGACGGCGCCGAGTGCCCACCGCCGGCGGCACAGGGTGACCAGGATCGATCGCGCGCACGGCGAAGCGCGGAGGAACAATCGCGTGCCAATGGATACGGTCGCTCGAACTCGCGGCGCATGCCGAAGCAACAGAAGAAAGACAAGTCGCGAGCGAACAAGGGCGGCAACGCCAAACGGAAACGATTCCGGTCGGCACGCTGAGTCTCCCGCGAGGCGAGCTGGGGACGCCAGCCTGGAAAGGCTGACGTCCATCCCCGGCAAATGGACAAGGTATCAAGTGCCCGCCTATTCCGTTTCCTTGAAGGGGAGTGTGTAAAGAATCAGGATGTGCTCCGCCCCCGTTTCCTTGGATACCATTTCAACCTCCTTATCGGGTATGACTCCCTCGATGCGATAGTCATGGGACACAATGCGCGTGCCCCGTTTGAGTTTGGCCAGCTTTGGCTTGAGCTTTTTGAGCATTTTGGGGAGCAAGTAGATGGGCAACACGGTGGCTTTGCTGATATCCGTCTTGTAGAGGTCCTTGGTCTTGATCTCAACCAGGTGCTCCACGTCGTTCTTGCGGATGTTTTCTCGCGCTTTTTCCACCAATTCAGGGACGATTTCGAACCCCACTCCCTTGCACCCCCGCTTCTTTGCCGCTTGCACGACAATGCGTCCATCACCGCACCCGAGGTCGTACACGACGTCATCCTTTTGGATGTCAGCCATCTCCAGCATTTTTTCCACGACATCGTGAGGGGTCGGCACGTAAACACAATCAGGAGTCTTGTCGGACGTGGTGGTGTTAGCGGCTGCCAGCGAAGGACTCACGCAAAACGCAAACGACAGCAGGACCAGCAGGATTCTGTGTTGCAACACGGTCATGAAATAGTTCCTTGAGCGAGAATAATAATGTAGTGGCGTCGTCAAAACGTACTCTCCAAGCCGACTGGTGAAACGTTACTGTTCCGCAACCATACCCGGGGATTCAGTCCCCGAAGACGGCGAGCTGGCTGTTACGATCGGTCAATTCCTCGACGTTTTCTTCCGAAACGGAGCACTCGTAAACATACAGCATCCGTAACTCGGGCAAGTCGCCCAGTTTTAGCAAATGTCCGTCGATCTCCTTGCATCCGTTAAGATTCAATGTGCGGAGGCTCTTGATGGGGTTCAGGTGGGATAATCCCTCGCCGGTCACCGCCGTGCCCGCCAACACCAACGTCCCCAGGTTCTCTAGTCCTTGAAGCTCCTTCAGCGCCGCATTGGTAATCTCCGTGTCGGCGAGATTCAACACGTTCAGCTGTGGGAGCTGCTTGATATGTACCATGGCTTCGTTGCCGATATTGGTGTCGCGCAGAGAAAGTGTGTCGAGGTTTTGCAAATCGGAGAGGTTGGCCAATGCGTCGCCGGTAATGGGCAGATTGTTGAGGTAAAGGCGTTTTAGGCTTTGAAGTTCCTTTAGATGGACCAGCCCGGCCGCGGTGATCTCTCCGCCGGAAATGTCGACCGATTCGAGACGAGGAAAGTGACTCAGTAATTTCAGATCCTCATTCGTCGCTTCGGCATCCACGAGCTCTACGAGTCGTACGTGACCGGCATCATCCACGTCAACTTTCGCGCCTCGGTCGCGCAGCGTATCGATGGCTGCCTGTTCATCCTCGCTCACCGCCAACCGTTCTGGTGCTTTGACGTCGCGAGAGCCCGCCGTTTGGGTTGGCGAATTATCGGCGGATGAGTCTTGATCGCCGCTGCGCGGTGGCTTGGTTTCGCATCCCATGGTTAGGGATATCGGCAAGATCAGCATTAGTGAGATTATTACTCGTGTCATGAGCGCCTCCGAAAGAAATCTGACGGGTGTGAATTGTGCGGATTGTAAAGGGCCAACGGGCGTCTAATTGGACAGCGCCACTTTCCGGCGCAACGGCCGGACCCCAACGGCCTTGCGCCGTTGGTGAACCAGATGGAGGGCGAGGCTGGATGGGGTCCATTTCGCCGTAATGTCTTGACCAGCAAAGCGATTCGGCCCACGGACGAGGGCTCAAGTGGCGCTGTCGAACTAATCCTACATTCCCCGCCATGTGACCGGGCCAGTGGGGAATGATACCAAGGGCATCCGGATATCTTTCAAGCGGTTGGATTCTTCCAGGTGGAACGGTGCCCGACGCAAGCCGTCCTCCCGTTGGTCGGACTCGCGGCGGAGAAAGTCATTCGCGACCGGTATCTTTCAGGCGGTTGGATTCTTCCAGGTGGAACGGTGCCCGACGCAAGCCGTCCTCCCGTTGGTCGGACTCGCGGCGGAGAAAGTGATCCGCGACCG
>JBNJEM010000560.1:0-5343 GCA_051745935.1 Planctomycetota bacterium
GAGCGTGAACCACCACGGGACCAGCCCGTGGCATCCATGCGGGCCTTGCGTGTCCAGGCCGTGTAGCGGCACCCCTGAACGGCTACCACTGATTGAAAAGCCCCTTTCCCAAGAAATTACAACACAACCAGCCAGGTTTCCTTTCCAGGGGGGTTTGGAGGAGGAACCACGTTTTGTTACCAACTGTAAAAAGAGGATCCTGCCATGCACCGTGCTTGTTGCCTACTCTCCTGTGCTTCCTTTATCCTGTTGTTCCTTTCTACTTCTTCCTGGTCGGAAGAAGTCACTTTGTACGTAGCCCCCGGCGGCAACGCCGGCGCTGTCGGAACGAAAGAAGACCCGTTCGGCTCTCTGGAAAGAGCGGCCACTGCCGCGGCGGAGCGGGCGGAGAGTTCCCCGGTGCGTGTTCTCGTTCGCGGCGGCGTGTATCGGTTAACCACGCCGATCGAATTGACGCCCGAGCATTCGGGAACGGCGGAACATCCGATCGCGTTCGCCGCCCACCCCGGTGAAAAGCCGGTCTTCAGTGGTGGGTTCGAGATTAACGGATGGAAAAAGGAAGCGGACGGACCGCTCTGGATGGCGAAGCTTCCGGAAGTCGGCGTTCCCAGCGACGCTCCGAAAACGTTTCGGCGCAAGCGTCATGAATTCCGACGGCTCTTCGTCAATGGCCAACCGGCGACGGTCGCGAGAACGCCGAACAAGGGCGAAGTGTTTTACCCGGTCAAACCGGGCGTACCGTTGAACAATCGCAGCGAAGCGCGGCGGGATCCGAAAACCCGGGTGTCGTTCTATTTCAAAGAAGGCGATATCGAGCGATGGAAAGACCTGGATGACGCGGTCCTCGTCTACTACCACGCCTGGACGACCTCGCGTCACGGGATCAAGTCGCTGGACTTCGAGGAGAACTTGGTCGAATTGGTCCATTCGAGTAGCTGGCCGATGGGCTGGTGGGGCGACAAGGAACGCTATTACGTGGAGAATTTCGCCGAGGCGCTTGATGCGCCGGGCGAATGGTACTTGGACCGGGAGGCGGGGATCGTGAAGTACTACCCGCCCGCGGACCAAGACATGCAAACGGCACGGGTTGTCGCCCCGGCGCTTCATGAAGTGCTCGTGCTACAGGGCGACCCGGCGAAAGGGCGCTTCGTGGAGCATCTCCACTTCGAGGGGCTGACCTTCGCGCACACCGACTGGACGATGCCCAAGGAAAGCCGAGTGGACGGCCAGGCGGCCGCCTTTCTGGATGAGGCGACCGTGCGTGCCGTTGGGGCCAGGAACTGCCAGTTTAAGAAGTGTGACATCGCCCAGACGGGCGGCTACGGTCTGTGGCTTCAAAACGGCTGCCAGGATAATCGCATCGAGCAATGCGAGTTGTGCGACCTGGGGGCCGGCGGCGTCCGGTTTGGCGAAACCGGGCTCCCGGAACCCGAGCAGGAGCGGGCCGAGCGAAACACCCTGTACAACTGCTTCGTGCACGACGGCGGCCAGGTCTTCCATGCCGGGGTGGGCGTCTGGATCGGAAAGAGTTCGCATAATACGATCGCCCAAAACGAGATTTGCGATTTTCTCTATTCCGGCGTCTCCGTCGGGTGGAGCTGGGGATACGCCCCCTCGTCGGCGCATCACAATGTCGTGGAATTCAACCATATTCACCATCTCGGCTGGAACCAGCTCAGCGACATGGGTGGCATTTACCATCTTGGTCGAGCCCCCGGCACGGTCTTGCGAAACAACCACATCCATGACGTGATGAGCTATTCCTACGGTGGCTGGGGACTCTACACGGACGAGGGGAGCAGTGAGGTCTTGATGGAAAACAACGTCGTCTATCGCGTGAAGGACGGCGCGTTCCACCAGCACTACGGCAAGGAGAACATCGTCAAGAACAACATCCTCGCCTACTCGCTGATGACCGGCCAAATCCGCCGCAGTCGCGAAGAATCACACATCTCCTTCACCTGCGACGGAAACATCATCTTCGGCGACACGACGCCTCCCTTGGGGAATAACTGGAAGAATGGCAACTATCGCATGGACAACAACGTCTATTGGAACACCGACGCAGACACGCTGGTTTTCCCTGGCAACCGGACCTTCGCCGAGTGGCAGGAAACGGGCCAGGATGAACACTCCATCGTCGCCGATCCTCAATTCGTCGATCCGGCCAACGGCGACTTTCGTCTGAAACCGAATTCTCCGGCCCTGGAGAAGGGCTTTGAGCCGATCGACGCTTCACAAGCCGGTCTGGTTGGAGACAAGGCTTGGACTGAAAAGCCGAAACACGTGAACCGCCCTCCGATGCCTTGGCCGGAGGACCGGTTCGGAAGGTGAGCGTTCTCTAGCGGAAGGGCCGCTAACGGATCGCTCAAGAATAACTTGCGCACTTCAACGTGCCTCCGAATCGTCCGGCACACTGGCTGCTCCGCGCGCGGAAGAAGGCGCTGAATGCCCCAAGGCGGCGTGACGCGGGCCGGGCGGTGAACGTGCCTTCCGTCTCGGGACGGAGTCCCGAGCTACCAGGACGCCACCCCGTAGCGCGGGAATCCCTTCCCGAGACGAACCCGAGCTACCAGGACGCCACCCCGTAGCTCGGGAATCCCTTCCCGAGACGAACCCGAGCTACCAGGACGGCCTCGGTCGTCAGTTCGTCGGATGCTAGCGGTGTCGGCATGAATGGATCAGGGAAAAGTCCAGGTTTTGGGCTTCAATAGGGTAAAATGGCGGCCCCTTCTTAAGAGCCCATAGAGTGAACAAATACCCCTCCTCTGGTCTCGGGCGGACCAAGTTATGACCAAGGCCGGCGTTTAAAATCCATCTTGCTGCCCGATGCCCAATGCGATTAGACTTTGCCGCCCTTGGCGCCGGGTGGAACGGCCCGTCCCATCAGGCGGCCACCGGCGTGGGTGGCGGCGAAACCTATAGTGGGTCCTTCGAGGAGTGACTGGACGGCGTGCCGATGTTTGCGTTTTCATTGCTTCTAGCGCTCGGCGGCATGGCCGCGGCGGGACCTGATACGGTGGTGGTGAGTCCACCGGCCTACCTGGAAGCGCTACGGCCCTGGGTGGCGCACCGAGCGGCCCAGGGACACACGTTTGCTTTCGTGTCGAACGCGGGCACGGCGGTGCAAATCCGAGATGAAATTCGCGAGCAGGCAGAACTTGGTGGACTGCGATTTGTGCTGTTGGTCGGTGACGCGGAGCCCGCGGGGGGCACCGATCCGGCCACTCGAGCCCGCTCGATTCCGGCGTTCATGGCCAAGGCCAAAGTCAACGTACGCTGGCATTCCACGCCGGAATTACCGACCGACAATTGGTACGCGGACCTTGATGAGGATGGCATACCCGACCTTGCAGTCGGCCGGTTACCGGTCGACAGTCCCCAAGAACTAGCCAGATTGGTCGACCGCATCATCCGGTATGAAACGGAAGGTTGGCCGGGCCAGTGGCGGCAACGCGTGAATCTGGTCGCCGGCATGGGCGGTTTTGGGCCACTGCTAGACCCGGTCGTGGAAATGGCCACCAAGAAATTCCTGACAACGGGAATTCCGTCGACGTACCGCACAACGATGACTTACGGCAGCTGGCGGAGTCCGTTTTGTCCCAATCCTTATCAGTTTCACGATAAAACGATCCAGCGTTTCAATGAGGGGTGTTTGTTTTGGGTTTATATCGGGCACGGGTACCCGTACCAGCTCGACCGAGTACACGTCCCGGGGGGGAGCCATCATATTCTAAGCGTCGCGGACATGCCAAGACTCCAAAACCAAAATGGCATTCCGATCGCGGTCTTTTTGGCATGTTATGCCGGCGCCTACGATCAACCGTGGGACTGTTTGGCCGAACAGATGTTACGAGCACGCGGAGGCCCCGTGGCGGTACTGGCCGGATCCCGGGTCACCATGCCCTACGGCATGGCCGTGTTGGGTGGCGGTCTCATGCACGAATGTTTCCAGGAACAAACGGAAACACTTGGCGAGATCGTCCTGAACGCCAAGCGGCAAATGGCCAATAACTCGCCCAAACGAACGCGCCGCAAGTTATTGGATTTGCTGGGACGAGCTGTCGGTCCCAACCCGAAACTCTTGCATGAAGAGCGACGGGAACACGTCTTGCTCTTCAATCTCTTTGGCGACCCGCTGACGCGGATGCCGTACCCCCAAACCATTGAATTGGATGTCGCGGAAAACGCAACGGCGGGGACCTTCCTGGAGGTGCGGGGCAAGAGTCCCTTTCCAGGCACGGGAACCGTGGAACTCGTCTCGCCCCGCGACAAACTCCGTGAAGACCCGCCAACACGTCACCGCTACGATAATTCATTTCAATCGCTCAATAACTTCAATACGACCTATCAACAAGCCAATGATCCGTATTGGGCGCGGCGCCGAGTCTTGGTGACCGACCATGAACTTCTCACTGCCTTGGAGGTCCCCGTCGAAACGCGCGGACCCTGTCATGTCCGCGTATTCGTGCAAGATAAGACGGGGCGCCGCTACGCGGTGGGGGCAACGGACATCCACATCACGTCACCTCGCACCGCCTCGCGTCCCGTCCGCGCCTCCGTGCAAGACGACGCGGAAGCGGAAAGGAACATGTCCCGGTAGAAGCTCGGCTAACTAGTAGATATTGACCGGACTCGCTCCGCCGATCACGTTGCAGTAGTTCCCCCATACCAGCATTTCACGCCCATTCACCTCCCACGTCATGACGCCCGTGAGGCTGTGGAAATACCACCCTGGTCGTTCCGGGTTTCTCGGCGTATGTTGAACGTAGTCGCTCCCATCGGTATCCTTGACGATCACTTCCTGATACGTCTTTAAGTTGTCCGTGCTGATGTAAAGTTTGCCCAGCGCGCTGAAGAGTATGTTTCCGTTTTTCAAAATGCAACTGAACACGATCTCCCCCGCGTGGCGAAAGGCCAAGCGATGTGGCCACGTGCGGCCGCTATCTTCCGAAAGGAACACTTCGGTCTTTGAATAACCGAAGGCCTTGTTGTCCCGCTGGGAATCAACAAACGGCCCCTCCGGCCGTGGACGATACCAGAAATGCTTGGTCGAGGGAGACTCTCTTGGAGCCACGGTGGGATGGGCATGCAATCCGCGTGAGGCGGGTAACAAAAGGCCGCCGGTCGTTACAGCGGCGGTACTCAAAAAATGACGGCGAGAAAGCGGTTGGCGTGGCAACATCATCTCATCTCTCTCATTGTGACCGTGGTGGAATTCAACGTGGCGCGAATATAGACCCTAACGTTGCAAAAAGTATATGTAGGACGGGTCTCCAGGCCCGTCTTTTCAAGTACGAAATCGTACTTGATCTGGTGTCTGCGGATCTCACGAAATGTGAG
>JBNJEM010000561.1:0-5338 GCA_051745935.1 Planctomycetota bacterium
ATGGAACGAGCTAGCGCGCGGCGGCTTCAACCTCATTTCATAGGCACCTTCTTTCTGGCCGCCTTCCGGCACCTGGGTGGCACGATCCGCAAGCGGGAACCAGGGCGTTACGAGATCCGTAACGTGCCGGCGAACATTCGGCGGCGAGACCGCCTGATTGGTACTCGCGAATCGGTACTGACAAAGTACGAAAGAATTACGTTCCAAAAAGAACGCGTCAGTGTGCCAGGTAAGCCGACCGCGAAGTTTGTCTGTCCAGGACATCCCCTGCTCGATGCCACCATTGATCTCGTGCTGGAACGTCACCGGGATTTGCTCAAGCAAGGGGCGATCCTGGTGGATCCGCAAGACATGGGAGATCGCATTCGCGTACTCTTTTACCTGGAACACAGCATCCAGGACGGGCGACTGAACAAGGACGGCAGTCGACGTGTAATCTCGCGACGCATCCAGTTTGTTGAAATCAACCAGGATGACGAGGCAATGGACCGCGGCTATGCGCCCTACCTCGACTATCGCTGTCTGCAGGAAGGCGAACAAGAATTGGTCGACTCAGAGGTCGACCTTTCCTGGCTGGGCCAGGACGTGGAAAAATCAGCCATGAGTTATGCCGTGCAAAAGCTTGTTCCCAACCACCTCCGCGAGATCAAGGCGAACAAGGAAAAGCAAGCAGACCGCACGCTGGCGGCGGTCAAGGCCCGACTCACGAAGGAAATCACGTATTGGGACCACCGGGCCCAGCAGCTAGAAGCCCAGGAACAGGCCGGTAAGACACCTAAGCTGAACTCAGCTAGAGCCAGGCAACGGGCGGAAGAGTTGGCTAACCGACTTCAGCAGCGGCAAGAGGAACTCGCGCAGGAGCGCCGAGTCTCGGCCGCGCCCCCGGTCGTCGTAGGGGGGGCACTCGTTATCCCGCAAGGGTTGATCAACCGCGTCTCAAGTGATCAACCGAAAGTCGACCAACAGGAAGCCATTGACCGGGACCGCGTCGATCGGCTCGCCGTGGACGCCGTGATGGCCACCGAGAGACGGCTGGGCCGAAAGCCCATGGAAATGCCTCACCAGAATCCAGGCTACGATATCGAGTCGCGAGTGCCCGACGAACCGGGAAGGCTGCTGTTTATCGAGGTCAAGGGCAAAGTAAAAGGCAGGGAGACGGTGGCCGCGAGCAAAACGCAAATCCTCACGGCCCTCAACAAGCCCGACGACTTCATCCTCGCCATTGTCGAAATCGACGGCGACGCCACCGCGGTCAAGTACGTCCGCCAGCCGTTTGGACGGGCGCCGGATTTTGGCGTAACCAGCGTCAATTACGATCTGGGCGAGTTGCTGGGGCGGGGGGACAAGCCGGCATGACCGAAGCAATTCTCAAATTGCAGCGTTGGCTTCTAGATCCCGAAGGGGAGCGACTGGAGTTCAAGGAAGCCAAGAATCGCTACGACTTCCAGGAATTGGCGCAGTATTGCGCTGCCCTATCCAATGAGGGCGGAGGGGCGGTTATCCTCGGCGTGTCGGACAAGCGGCCTCGCAAAGTCGTCGGGACTCGGGCGTTCCCGCAATCTGAACGCACGCGCAGAGGATTGGTAGAGCGACTTCATCTCCGGGTTGATTTCGAAGAAATTGCTCATCCCGATGGGCGGGTCCTAGTCTTTACGGTTCCATCGCGACCTATGGGGAGTCCCCTGAAGGATCTGCTCCAAGTTCTTCCCTCCCTGAGTGGGGAGCAGGTGAAGACGCTTCTCCGTGAACTAAAGGCCGGTGGCAAGGCACATCCGGTGGGCACCACCAGGGCGACGCGGTGGTTTCCCGGGCCCGGACCGGACGGGATTGGGGCCGGTTCAGCCGACTAACCCAATGTAAACCCAATGCAAACCCAATCGACACCCCTAAATCCTTACCTGTCGAGTATTTCCGGGCCAAACGATTGGGGATATGGACTGACAGCAACGGCCGAACGGAGACACATTCGGACAAATGAGGATGGGGCATGTCTACCAGCAGCGTTACAAGAGCTCCCCCATTCAGGACGACGACCATTTCTTCGTCGTTTGCCGATACGCCCGAGCGAAACGTATTGCGGGCCGGACTGGTCGAGCGAGCCGAACAGTGGCGTTGGGGATTGCTTTGGCGTTGGCTTCGCAAGCCCGCACCGAACCCGCCGCTGTTGTCTCCGTGGCCGATGCCCCGCCTTCCAGGATGGGTCGCGCGGGTCAACGAGCCTCTATCAGAGAAGGAATTGGCAGCGGTGCGACGATCGGCGCGGCGGGGTAGGCCACTTGGGGATGAAGGTGGGGTGGAGTCGATCGCCCGTCGTCTCAACCTCGAATCAACGATGCGTCCCCGCGGCAGAAAACGAATTCGCCTCCCCAAAGAGGACATCAAAGAGGCCTGACCCCTTTGGTCACGAGCATTAATTATAACTTAGCAGAACTGATGAAGCAGGGAGAAAAACCCGTATAGGGAAACCGCGACGTATCCTTCGGGCCCCCTGACACCTCGACCAGCTACAATGGCCTGGCTCTCAGCGCCGGATGTGAATTATGGCCTCGTGACTATCGTCCAGTGTACATGACTAAGGCCTTGTGATAGTTGAAGTTGCAGGGAGGTCGAGGCTGAAGGAATGCGGTCCCCATGGTGTTGAGTGCCTCTTGAGTTTGTTAGGATCAACTGCCTGCGGCTGTGGTGGCCGTGCAGGGGCCGTACGCTTGATGGCTGGGATCATGGATGCGGCGCGTCTTAAGGGAACCGGTAGAGATGGGCAAGAAGTGGCCGAAGGTGATCCGCGATCCGGTACATAACATTGTGCCCTTTGAGGATTGCGCATGCGACCGTCTATTGCTTGAGCTGATCAACGCCAAGGAACTGCAGCGTCTCCGCCGCATCAAACAGCTTGGTGTCAGCAATTTCGTTTTCCCTGGGGCAGACCATACGCGATTCTCCCATTCCATTGGCGTCATGCATATAGCGCGCATGTTTCTGGAACGAATTACCGGCCCACTGAAAAGGGACATAAACGAGCTACACAGCAAGGCTGTTTTGGCCGCCGCATTGCTGCACGATGTGGGCCACGGTCCATTCTCGCACGCATTTGAAAAGATCTCGGGGGAGAATCACGAGAAACGCACGTTGGAAATTATTCGAGATCCTTCCACGGAGGTTCACCAAATCCTGTCAGATGCGAGCAGTGACGGGGCCCCCGAACTGCCAGAATTACTCGATGCCTTCTTTTCTGAAGACCCTTTGCACAGTACGGATTTGGAGGAATCCAGTACCTTCTGTCTATCCCAGATTGTTTCAAGTCAACTAGACGCTGATCGTTTCGACTATCTTCTACGAGACTCTCGCGGAACAGGAACCGGCTACGGTAGATTCGATCTTGCATGGCTCTTGCAAAATCTCTTTCTCGACCGGAAATCTCGATTCTACCTTGGCTACAAGGCAATGCTGGCGGCAGAACAGTATGTCTACGCCCGCTACCATATGTATCGTTCCGTTTACTTTCATAAGACGACACGCTCCGCTGAAGTCATGTTGCAGCTCCTTTTTCAGCGTTATCAGGAGCTCCTTCAACAAGCAACACTGGATCACGATCGGAAAACGATTGCTCCAGGAACGCCCCCGGGGATCTTACGAGCTTTTTCCGACGATTTATCCCTGGCCGACTACCTTCAGCTGGACGATTGCAGCATTACTGAATTCTGGCGGAGCTGTGAAGCGTCGAACGACTCGGTGCTTAAGAAACTCGGGGGTGGGTTGCTCAATCGCCGCCTTTACAAAGCAATAGACTTGACTCATGTCCCAGGGGCAAGGGTGGTCGAGTTTGTCGAGAAAGCGAAAGCCTTTCTCAAACAACAGGGAATGGATCCTGAATACGCTTTAGCCCATGATTCGCCGGCTGACACCCCATATAAGCCTTATGATCCAGCTACCGAAACATCAGCGCCCCAGATCTTTGTAGAACATGAACCTGGTCAGATTAAAGAACTGAGCAGATGTTCGGAAATGGTCCACGAATTAACCAAGAAGTACACACTGGTACGTTATTACTGTCCTGCGGAGTATCGTGACGAAATCGAACGGATCGCAGAGCAGGTCAAGTGAAAGGAGACAACGATGTCCACACCTTCCTTCCAATACCTTGCGGCCCTGATTGCGGCACACCCGCAGGGCAAGGTTGTCGGACGGACTCGGCTTCAGAAAACGGTTCGGCTGCTGCAACGAATGGGATTCCCCACGCGTTATGCTTACACTACGTTCTTCTACGGCCCGTTCAGCGAAGGCCTACAGTCCGAGATCCAGTTGCTTGAAGCGTTGTCAATGGTCGAGGAAGATGAGCAACAGCGTCAGGACGGAACGCCCTATTACATCATCCGGGCCACCAGTGAAACCGGGCTGCCAAATATCGAAGAGTTTGCCCCAACGATCAGAAAGCTTGCCGAAACGGATGCCGTGATCCTCGAGCTGGCCGCCACGTACGACACGTTCCGCGAGCTAGGTTCCGATCACGACGAAGCCCTTCGACGCTTGCGACGGAAGAAGGGGGAAAAATGCGAGGGCGGTAACGAAGGAAAGGCACTGGAACTGCTGGAAGAATTAGGACTATCCGAAGGCGTTCTCACCGATTGAAGGCAACCAGTGAGCTTTGGGCCAAGTATCGGATAGCTATTAACGCGGCAACCGGACATTTCGCAAAAAACTGCCCTCGCGCACAAAAAAACGCCCTTTCGGGCCCGATGGCTTTTGCCATCCACCTGTGGATTACCGGATTGAATCTATTTTCGACCATGTTGGGACACTGTCAAGAGACCTTTGCGCCATCGTCGTCGGCGTCGTGTAAGCAACAGGCACTTGCAGGTGTTCCTTACACCGTGCGAGAAGCCGTTTGTTTCTGTCGGATTGCATGAACTGAATCGGCCCATGACCTGCCTTCGCGAAGAAACTGAAAAATGGACAAATACCGCAAGAAGCTGATTGAAGTCGCCCTTCCCCTGGATGCGATCAACAAGGCGTCGGCGAGGGAAAAGTCGATCCGGCATGGGCATCCGAGCACACTCCATTTGTGGTGGGCGAGGCGGCCGCTGGCGGCTTGCCGGGCTGTACTTTTTGCCTCCTTGGTCGACGACCCGGATGATGATCCCATGTTCGCCGGCGATGAAGATCTGGCCGCGACCAAGCGGGCAAAGCTGTTCGATTTGATAGAGGAACTGGTTGAGTGGAAGAATTCGAATAATCCACGCGTGATCAATAAGGCACGGGCGGAAATCGCTCGATGTGTTGCCAGCGGAGGAAAAGGGGAGCCGTACATTTTTTTCGGCAACTGGCGCAGAGTGGGCAAAGA
>JBNJEM010000562.1:0-5330 GCA_051745935.1 Planctomycetota bacterium
TCCGCATCGGTCACCTGGGTCTGGCGACTGAGATGATCGTACGTGTAGGTGGTGACCGCCGCCGTCTGCGCGCCATCCCCGTCCGGGTCCGGCTCGGTGGTCTGCGTGCGGCGTCCCAGGGCGTCGTAGGTGTGCGTCGTCTCCGGGGCCTCCACCGGTCCGATCCCGTCCGGATCGGGATCGATGCGTTTGGTGAGCCGACCGTGGTCGTCGTACTCCAGCTGCGTGCGGCGTCCGGCTCCGGTCACCGCTTGGTCGTTATCGCCGGCGTTGATCACCGGGGGAGTGGTACTTGTTTTGCGGCAACTGGCGCAGAGTGGGGAAAGATCACTATCGCCTCTCGGCACGCGGTCCGCACCTGGATGGTTATCCGGCTTTCCTCACTTGCCAGAAAAAATGTACGGCTCCCCTTTTTGCCGACGACGTTAAACTCGCGGGTGGCACTGGCTGGGTGAGCGATATATTCCTGAAACGGGATGAAAGATTGAAAGGGTGTGCGATATCAGTCGGTATTCACGGCCTTGAGATTGAGCGAACGGAGCCAGTGTGGGGTGAAGGCCTGTACGCAGTGACCGATGCATGTCACCACGCGAGGGAAGTGGACACCGTGCACTGGCTCCGCTCGCGATCAGGGCTGTCGGAAATGGAGGCCTGTCCCGCGCTCGCTCAGCCAGTGCCACCCGAGCCGCCCGCCCGGCGCCCGATCGTCTCAATACCGGAGACCCTCATGGATGTTTTTAAACGACTCGAGACATCAGACGGAAGACGTCTCGCCGCATGGATAGGGAAACTCGCCAAAATGACCGCGTTCCGTCACCCGTTTTGGCCATTATCCCCGCACGTCGCCTGGATCCCGTCCCGACACGCCGCTCTGGCCCACATCCCCCCGCTTGGACCCCGTACACGGGTATCGGAGGCTCGTTTACTTTTTCCCTTTAAGTAATGAGTCACCCCGCTCCAAACGTTCTCCCCTACTCTCTGACGCGGCTTCCACGTGCCACGTGCGCTGTCATCGCCACGCGGACTGGCTATTCTGCTAATCCCGAAGAAGAAGGGAAGGGACGCTGCTCTTCCTCTGCGTTAGCAAGCAAACGGTGATCATTGTGCCCAGCAACGACGTTCACGGAGGCACGTCTCTCGTGTCTATTGGGGGAAGATCTTCTTGTCCCTCTTGTTTCACCACGAACTCGATTTCCATGTCTGCATCCTCCCCCGTACCTCCCGGTTCTCCATCGCGGCCAAGACTCCACACCTTGACCGTACGTTTTCCGTCAGAATGCCAATTTAGCTTACGCCCCCAACCATCCCTCATTGAACAATCACGATTAGGTTCGTCAGGTAAGTCATCCGGGTGAAGAGGCACTCGGTGATGTTTATTCCAAAACTTCTCGATCCGAGTCCGAGCGCCCGTCAACCTTGTACTTGTCATATTTTTTGCCGGAATTTCGTTAACCAGCCGACAGCCTCGTGAAGAAGCCACGCTCGCGAGAACACCGGCGCACACTAAGAGTCTTGAAAGCAGTTTCATTTATACCATCCTTGCTCTTCCTACGAGCCGTCCCCAGGACCCAACTTATGCTCGGCCTCGGGGAATCGATTCATGGCACAGAAGGGTCAGACACCCTGAAATGGATTGGTTTGCACCGATGGATCCGCGGTTGGGCCTCTTACAACCAGTGGACCAGTTGTCATGTCGGGACACGCGCCACCCTCCCGAGACTGGTTTCCGCGAATACAGGATCCCATGACGGCCGTGGAACGTGCCGGCCTCTTCTATCGCTGAATATGGGCCCAGGCAGGGCGTAGTCCTCCGGCCGTGTTTCCCCGCACAAGCGTGCTAGCGGCTATTTGACAAACTGACAGCGCTTCGGATATATTCAGGGCAACGCGTCTCGCACGTGCCCATGACTATACCCCAAGCGTTGTCAGCTTGTCAACTGGCTGCCGTGTCCAATGGCTGCTCGCACTCTTGGTCGGACGATATCGGACAACCAGCACTGTTTCCATGGAGGCCGTGGAAGCCATCTGTGTTGGACGCGACCGCGCAGGCCAGCAACATGGTGAGTTACACAAGGACGGGCCGGCAAGGTAATCCGTCGTCTTCCGTAACCGACAACCATTTCGATGTTTGCTCCCCCTTTGAAGCCGCTGAGTACTCTGTCCGACCAGGGATGGTTTTAGCGTGTCTGCTTGTCTGCTGCACGGGAGTGCATCGAGGTTCGTGGCAGACGAGCGATTCATGAGGACACCAATGGTCCATGAACGGCAAAAGCGACATCTACGATTCATCTGAACAACAGACTCCGCAGGGCGACGTCACGAAGGAATCGGTGAGAGAGACCCTCAAGCTGCGGTCGCGGTTGATTGCGACATTCGTGTGTTGTGCATTGCTTGCAATCGTTGTCGTGTTGATTGGGCCTGCGGTTCATTGGTTGCGACAGGCAAACCAACGAATGGAATGCGGGAGCAACCTGAGGCAAATCGGTATTGCGTTGGGCAATTACCATGATGTCCACGGCTCTTTTCCGCCTGCGATTATCTACGCGGATGACGGTACCGCGCTGCACAGCTGGCGCCTCCTGCTCGCGCCGTTTGTGATTTGTAATCCGGTGTACGACGCGTACATGGATGCGCGTCATGAACCGTGGAACAGTCCACGCCACAAGTTTCTGATTGACGAAACGCCCGACGAATGGGGGCAACCCACGGGGACCCGATTGTATGATGCAGAATACTTTTGCTATCGCTGCCCGAGTGCCCCTGACTCGCAGGGCCGCATGTGCACCAACTATGTGATGCTCATCGACGACCGTCCTGGTCAGCCCAATGCGGCACCCACTTGGCCTGGCAGCGAGCCACCCAAGCGGGATCCGCCATCCCGGATCATCGTCATTGAAATCGTCGACAGCGATATTCACTGGATGGCGCCACGGGACGTGCTGCTCAGCAAGTTAAGCCTCAAGATCAACGATCCATCGAAGCCAAGTATATCGAGTCACCACGGCGGTGCCTGCGTTTTGCGAGCAGATGGTTCCGTGTTGGTGTTGGACGACTCTGAAACGGCCGAACATTTGCAGGACTTGCTAACGCCCTAAGGGACCGCTCCAAAATAACTTACCGATTTCGGCGGCCTGTGGCTACGGCCGCAGTCGTTAGGCGGCATCGACGTATAAGCAAATACGCCTGTTTCGCCTTCCTCCGC
The DNA here is from genome assembly GCA_051745935.1 of Planctomycetota bacterium. GTDB lineage: Bacteria > Planctomycetota > Planctomycetia > Pirellulales > Pirellulaceae > JBNJEM01. The sequence goes on from JBNJEM010000562.1 coordinate 3,203, forward strand.
GGCCTTGTCCTCGGCACGCCCAAATCGGCAACTTATTATTCTGAAGCAGCCCTCCGTGATATGCATCTTGACACAGTGCGGCACTCATTGAGTCAGCGAGGCTAAGCCAATTCCGCGCTGTGGGCGTGGATCTTCCGGATCGCCTCAGCAATATGATCGATGTCGCCGCGGTCGGCCAAGAAGAGCTTCTGTGACAATCCCACGGTCGTTGCGCACACTTGGCGATTACCCTGAAGGTCCCGCAAACTGTCGCGATATTCCTTCAATCTCTTTGCGGAAAACAGTCGCTTGAAGCCGCGCGAGGTGATCGCTTCGTCAAGCAGTCCGTCGAAATACTGTTCGCGGTAGCCGCCGCCGCACGGTATGCCCTCTGCGCGGAGCGCGCGAATGAAGTCGTCGCGCGACAGCCCATGGAATTGTCGCGAGTCGTATCGCAGCGGGAATAGGTGCCACACCGCTCGGCTATCCTCGGGCAACTGAGCGGGTGCGATCCCGGGAATGTCCTGGAGCTGAGCGATCAGGTGGTCGGCGTTGTTCTGGCGGATCGCGGTCTCTTTCACCAGTTTGTCGAACTGTTGAACAAGCATGGCGGCCTGGTAGTGCTGCATCCGGAAATTGGTTCCGCGCGTGAAGCATCCCCTGCCCTGGAACGTACCGGTGGCTCGACCGCAGTTATGGAACGCGCAGCACCGGTCGATGAGTTCATCGCTGTTGCCGACAATGGCTCCACCTTCACCCGAGGGGATATGCTTGGAGTTTTGGAAGCTGAAGCAGCCGAGGTTTGCCAGGGTGCCGCAGTTGCGGCCTTTGTATTCGGCCAACCACGCTTGGCAAGCGTCCTCCACGACGCCCAAACCGCGCTTGCGGGCGATGGCATTGATCGGATCCATGTCGCAGGGGATGCCGTAAATGTGCACAGGGAGGATGAGCCGGGTGCGTTCGGTGATGCGGCTCTCGATCGTCGACGGATCCATGTTCAGCGTAGCCGGGTCGGTGTCGGCGAAGACCGGCAGCGCCTTGTGCATCAGGATCGCGTTATAGGTCGCGATGAACGTGTAGGGAGACACGATAACTTCGTCGCCGGCGTCGAGGCCCATGACTTGAAGGCTTGTGATGAGCGCGGTGGTACCGCTGGCAGTGCCCAGGCAGCGTTTGGCGCCCAGCAATTCTGCATAGCCTGTTTCGAACTCGGCGATACTACCGCCGCCACGTCCGCGATACCAGCGTCCACTGCGAAGGATTTCCAAGATTCTCGCTTCCCAGGACTGCCGCCACTCGGGCCACTGGGGCCAGCCCCCCTTGTGGACCACGTTGCCTCCGAGCAGCGCTGGCTTGTCGACAGCGGCGGCTCGAGCCGTTGGAGTGCGGTGGAGTCCCACCGCGGCCAACGCCGCGGACCCCGCGGCCGCGGCCCGTACAAACCCGCGTCGAGTTAGATTAGTTTTCATGGTGTTGTGGCTCCTTCTGGCAATTCAGCCGGAAATGTACTTTCCCTGTAAAAACCCCGGTTAAGTGTCCTATCCGTCAGCAGCGCACGATTGCACTGCCCTGCCCGTTTTCACTGGTCGACGGTGGCGATGGCTTCCCCCATTTTGAAGGGGTCGGCGTCTTCTGTCAAGAAAGCGCGCAGAGCGACGCCGAAGGGTGCGAATTCAACCGGCAAGAACCATCGAAGCGGTAATTGACAGTCCAGTGCAATCCGGGAAACGAAAGCAGACACTCTGATTTTCGGCGTGAATCTGCGGGCTTTGTCAAGGATTCTGGCACGGGGAAGGCAAGCGAAAAGGCCAGTGCACGGGAGAACCGTGGCAACCGCGAGGGCATCGAGTCACCAGAGCGAGGGGAAGCACGCGAGAAGTAAGCAGCTGAACCGATACGTGGCCCGAACAGCGCGCACTGCGACAACGGGCTGGCGTCGGCGTCAAAACATGACGAGGTTGCGTCAGCGTCGTTGGGAGAGCAACGCGTTCAGCCAGCCACGGACCGGTTCGTACAACCGTCGGAATGACCGGCCGGAACGCGAGCCGGCAAAGGTTGGCTACTTGAACACCCGGCGGCTGGCCGACGCGCCCTTCAGGTGGGACGCCTCCATCCGCTCCGCCACCTTCCCGAGTGATGAACACGATCC
>JBNJEM010000563.1:0-5325 GCA_051745935.1 Planctomycetota bacterium
TTTTGTAACTTTTTAGCGAACTGAAGTAAGGCTCTGCCAGGCAATGAGGGTTGGACAACGGCCCTGTGGAGCGCGCAGGCCGCCGTCCGTCGTCATGATCCTTGCCGGTCCAACTCGCGGGCGAGCGGACTCTGGCCTTGCGGTTTGGCGGGGTACGTCATAAGGGATTTGTGATCACGAAGCTAGGATTCTACTTCAGACGGCTAAAGTGTTACCGTGTTTTTTCATTTCACCGGGGGGTTGTCCTTCCGGGATTCCGGATAATTCGGGGCTGGAAAAAATGTCCGTTATGCGTGATTACGTTCAGTTAACCCGCTTTCCGAATGTGTTCACGGCATTGGCCGATGTCACGATGGGGTTTTTGTTTGTTCATGCCGGGCTGAGGCCGTTGGAGACCTATTTTTGTCTCGCGGCGGCTTCAATGACGCTTTACATGGCGGGCATGGTCCTCAACGACGTCTGGGACGTCGAACAGGATCGGCAAGAGCGACCATCACGCCCGATTGCCGCCGGTCGCATCCCATTGGTTCAGGCTCGACGCGTGGGGTTTGGGTTGTTGTGCAGTGGCGTGGTGCTGGGGTGGGCGGCCGGATATGTAGCAAGTATCGAGTGGGCGACCGCATGGCGGAGCGGACTGGCGGCCACGATGCTTGCCCTCCTCATTGTGCTCTACGACGCGCACATCAAGCGAACTCCGTTGGGCCCGTTGGCGATGGGCGGATGCCGGTCGTTGAATGTCCTATTGGGGATGTCACTGATTGGTTCGGAGTCGACCTCCGCGCTTTTGCCGGGTTTTAGTGCGGTTCAGCTGCTTGTTGCCGGGGGGGTCGGGCTATACATCGCCGGAGTGACGTGGTTCGCGCGGCGGGAAGCGAGGACGAGTACGCGGTGGCAACTGGCGGCGGCCATGGCGGTCATGGTCGGCGGTATTGGATTATTAGGTCTGGTGTATCAGGGGCTGCCAACCGAAACGCCCCGAATGATAGCCCATGAAGCGACGTGGTGGCTTCTTTTGGGCTTGTTGACCTTCACGATTATCCGGCGGTGCGTGATGGCGTTTTTCGACCCGTCGCCGCGCCGTGTCCAGTTGGCGGTCACCAACGCAATCTGGTCACTCATCGTGCTCGACGCGGCGGTGGTCTTACTGGCGTGCCATTTTGCCTGGGCCTTGCTCGTCGTGGCATTCTTGTTGCCCACCATGTTTCTAGGCCGCTGGGTCGAATCGACGTGACACGGGAGCCGGGATGGATGCCACGGGGTCGTCCCGTGGTGGTTCACGCTTGCCGCTACACACCGGCCAGACACACCCCTCCTGCCCGTCGGTAGCGTGGGACGTAACGGACCACGGGACAAGCCCGTGGCATTTGCATCTCGAAAAGCCTTTCCTCAATATGTGCAACGGACGTGCGAACGTCCGCGGATATCAGTCTTTTGGCCGTGAACGGTTACAACCCCCGCTTTCTGAAGGAGCCAACTGGACAACCGTGCACGGCTGACCACTGGTCGTCCCGGCGGGGGAGCGAGAGGGGGTCGGATTGTACCGATCCGCGCGTTTTTCAGGGCTTGGGCGGTGACAGATCGGCCAAGAGTTGAGCGATTCGAGGGAGGTTTCCAGGAATTCACGATGTAGAGCGGCGGGGGATGAACTAGATTTCCCTGGAAAGGGGACCGTGGCAAGCATGAACACGGAACTGGGGAAAACACTGGAACTGCTGAGCGAGACGGCTAATGAAGCCGCCGTACCGCTCCTCCTCGCCGCGTTGGATTCGCCCAATCCATGCATCCAGGACGGCGCGATCGAAGCGCTCCTAAAACGTCGGCGGGGCAGGGGGCAATCCGAACTCATCAAGCGCTGGCACCAGTTGAGCGAGCAGTGGAAGCAACGGATCGCGCGGCATCCACGGCGGATCGCTCCGGCGGTCCGAGACGCCATTCTCAGCCAGGAGGGAAACCTATGCGCGAACGGATGTGAAGCGATGCGTGGGATTCGCGAGTTCGAGTTGATACCCGTGTTGGTCAACACGATCGAGGATGCGCGCTCCCCTTGCGCGAACATAGTCGCGGAAACGCTTATCGGCATGTGCGAGCTCCTGCAGGACGACATATCGGGGCCTGGTGGCACCCGGCGCGTCCATCAACCGGAGCGGATTCGCGAACGGGTGTTGCCCAGTCTTGAACACGCGGTTGATCAGCACGATCAGCATCGGAATCGGGCCGTGGTGGAAGCGTTTCTCATCCTCACCCACCATGAAAACCCTTTACTCAAGCAAATCGTGCACGAACCCCGGCACCCCGCGTACCTGGTGGCGCTCAATCTGCTGCGCACGAGCAAGCGGGCAGCGATTATCCGTTTGGTGCTCAACTTGCTGGAATCCCGGTTTGCCTTCAACATGGCGGTTCAAACCGTGTCGCACCGTCGCGATTTCCCTTTCGTCAAAGGCCTTCTCCAGCGATTAGCGAGCCGCTGCGTGGACACTTTTTCCGGAAATCTGCGACGGATTGAGTCGATTGAGTGGCTAGAGGATGATTTGGATCTGCTGAACGTCTTCAATGAGCAGGAACAGGAGACGACGGTCAAGTTGGCGCTGGCCTCGAACATGAACCGCATTCAAGTGTTCAATGTCCTCCGCTACATCTTGCATTATGGACATGCTCGAGGCCGCCGGGCCGCCGCGCGGGCCCTGAGGGAATTTGGCGGCGCTGAAGCCAACGACTTGGCGCTGGCGGGGCTGCGTGACCCGGATCCGGAGGTACAAGCCAACATGGCGATGCAATTGCGTGAGCGCGGTATTCCCGGCGCGATTTCTCACCTCATTCGTCTGCTTGACAGTCCACACGAATCTGTCGCTGAAGCCGCTAAATCATGTCTGTCCGAATTCAACTTTAGTCGATACCTTGGGGTTTTCGACATGATGGAAGACGACGCTCGCCATAGCACGGGCTTGTTGGTCAGGCGAATTGATCCCACGGCCTTTGACCGCCTGGCCGAACAACTCAAGAGCCCCATTAGAACGCGGTGTTTGCGGGGCTTGGAGATCTCCGTCATCATGAATGCCGTGGAATTCATGGAACCCTTGATCATCGGTCTGCTGCAACATGACGACTATTTTATTCGTGCTGAAGCGGCTCGCACGCTGACCCACAGTCCCTCCCCATCGGCCCAACAGGCTCTCCGCCAGATGTTGACGGATCGGAGTGTGTTGGTGCGCGAAGCCGCTGAAGAATCACTCCAAGAGAATTCGCGGGCCGGATCCCCTCGCACTGCGAGAAGTTCCGTGTCCGCGATGGGCGAACCTGCATGGAATCCATTTTCGTGAGGATCCGTACGGAGATTGGACGCGGCCCCATATCGAAGGCGTGTCCGAGTTCCAAACACGTCGATTTGCCCTCGCAAACCCCGCTCCCACGATCGCTGTGAGTCGAGATGATGATACTTCCAGTTCAGCTGTCAATCGATACGGCATGCCTGGTCACCGGCCAAGTGAAAGACCGCGTTCAAGCTATCGAGAGAACCTTCCAGGAAGGCGGGGCCTCCGACGTTTCCATGGGGCAGGTGGCGGTGTGGTGCGTGCTGGCGACGAGTTTGATTTTTCTGCTATGGCGAATGGGCAGGAGGTTGGCCAACGAGGATCGCGGAGGCTACCATAGTACGAGCCGTCTCTTTGGCGAGTTATGTCGATTGCACTGCTTGGACTGGCCCAGCCGACGTCTGCTGAAAAAACTAGCCCGAGCCCGGCAACTGGAGCCTCCCACGCGGCTGTTCATCGAATCGTCCTGGTTTGACGAGCCGGACCTCCCTGTTTCGCTCCATCCTTTTCGGGCGAGACTGGCCGAGATCAAGCGGCAGTTGTTTGGGACCGATGAATCCCACGTTGCCGCCTCGAAACGGGATTCCGCCCCAGCGCCAACCCATCCATGCGCCTCGCCACGCGATTGAAGTGGCGGAACTCCGCATTTCGTCTCGTTTCAGCCCGGGATGAACACGGTTCGAGCGTCACGCCGCCATGACGCGTCGATCTCCGCGCGGGGCCTAAAACGCGCCCTCGGACCCGCGAGGCGGCGTTCGCTTGCGGAAGGGACTTGAGTCTTCTTCCGTCGATTCTTCCCCCTCGCCTTCCTCGACCACTTCAGCAGCCTCACCCGAGCCCAGCGTGACGGTGGTCACGTCGGCTTCCCATCCCATCAGCGTCAACAGTTTTTGGGGACTTAGGCGATCGACGCCGATCTCGATGGCCGTTTCCAGCTTTTGCTCGAAGTCTTCCTTCAAGTCGCCGGCCACGTCCATGTCCGTTTGCCCGCCCGCTGAGCGTTCTCCTTCGATCAGGTAACGGGTTTGCACGGTAACGTCGTCGTCAATCACTCCGCCATTGAGCTCGATTAGTTTGGCCAGCAAGTCGGCATCGTTCTCGGGCCCCTCGGTGATGTCGATGAAGCCGCCGATGGCGAAGTGGATCCGTTTGCCAGGCGACCAGGCTGGGGTGAACACGAGATCGCCGGGCGTAATGACGTTTGACACATCATCTTCCAGGATGCGGCACATCGCCACGTGGGCGCCGAGAATCCGACGCACTTCGATGCGTCCTTTCGGTTGGGCATCCATGATGCCGGTGGTTCCCTTGTCGAACACGCTGAATGTCTGCTGAGGCTGCAGATTGTCTTCAGCCCCCACGTCAATGTAGAGGACGCGTCCCCGCTGATTGACGGTCGTTACAACGGCATCGGGCGATTCGAACGAGGTTGTTTCCAGTCCCCTCAGCTTGTTTCGCTGATCGGCCACGATACCACTGAGCTCTTCGATTCGCTTGTTGAGCTCCGCTCGCGCGTCCTCAAGCTGCGTATTCAATTCAGCGATTTGAGCATCCTTGTCGTTTTTCTCGGTTTGGGCTTGTTCCCACTTTTCCCGCACCGCTTCCAGATCCTCGGCGAACTCCTCGCTTTGCGTGGCCAGGTCTTTTCGGGCTTGATCGCGAGCCTCTTTCGCTTCCTCGATCTGCTTGTCGGCCGCCTGTTTCAGACTGGCCTTCTCTTGGGTCAACTGGTTCTCGGTCCGCCGTAACTCGGCCACCTGCTGGTTCAGATCCCGGACGGTGGCAAGCAGGTAGTTTGGTAGGTTTTCGTAGTTCCGCGCCTGCTCGACCTCCTGGTCGGCCGGTCCGAACAACATCATGTTGTCCCGATACTTCCGGCGAATCGAAGCCAGCTGCTCGTCCTCACTCCCCGGAATGTCGGCTAGATCCTCCGAAATCTCATCCCACGACTTGCCTTGACCGGTGATCATATAGCTCAATGTTTGCACCTTGAAGTTGGCCCTCTCATAGTCGTTTT
>JBNJEM010000564.1:0-5306 GCA_051745935.1 Planctomycetota bacterium
CACCACGCCTGCCCGTCGGTAGCGTGGAACGTAACGGACCACGGGACAAGCCCGTGGCATTTGCACCTGGAAAAGCCTTTCCTCAATATGTGCAACGGAAGTGCGAACATCCACGGATATCAGCCCTTTGCCCGTGAACGGTTACCCAATCAGGAAACGCCCGGGGCGAACCCCGGGCACGTGTTAGGTTCGCCGTTATAGCGGTCGCGGATGAGTTTCTCCGCCGCGAGTCCGACCAACGGGAGGACGGCTTGCGTCGGGCAAGGTTCCACCCGGACGAATTCAACCGCCTGAAATATAGCGGTCGCGGATGAGTTTCTCCGCCGCGAGTCCGACCAACGGGAGGACGGCTTGCGTCGGGCAGTTTTCTAGCCGGAAGAATTCAACCGCCTGAAATATACAACCCCGTGAGCTCGTGATAGGACATTGCGTCGATGCCTCCTCTTGAACGTCTTGGCCCCTACATCATTGAATCCGCGTTGGGACGTGGTGGGATGGGGCGTGTCTACGTAGGGGTTGATGAGCAGTCGGGCGACCGCGTGGCGGTGAAGGTACTCTCCCCGGCTCTGGGAAACGATCCCAGCTTCCGCGAGCGATTCGCGACGGAAATCGAAACGCTCAAAAAGCTACGTCATCCCAACATCGTGCAACTGCTGGGGTTTGGCGAACAGGATGGTCAACTGTTCTACGCCATGGAGATGGTCGAGGGGTACACGCTGCAACAGGAATTGCACGCGGGCCGACGATTTCAATGGCGGGAAGTGGCTCGCATCGGAGTCCAGATTTCCCAGGCACTCAAGCACGCGCATGATCGCGGGATCATACATCGCGACCTGAAGCCGGCCAATTTGTTGTATCCCTCGGATGAACAAGTCAAACTGGCCGATTTTGGCATCGCGAAATTGTACGGGACGAGCCAGTTGACCATGGCCGGCGGCGTGGTCGGTACCGCGGATTACATGTCTCCCGAGCAGGCCGAGGGGAAGGGGGTCACGACACGAAGCGACCTGTACGGTCTCGGGTGCGTCATGTTTGCCCTGCTGGTGGGCCACCCACCCTTTGCATCGTCGACGGCCCCGGAAGTGCTCCATAAGCTCCGGTACGAAAAGACGCCCAGTATTCGCCGAAACGTCCCTGAAATCCCCTCCGAATTGGAGCTGATTATCACGCAGTTGCTGGAGAAGGATCCGGCCCGACGGATTGCCACCGCGCTGGCCGTCGCGAATCGGCTCAAAGCCATGGAACATGGCCTCTCCCTCGAGACGAAACCCTGCTCGGACTCGGATGAATTCGATTTGAAAAACCATCGGAATTCGAGGGATGAGGCCGATAACGACTCGTCCGCGACCTCCGGAACGTTGGAAACGGGGCCGACCGCTGGTCCCAACCCTGTTCCAAACGCGGCGGAGGACAGTTTCCAGAAACATCGAAAGCCGACTGTCGCCCTGCCCGGTACTGACGAAGCTTCCTCGCCGGAGGTGGAGTCAAGCGACGGGGCCCATAGCACGCATTTTACCACGTTCGACGAAGAGGCTCGGCAACGAGCTGCCTCGTGGACCCTGCCCGAGGACACTGAACCGCCGTGGCGGAAGGTCGTTCCGTTACTGGCCGCGGTCGTTTTGCTCATTGCCGCCATCATTTACTTCAGCCTTCCCGCCACGGCGGACTCACTTTACCGGGAGATCATGTCGGTCGCGGAGGACGGAGACCCATCCGATCTCGTGAAAGTCGAGTCGGAAATCGATGAATATCTGGAGCGTTATCCGGAAACGGAAAAGTATGGCGAGGTGCGGGAGTTGCGTCGGGAACTGGACCTGTACCGATTGGAAAAGCAGTATGAGCGGCGTGCTCGTTTGCGGCGGAACGCGGAGGATATGGGCCCGGTTGAGCGTGCCTATATCGACGCGATACGCCTAGCCACGACGGACCCCATGGCCGCCGCTGGGCAGCTGCGCGCCATTGTCGACGTCTACGGTGGGGCGGAGATCAGCGACGAGGATCGGCGCTGTTTGGAGTTGGCGCGGGAACAACGCCAGGATCTGGAAAACAGGAGCCGCGAACTGTTCGACGACCAAGTGGAACTTCTCCACGAGCGTTTGGATGCCGCGGCCGCCATGGCCGATGAACAGCCGGATCGGGCCCAGGCTGTCCGTGAAGGAATCGTGGCCCTGTACCGGGGGAAGTCATGGGCTCAACCCGCGGTGAAAAGAGCCCGGGCCGCCCTCGAGCAAGACACGCCGCGGTGAGGCTTTCGGGACCGCCGGCCCTGGCCCCGGAGAATTCGGACACGGGGGCTGCTAAATGACCGAGCGTGATTTCGATACAATCGGCCGCTACCCGTGGACGATTACGATCAGCCAAAGCGAGCCACTAGACGGTTTGCCAGCGGCGGAAACAGCCGGTCAAGCCAGACCAGAAGTTTCCCGCTTGGGGAAAGAATGATTTCGTGACGCCCATGGCGTATCGCTCGCGCGATCAGACGGGCGACCCGGTCGGCCGGCATCGGAGCGGGAGTGACTGAACAGGGACGCGATTTGTTTTCCAGCACGTTGTCGAAGAATTCGCTCTTCGTCGTGCTTGGACTGACCACCAACAGGTCAATGCCACTGCTCGCCAACTCCGCGCGAACCGCGTCGCTCAAACCGTGCAGGGCGAATTTGCTCGCGCAATACTCGCTTTTGTTCGGCACCGCGCGGTGACCGAGCACGGAGGAGACGTTAACAATCATGGGCTGCCGACCAGCCCGCAGTAGCTCCACGGCCCCGCGCATCATTTCCGCCGGCGCGAAGAAGTTAACTTCCATGATCCGTCTCAACCGCTCCTCGCCGGCCATTGCAAAAGGTCCCATCGCGCCGACGCCGGCGTTGTTGATCAATACGTCCAATCCTCCCAGCGTCTCGCGGGCAGTCCGCAGCACGCTGGAACGTACCGCCGCGGACGTGATGTCTCCCGCTTGGTAGACGACCTGGCCGTTGCCGCCCCGCAACTCGCGAGCCAACTGGATGAGCCGCTCTTCGCGGCGAGCGGACAAGAGGAGCTGCGCGCCTTGCCGGCTCAATTCCCGAGCCAAGGCTTGGCCAATCCCGCTCGAAGCGCCCGTGACGATGACGCGCAAACCAGAAATCGCTCGCCGTGTCATGCGGTCACGCTACGTCCTCGACGGCGCCGTCGTCGGACGACGCCTCCGGCTGGGTGGCTCCGTCCCGAGACGTGATCACCGCCTCGTCCTCGGGGATGCGTCCGAGGTATTTCCAGGGGAGCCGGCAATGAATGTTGACTCGCAGGCCATTGTATCGCTTTGAAAGAATCTCGCCATGACGGGCCAGAAAGGCCATGAGTCTCCCGTTCTCGACGCCGGTTTCCACGTCCACGTCCGGGAACGTGCGACTCAACGCATCACTGACCGAAACGGCCAATTGATCCGTGGCTTGTCCCGTGCGAGCGCTGAGTGGAATCGCCTTGGGATAACGACGAAGCACGCCCTCCAGTTGTTGTTGCGAATCCAGGTTGTCCAGCTTGTTCAACACCAACAAGGTATCCTTTTCCCGAATCCCGATCTCCTCCAGCACGTGGTACACGGCCGAGATTTGATCCAGTACGGCGGGACTACTGGCGTCGGCGACGTGCAGTAATAGATCCGCCTGGCGGGCCTCCTCCAATGTCGCCTTGAAGCTGGCAATGAGTCGGTGGGGCAGGTCGCGAATGAACCCGACCGTGTCGCTGAGCAGAACCGGCCCCCAGTTCGGAAGCTGCCAACGCCGAGTCCGCGTGTCCAGCGTGGCAAACAACTTGTCCTCGACGGATACATCAGCCGCCGTCAGCCGATTCATCAGAGTGCTCTTGCCCGCATTCGTGTACCCGACCACCGACACGGTCATGTGTCCACGACGGCCCGCGACTTGACGTTCCTTGCGACGTTCGATCCCCCGGAGTTCACTTCGCAATTCATGGATCCGCCGTTCCACCAAACGCCGGTCCACTTCCAACTGCTTTTCGCCCGGCCCACGCATTCCCACGCCGAGCTTGATGCGGGAGAGGTGCGTCCACATGCGCTTCAACCGCGGCAGGGAGTATTCCAGTTGAGCCAACTCGACCGCCAGACGCGATTCATAGGTGCGGGCGTGAGTGGCGAAGATGTCCAAAATCAGCTCGGTGCGATCCAGGACCTTGACGGTCAGTGCCTTTTCCAAATTGCGTATCTGACCGGGCGTCAGATCATTGTCAAAGACGACCATGTCAGCTTCCTGCTCCCCCACCAGACCAGCAAGTTCTCGCACCTTGCCTCGCCCCATGCAGGTGGCCGAATCCGGCTTCTCACGACGCTGAGTGAGGCCGCCAACCACCGTCGCCCCGGCCGTCGTCGCCAGTCCCGCGACTTCCTCCAATGGATCCACTTCATTGCGTTGATTCGCCAAAACAATCCGGGCCAGTACCGCCCGTTCACTCGCCACGCTCTCCGTACGTTCTCGTTCATGCACGACGTAATCAGCCCTCCTACGGCTCCTGTTTTTCGACACGCTCCAATTCTTGTCGGCCCGACTTGCCCATCATTATACGTTACGCCACCGGGAACCACACAACGGCACCGGACGATTTTCCATTAGAGCTGTTCCCCTTACACGTGTTCCCCTTAGACGTGTTCCTCTTAGACATGGTGGGGAACTCGGCGCTGTGAATGCTCGAAATCCGCCCCCTCGGGGGGGGCGGCGGCGATGTCGTCCTGTTTCCCGACGCCAGGGGCCATGGAGGCGAGTTGGTGACCGTTTCAATGTCCCGTGAACCTCCAACCCCCGCATAGTTCAATATATATTCCGCACCCCCCATTTGAGAAGGCTCAATCGCCCCCCACGGCTTGCCCGCGCGGTCGTCGCGCCTCGACCGGCTAAAGGGTTCAACCCCCCTCGGCGGCTCGCCCCAGGCTTTCCAGCCCAAACGCCTTGAATCCGGCGGCACGGAATCTGGGGCCATTCACGGCCCGTGGCAACCCGTGGTTCCCGCTCCCGAAACGAGCGGGGTGAAAGTAAACCTGACCGGTTTTGTCATGGTTTCCAAGATTCCCTGGTCACCGGCGTCCAAGCTGGACGGCCTGACGGTGGGGTGAGGAAAAACTCCAAGTCGTTGCCATCCATATTGTTGCGCCGTTCGTTTCGCCGGTATTGAGACGAAAGGACCTCTAAGAGACCTAAAAAACCTCAGGGAACACGGCGGGTACGCTAACGCATGAAACGCAACCGACCCGGCTTGTACTCTCTCCGTCTTTCCTCATCCGTGGGTCCGTTCTGCCATCCGTGGGCCTATCATGATAT
>JBNJEM010000565.1:0-5299 GCA_051745935.1 Planctomycetota bacterium
TTGGCGTGAAATAACTCGCTAAATGGTTCTTGGTCATTGCTCAAGACCACGGTGGCCCGGGCCCCAAGCGTTTTCTTGATGACCTCCATGGAGCGCCAGAAGCGATAAAAGTCGGGATCCAGTCGATGTGCTTGCGAGTAGACCTCGGCGCTTCGTTTTTCGGCTGCCCCCAGGATATCTCCGGACTCCTTCTTGCCTTCCGCCACGATCTGGTCGGCCTTCACCATGGCCTCATCGCGGATGCGTTGCGCTTCCTTCGTGCCGCGAGCCCGAAGTTCCTGGGCCTCGGCTTTACGCTCGGATCGCATTTGGGCCAGTACGGCGGAGACGTTTTCCTGGGGGTAAGCAATCCGTTTCACGCCGACTTGCTGCACCGAGACGCCGAACTTCTCCAACGCCTCTTCCCGCACGTCCTCCAGGATGGCCCGCTCGATTTCTTCAAGCCGGATATTCTCCTCTTCGGTGGATACAATGGCCGTGAGGTCGTAGCGTCCAAAGTAAAGGTTCTTGCCGGCCGTTACCATGCCATCGATCTTTTGCTCGGCCGATTCCGGCGTTCCCAGTGACTGGAAGAACAGCATGGGGTTTTCCACGGCCCAGACAACATAAGAGAGGAGCACGACGTTGCGCCGGTCCCGCGTAAACGTCGCCGTGAACGGCGTATTGAAGAAGCGGTTCCGCACGTCGATGATGTGAGCGGTCTCGATCGGCCAAGGATACTTCCACTGCAAACCGGGTTGTTCAATCACTCGCGCGGGGTCGCCAAATCGGGTCACCACGGCACTGTGCCCCTCCGATACCTGAAACGTCGACCCATAGGCCAGGATCAGAGCAACCACGACCGTGCCGAGCAAGACTTGCGCGGCAATCCTTAGCATTGGCTTTCGCCGGGCTGTTTGATCGTCGTTATGGTTATCCATGTCGTTCTCCTCTTATTCCGATGTTGGGCAGCCGTGGCACGTTCCGCGAGCGGCCATCATATACCGGTAACGGATGACTTTCTCCGCCGCGAGTCCGACCAACGGGAGGACGGCTTGCGCCGGGCCGCTTGCCACCCGGAAAAATCCAACCGCCTGAAATATACCGGTAACGGATGACTTTCTCCGCCGCGAGTCCGACCAACGGGAGGACGGCTTGCGTCGGGCCGCTTGCCACCCGGAAAAATCCAACCGCCTGAAATATCGTTGCTTCGCCGGCCATTGATGCCGGGAACAACACGCCACGCGTGTGTCATTCGTGATTGCGTGGAGTACACCAACAAAGGCAACGGTGGTCGCAGGCCGCTCGTCTCCATGGTTCAGCGCGTTTCCGCCGCATCGGTTCGGCTTTGTGGGGGGCGTAAATCGAGCATCATTTCGTTATGCCCTTTAATGAATCCCGGATCGACCAGCGTCAACGGCTTGGAGCCGATCACCTCCGAGATCACATCCCCGCTCATCCGCAGTCGGAACGCCTCCGGTGACGACTCAAATGCTTCGCCCATCGCCACGAACTGAGCGGATTCCTCGATCGCCTCGCCCACGCGCCTCGCCGCCTTCGCCTTGGCATTCGCGACCAATTCGCCGCTCGTCTTTTCCGCTTCCTGAATGCGAGCCTGCTTCTCGCCTTCTGCCTCCACTTGATACCGGATCTTGTCGGTTTCGGCACTGATCACGTCAAGATAAGCAGCGGCGGCATCCGTCGGCGGGTGCAAATTAATCAACGCCAAGTCCACGACATCAATGCCCAGTCGGTTGTCAGCCACGTACTGCCTCAGGTCACGCTTTAATCGCGCCGAATATCGGGCGCGATCGACCGAAAGCACCTCTTCCAACGTGGCACTTCGCGTATGCTCCATCAAGCAACGCATGCCGAAGCCCTGTAACGCGGCGACGGGGTTTTGGGTGTGATAGGCGTAATCCAGCAACCCCTCCATGTCTTCCCGAATCTTGTAGTAAACCAGCGCGTCCACCGATACCGCGTCCGTCCCGGTTCCCAGCACCAGAGCGAATTCCCCATGAGCGTGCGCCTCGGTCCACAGAATCGCGCGCGGACGATGACGGCCATGATCCTCCTCGCTTTCTTCCGCCCCCATCGACGCGACGTGAATCCGCTTCACCTCGAAACGCCGCACCTTTCCGAACGGCCAAGGCCACTTGAGGTGCAAGCCAGGCTCGAGCTTTCCCGCGAATTGGCCAAAGCTTTCCCGGATCCCAAGCTCACTCGGACCCACCAACGTCAAACTCGTCAGTGCCCAGTACAAGAGACCGGATAACACCAGGATCGGTACGAAGGCCCGCCGTATGAAGCGAATGGTCCAGGAGGAACGAAAGCTGACCCCAAACCGCCGCTCGAACGACTCCAGCAGACTGGTCAAAGGATTGCCGTGGACCAGAAGTGATTCGCGCAACGCCAGCGAGTAAGGGGGAACCGGATCGTCCCCTTCAACCGGCCGCTTGCGCCAGATCAGGACCGAACGGATCAGTTGTTCCACGCAAACCGCCACCAGCCAGGCGAGCAGGACCCGCGCCAGCCACGTTTCCAGCGGCGCCCAGAGGAAGGATCCCAGCAGTGCCGCGGCGCCGAGAAGCGTCGCCCACTGCGCCTCCCGCAAAACCATGCTCAGTTTGCGAGCACCCGGCAAGTCGGATTCCGAAAGCGCCGCGTACGATCGCGAGAGCACGATCCACACACAAGACGCGGCGAGGCAAATGAGCCCGAATACGAGCGACCGCATGCCTACTTCCGGCGTTTCAGCCGCCCGTATCTTGAACAGAACGGAGGTGGCAATCGCCCCGATCAACAGTGCCGCCCCGACCTGGAGAAAGAGAAAGTGCACGTTCCGGTCATGGGTGGCGTCTTCCAGCAAATCTTGCCGCAAATGCTCCGCGTCCGGCTCATATTCCTCTTCGTCCCCCCACCGCGACGACAACCGCTCCGCCACCTCCGTCCGTAACGATTCACTCGGCCCCCATGCCATCGCGAATCGACCGCGAATCCGTAACGAATGCCACACCGAAAGCACGGTCGACGTCGCCAGCATCAGCTGCAAGCCAAGCCCGCCCAGCAAATAGTTGCCATGCCACCACGCGTAACCGGTCGCCGCGACCGCCGCAACCAACAAACAGGCCGCCGACGCGGCGACAATGCCCGTGTTTCGCGATGTCTCCGAGGTACTGCGGTGTGTGTTCATAGTATCCCGTACACGCTGGATCCAATCGTTATATACTCGACACGATCACGACCGACACGAATGGAGGCAAATGATACCGGTACAAAAGGTCGGCGGTGGCGCGTTACGTCGCCTCGCGAGTTGTGTCACGGTTGGCAAATATACTTCAGGCGGTCGGATTCGTCGCAATGGAAAGCTGCTCCACGCAAGCCGTCCTCCCGTTGGTCGGACTCACGGCGGACAAAGTCATCCGCGACCGGTATAGTAATATCGAAACGGAGAAATGACGCAGTCGGGATCGAGCGGATTCCCCTGCCGTGTTTCACCTCCGCCCGCCACCTCGTCATTCGCACAATACGGTTGTCCCTCACGATCTGTTCATCCCAATCATCAAAACTCGGGGGGGTGTGGAAACCGTAGCTCACGGTTTCCGCGGCCGACCCCGTTGGGGACGAAAATCACATGGAATTCGCACCACTTTTCTTTGCGTGAATGACCCCTCTTCGGCTTGTTCCGAGAACGCCTCCGCGCCGCTACGCCTTTGCGTGTCCGTGCTCTGCCGTTCCGGGCCATCAGAAAAGGGGTCTTATTTCAGGCGGTTGGATTTTTCCGGGTGGAAAGCGGCCCGACGCAAGCCGTCCTCCCGTTGGTCGGACTCGCGGCACAGAAAGTCATTCGCGACCGGCATAGCATGGCTGAGTAGCCCATGCGGGGGGGGATTAGCGGCCAAAAAACGAGGCCAATCGTATCTCTTTGGTCATCCGAAGCACAATAGGGGCAAGATACGACAAAACAGAGTGCGCTGACTTGGAGTCTTTCGCCCCCCCCATCGCCTCGCCGTCCGACGGGGGGTGCGCGCCGCGCGTTCGTAGCTGCCGGGGGGTCAGCGGACCACGTGTCGGCTACTCACACATCCGGCAGCTCGTAGCCGTGGCGGCGAGGGCGGGACAAGTACGCGCAGGCTTCGTCGTCCTCCGGGAAGATTTCCCGGTCGGGATCCCATCGGAGTTTTCGGCCCAATTGGCGAGCGATATTGGCCAAGTGGCAGACACTAATTGAGCGGTGTCCGACTTCCACGTCCGCGTTTGGCGTTTCCCGGGTTTTGATGCAGTCAAGCCAGTTTTGGAGGTGGGGACGCGCGATCCAGCCAGGGCCGTCCCAGATCTCGGCGGTGGCTGGTTCTGGGGGGGTGTCGACAAAATCCTTGGGGTTCGTGGTGAACTTGTTGCGGTTGATTTCGATTTTGCATTGGTCCCCGTGGAAGATCGCGCCGCCCATTGGCCCCTGGTCAAGCTCAAAGCGGACCAGCGTTCCATCCGCGTAACGCATATGCACGCGGCCACCGAGGTCCGGCGTCGAGGAGAGCGGCCAGATTTCGACCGGGCCGGAATGACTCATGCCCAGCGCCCACTGAATCTGGTCCACGCCATGCGCGCCCCAATTTGTCATCTGCCCTCCCGAGTAAGACCGCCACTGCATCCACGCGAATTGGAGTGAGTGATTGAAGGGCCGCAGCGGCGTTTGGGCGCACCACTGGTCCCAGTCATCGCCTTCGGGGATCGGCTGTTCGGGCAGCCCTTGATAGATTCTCGGTCCCGAGTAGTTGACGGCCTGGACCCGTTTCAGTTTGCCAATGCCGCCACCGCGAACCAATTCACAAGCGAACCGATTCATTTCCATGGTCCGCTGTTGGCTGCCGACCTGGAACACGGTGTGATGTTTGCGTGCCGCCCGTACCAACACGCGTCCTTCGGAGATCGTCAGCGTTAACGGTTTTTCCGCGTATATATCCAACCCCGCTTGACAGGCGTGGATGCATGGTAACGCGCGCCCATGGTCGGGCGTGGCCACCACCACGGCGTCCAGCTTCTCGTTGTCCAACATCCGACGGTAGTTCTGGTAGGCGTGCCACGCCGTTTGCTTCTGCTGCAAGGTTTCAGTCATGCGTTGATCATAGCAGTCACTAATGGCCACGATTTGGCCGCTGGCAGGCACATGATCCATTAGCTGGCGAGCCCGGTTTCCAGTCCCAATGAAACCGATCACGATGCGGTCGTTCGGTCCCGGCTGACCAGGTCGGGCCAGAACGGTCGACGGAACGACGCGCGGCGTGGTTATACCGGCGGTTGCCATGGCTGCATATTTCAG
>JBNJEM010000566.1:0-5297 GCA_051745935.1 Planctomycetota bacterium
CTCACGAAATGTGAGATCTTCAAACAACCGCAAAAAGACATTTATGCGCTGTAAAAGACGGGCCTGGAGACCCGTCCTACGCCGTCTTTATGCAACAAGAGGGTGTAGCACCACTGCCCTGCTGTATTGCGGGCAGCAGCCGGAATGACGAGTCCAGCTTCCGGGGCCCGCCTCGCGAAGTACACGACGCCGGATGTTCCGAGTGTTCCTCCGAGTGTTCCTCCGTCAAGGCGAAACCTGGTCGGTGTCGTTGGCCGTTTGCTTTTGGTGATCGACGATTCTCCCACCAAACAACACGGTCCGCATGTCGACCGAAGGACGGCTGGGCAAACTGGACCGCGAATGTCACGCTCACTCTCGGCGCGCGGCCCAAATGGCCCGGTGATCGGTGGTCCGTCCGTGCCCGTCAAAACGGCCGTGAATGAAGCCGCGACTCCCGATGTAGGCGGGAATCCGGCGCGGTCTGCCTTGCACGGCCGCTTCCAACGCCAGGAGGGCCAGCGGCGCGTCGGAATTGAAGTTTGCATACCGGTGTTCGGTACTGGTGAGAAAGAACCCGTGGTGAAAGCGGGCTTCGATCATCCGGTCGGCAAGGCGGCGCGTCGCATCGAGCAGCTCGGGCCGCGGAGTCATTTGGTAAAGTTCGAGCATCGCGAAAATCAACTCGGGAGTCGGTTCAGGCGTTTCGGGACACAGCGCCGTCTCGCCGCCGGGCTCCGCGCCGATCTCCCCCAATCCCAGTCCGCGGGCCATGTCGCGGGCGGTCTGCCACAACAAGTCACGCCCCGTCAGCCGGGAGGCGCGCAAATAGGCCGCCAGGTGCGCCGGCGTCGCGGCGTTGGGACGGTAGGGATCCCCTCGGTTTCCCCTCCCGTAGCCGGTGCGGGGAATTGTTAATCCGGTCACATCGGTACCGTCCGCCCACATGGGTCGGAAATGATTCGACTCGGCATCGTACGCGTATCGCGCATGAGCTTCGAGATGATCGGCCGCGTCCCGTACAAATACCTCCGCGTCGTCGCCAATCCATTCGGCGAGAAACAACTGCATGAGCGCATAGCGAGGGAACCCGCCGCTGATCGACCACACCCAAGCTTCCCGCGCGACCAGCATGCCGTTGGCGGCGACCTTGGCCCCGGTTGCGGGGTTGTTTCACGAAGGTGTTCTTTCTCAAGGCGGGGATTACGTATCGTTTCGTCCACGGCCCGAGCGTGAAACGCGCCGAGGCGACGGCTTACGGAACGAGATCCTAGCGGTTGGGTCACGGGCCGGTCTCGGCGTAATCGCGGTAGTGTTGAGCGATTTGGGCTTTCCGCGGGTCGCCCTGGTGGAACAGGAAGCGATAGCGAAAGGTCACTTTTTCACCGGTGGGAATGGTCATGTCGCCGGTCCCCGGGGGCTTTCCCTCGAAGGCGTTCAAGCCGAAGGGGTTGGCGCCGATATAGCCGTAGTGCCTCGCCATCCAATGGGTCGGATGGCGAGGATTAGCGGGGTGATCGAAGATCGCGATGCCCACCACCTTATCGTTGATCGTGCCCCAGTAGTCGATCCAATCGGCGCGTTTGCCCCATACATCGCGTCCGCGCACCCCTTCGCTGGTGACCGCCTGGCCGTTGGCGGTGGTCACGCCCCGCCCCGGGGCGTTTTCCAGACGGAGGTTGGGATGGGTGCGGATTGCCATCGTCCCTTCCTTGCTGTCGCCGAAGGTGACCGGGCCCTGAGAGGCTTCGATCGTGATCTCCCAGTCGATCACCCGGGCCGACCCCAGGGCCTTGAAGCCGAGAGTGCGGGTGTCGGTGAAAATCACCTTGCCGTCGCCGTGCACCCACTTATTCGCCGCGCGGATCACCCCACGAGCTCCGCCGCTTTGAACCTCGAGCAACTGGTCGTGGACACACCTGCCGGCACTGGATCTCGTGGACCAGAAGTCGAGGTCGTTGATCGGCTTGTGGGCGAACCAGAGGGATTTGTGATGCGGGTGGTCGTCGGCCTCGCCGGCCACGTCGGTCCGCATCGGATAGTTGCGGGTCATTCCAATCCCGTGCGGCCCGATGACGGGATACAGAATCGGCTTCTCATGCCCACGGAACACGTATTCGGTGAACAGCTCGCCGCCGATCAGCACGCGACAGCGGGTGTCCTGTTTCTCGATGGTAACCCGATTGGCCGGCGCGACGGACGCGTCGTCGCCAAAAGCGGCATGACCGCCCACCAGGGTGACAAGCAGTGCGAGCCCTAGGTTGAATGTTGCACGTCGCATGATTTCTCCTTCCACGAATCCCCTACGGTGTCAGCGTCTCCCGTTTGATCCTCTCCCAAGCCCGGTAGGCCCGCTCGAGTTTGCCGGAAATGTCGCCGCTTTGCGTGTAGCCCATGGTGCCCAGCGGGCCCTGATGGTCGATCTCCCGGCGCGTGCGGGCCCGGGGGCACCATGTCGAAGCTGCTTTCGCCGGGGATCGCGCTGAATACTGATGCACTAAACGACTGCTAACTATTATACTTCAGGCGGTTGGATTTGTCCGCGTGGAAGGCTGCCCGACGCAAGCCGTCCTCCCGTTTGTGGGACTCGCGGCGGACACAGTCATCCGCGACCGGTATACTTCTTGGTTACTGAACGGCCCATGCGGTGTGATTCCTTTCCGCCCGCCCGGGAGCCAAATCGGGTTTGATAGGTACCATGGGCTCATCCGCGGCGGGCGTGGGCGACTGGAAGGGCCATCGTGTTGAAAGACGGATGCTGGGCCTGTACAATCTTGCCGAAGATCGGACCGAACGGCAAACGGTCACGAAAAAGCCCTGGATCGCGGCAGGGCCATGAAGGCGGTGCTGGCATCGGCCAGCGCTCGCGGTGGTGTCACGGCCCGGTCCCGACAACAAGGATGACGCCGCGACCATTGTATATTTCAGGCGGTTGGATTTTTCCGGGTGGAAGGCTGCCCGGCGCAAGCCGTCCTCCCGTCGGTCGGACTCGCGGCGAACAAAGTCATCCGCGACCGGTATAATGAAGCCGCTGCCGAAGCCGCCACCGGCCAAGGCCGGGAACAAAGCATGTGGGCTATCCCGAAGGCGACTTGAAGACTGCTCGCGGAACTCGCAAGAGTTCCGACTTTGCTGCTAACGAGCGGGAGTCTTGCGACGTCCGCCGGGAGGCCGCGCCGAGACAAAAAACGCATGACAATGACTCGACTACCGCTCTTTGTGTTGTTCACCGGCTTAATCAATCCCCAATGTTGCCAAGCCACCGGGCGATCGCCGAATTTCGCCGCCACTGGGCGGTAGCGTGGAATTGTAGAACCCCTTCAAACAACTGAGACGGAGTACTAACATGAGAATCATTCTTGCCTGCTTGGCCTTACAGTTGGTTTTCAGTCTTTCAAGTCACGGGGCGCCGCCGAACTTTCTCCTCATCTTCACCGACGACCACGGGTACGGCGATGTTTCGGCCCATGGCGAGTCGGACGTGCGGACGCCGAACATTGACCGGATCGCGGCCGAGGGGATGTTGTTTACCACGATGCGGGCCAATTGCACCGTCTGCTCGCCGTCTCGGGCGGCACTGTTGACCGGCCGTTATGCCGATCGCGTCGGCGTGCCCGGCGTGATCCGCACGCGTCCGGAGAACTCGTGGGGCTACTTCGATCCGTCCGTGCCGACGCTCGCCGACGAGCTACGAGAGGCGGGGTATCACACGGCGATCGTGGGCAAATGGCATCTCGGGTTGGAATCGCCCAATACGCCCAACGAGCGGGGCTTCGATTTCTTCCATGGCTTTCTCGGTGACATGATGGACAGCTACATCACCCACCGGCGCCAGGGCAACAACTACATGCGCCGCAATGAACGGATCATCGACCCGGACGGTCACGCCACCGATCTGTTCACCGACTGGGCCGCCGATTATCTCCGCTCGCGGTCCAAGCAGACGGGGGAGCCGTTCTTTCTGTACCTCGCCTATAACGCGCCGCACTTTCCGATCGAGCCGCCGGACGAGTGGCTGGACAAGGTCAAGGAACGCGCGCCGGGGTTGAGCGAAAAGCGGGCCAAGAACGTCGCGTTCATCGAGCATCTCGATCACGGCATCGGCCGCGTACTGGCCGCGCTGCAAGAGACCGGTCTCGACAAGAACACCGTGGTTGTGTTCACCTCCGACAACGGCGGCTCGCTGCGGCACGCCCAGAACAACGATCCCTGGCGCGACGGCAAGCAGAGCCATTACGATGGCGGACTGCGCGTGCCATTCATGGTTCGCTGGCCGGGGCGCGTCGAGCCCGGTTCGCGCTGTGATTACGCTGGCTTGGTGTTCGATGTGTTCCCCACCTTTCTCGAGCTGGCCGGTGAGCGGCCCGCCACGGACCTCGACGCAATGAGCCTGGTTCCACTGCTCGAAGGCGAGAAGATCAACGCGCCTCGCGACTTATACTTCACTCGCCGGGAAGGGGGCCTAAGGTATGGCGGCAAAACCTACGAGGCGATCATTCGCGGCGATTGGAAACTGCTGCAAAACGACCCGTACAGCCCCCTGGAACTGTACAATCTCAAGGACGATCCGTTCGAGCAGCACAACCTTGCCGGAAAAAACAAGAAAGTCCTCAGACAACTCGCCAACGCTCTCCGCGGCCACATCCAGCGCGGCGGCGCGACCCCCTGGCAGAAACCGGTGCGACAAACAAGGCAGGCCGCATCGGACAGTTCGCCATAGCGGCACGCCTCGGACTGGGCCCGCCGGCGGCGGCCCGTGATCCCCCGTGGATAACGGGTGGCATTGGGCCGTTTCTCTGGCTCCGCTGTTCCGCGTTTCGCCGGTCGGACACGCCGCTTTTTCTTTCCGGCAAGAGCCCCCGTAGATCCAAGACAATCCGAGACAATCGAGGAGCAGCAATCCCAAAAGCAATCGAAACGTCCACGAAGGGGGGGTGCATTGTTTGCATCCACGCGGATTCTTTATTAGAATTCCGGTCAGTCGTCAGAGTAAGAGCGAGTACGCGCTATCAAACTCGAGGTGTGGTAACACGTTAGCCGTCTGAAGTCAGGAAACCGTCCCCGGAACGTTCATGCCGGCCCCGTGCCGCGAGCAGGGCCGCCGTCCGCGGGAAGAATCCATGACGATTGAAACCCGCGGGGAAGCGGACCCTGGCTTTGCGGTTAAACAACGGTGTGTGACGGCCTGTGTGCGACCAGGACGCTCCCGTTCTGCTTCAGACGGCTAAACCCTAACGTTGCAAACAGTATATGTAGGACGGGTCTCCAGGCCCGTCTTTTCAAGTACGAAATCGTACTTGATCTGGTGTCCGCGGATC
>JBNJEM010000567.1:0-5295 GCA_051745935.1 Planctomycetota bacterium
TGCATGGCGTGGAACCGTTGATTAAGCTTCTCTTGGTAAGCGGACAGGTAGTTTTCGTACCCTTGAATCTCCTCTTCCAGCTGCCGCACCTCCGGATGAATCGGTCCAAGATGCGTAAGCAGGGTCTGCAATTTCGCTCGCTTCTCAATGATTCGCTGTTCAGTTCGATTGGTGTTTTCCACGGCGATTGGGCTTAAACCAAGGTCGTTCATCAACAATTCTCGTCCAATCGTCGGTTTCACGGCCACCAGATGCTGACGAAGATCTTCCCCCTTCTGGATCGCCGACAAGACGCTTGCCAGCTGTGCTTCAAGTTCCACGCGATCCTTCTGGACATCGATGAGCGTTTCATTGAGTCGGACGGCCGCCTGGACCCGCGGGTGCTCCGTGGTCGACCCGGACTTTATCCCCAACACCCCACTGTCGGTTTTCGCCCGCAGCACCTCTACTTCCTGCATCTTTAGTTTAACACCGACACGTTCCAGTTCGGATTCGAGCTGTTCGATCATCTTGGCCGACGCGTCTTTATGATGCTCCTCGACGAAATCGATGTAGGAATCGACAATGGTCTCAACCACCACTTCGGCGACGGCTGGATCCTTCGACAGATAGGACAGCTCAAGGACATTGGTCCGGCGAATGCCATCGGCGGACAGGTTGTTCCGAAGTGCTTTGGTCCATTTATCGCGCGGCAGATGTTTCAGGTCCACCAAGAGTGACGGCGCTGAGTTTTGGAGCAGACCAAGTTCGCCAAACTCGCGCGGCGCGTCTTCGTTGGCTGATTCCGTTCTCTCTTTCTCCGCTTTCACCGGCTCCAACACGGATTGTGGAAGTATCCCGTTTCGCGCCAGCGACCGGAGCACGCTGGGTTCAAACACCTGTTGCACGGCGGCGGGGGAATGGCCGGACAACCGGTTCTTCAGCTTCTTCAGATCGCCAAAGCGTTCCTCCAGCTCGGCGATGGATAATCCCGCGCCCGTTTCATTCTTCCCATCGGCCAGTTTCCGGGGTTCTCCCACGCTGTTGCCGGGCCGCCCCTTCCCGTTGAACCGGTCCGGCGCCGAGGAGTTCGAAGGACGGTTGGAGTTTCCCGGAGGACGGTTGCCGTCACTACCGCCACCATTCGTATCCGACGCTTTTCGGGCAGGCGAAATCTCAACCGTGTCTTCGGTTTCAGTTGTCCGGGATGATGTCCGGGATGATTCTGGCTGGCTTGAAGGGCCATCTTTCACGGCTGTCTTCGGGGAGGAAGCGTTCTGATTCGTTTGAACAGCGGATTTCTCGGCGGTTGGAAGCAAGTCGGCTTTCGCGCGCTTTACCTGTTTCTCTCGCCTGACCAGTTCTTGGCAAGCCCTCTCCAGTACTTTTTCGCTCAAGAGGAGCTTCACATAGGTCGGGGTCTGTTGGTCTGGACTGCCGCGATTAAGCATCTGCACGTCCCACGAGCCCCCGGTCTCGGTCACGAGCAGTTCAGCGTCTGCTTCGTACAGTGGCGTGGCCGTGAAGACAAACAGTGCGCCGAGCAGAGCGGCGACGGCAACGGCGGCGATCACGAACGCTTTTCGCGCACGCAGCACGCGCAGAAAACGAAGGACCGCGCGAATCTCGCCCTGAAACGCCGGTTCGCACGCTTCTTCCGGATCTGGTCGGCTCTCTTCATTCATGGTGGTACCGAAAAAGCGGTATGGGAAAGGGGGGCACGGTTCAGCCGATTGGCGCACGTCAGGCTTTCCAGCCTGGCAGCCGCGAAACCGGCCCGTGACCGAGCACTAGAATCCGGGAATGGCGCCACTGAACCCGACCCGGATGAAGCTGCGCAGGGTGTTTACGACAAACGTCGTTGGCGTCTCTTCCACGCTGACCACATCACCGGGAGCCAAGCGAATGTTTTCATTCGCGTTGTTCTTTGCCTGTTTAACGGATACTTGAATGGTTTTGCCGTTGCGAATCACTTTCACCTTGTCCGCGATACTGAGGGTTCTTCCGCCGGCCATGGCCAACGCGTCCAGCACGCGCAGATCGTGATCCTCCGGCATTTTCAATTGATTCGGTTTATTAACGAGCCCGATGACATTCAAAACACGAGCGTCCTTTCGCATCACCATGACGGTCGACCCGTCAACGAGGCGATATTGGCCCGGGTCCGCCGACGCGATCTCCGCCAGATCGACGCGAACCGATCGCCGTTGCCCGAGGCGGCCGGCCGTGTGACTTGCCGGGGCAACGCCGCCAGCCATGCGTTCGGCTCCTCGCGGATGCCGGATCTCCACGATGGTGTCGGCTTTTTCGGTCAGTCCGCCCGCCAAGGTAATGGCGGAGAGCAGATCGCTGTTGGCGATCGGCAATTCGATCACTTGCGGCTCCTCAACCGCCCCGACAACCGTGATCTTGTTCGTCTTGCGGCTATTCAGACTCACGGATACTTGCGGATTTTGATAAACGCCACGCCGGACCGACTCCGACGCGATCGCCTGTTCCGCTTCAACCGGCGTCATGCGCTTCACCATGACTTGCCCGACCAGCGGCACATTGACGGTGCCGTCGCGGCCGATCCGCAGCGGATAGATGGCCGGCTTCTTGTCCTCCAGGCCAGTCACAACGGAAACATCGATCAAATCTTCAGGGTAGAGTAGATCATGCCGCGGCGTGGTCAGGGAAATGTCAGACAGGTCGATTCTCGCCGCGCTGCGAACGGGGGGCGCCATCATTTCCGGGGGCAGACTTCCCGCGTGGTAGCACCCTGGATTCCGGCACCCCGTTACAAACAGCGACCACAGAATGAACAAGATAACGCCACGGCCAGGGATATACTTCGGGCGGTCGGATTTGTCCGGGTGGAAAGCTGCTCGACGCAACCCGTCCTCCCGTTGGTCGGACTCGCGGCGGAGAAAGTCATCCGCGACCGGTATAACCCGCGCGGCCCGCGTGCTGACGCGGCAGACGCCGTCCCAAACCTGCCGACCGAACACGCGCCAACCCATTGTGTTTTTTTCGGATCGCGCGGTGCATGTGCCGTAGCCAGAAATGATCCGCCATATTTGTGTCAGTATTGATTGAATTAAGCGAAACACGCGGTTTTCCATCACGGTAATACGACGCCGCTGGCGGCTGGATTCTTTCGGTTTGAACGATGTTTGACGCAAACCGTTCTCCCGTTGGTTGGATTCCCGGCGGAGAATTTCATTGCGGACCGTTACATCGAGGAGATGTATCGAATTCGATTCGCCTGGATACAAAACCATCAAGCGATCGCTCACGCCGGTGCGGCTCGGTGATCAGCTGCCAGAACGACTGTCCCTCTTGCTGTTGTGCACGGCGATCGGGATCGCAATCGCCGCCGCTAGAACGAGTCCCAGTAAGACAGGCTTTGCGAACACTCGCTCACTGAGCGGCCGTTGCCCCCGAACCACCGCCGTGTCGGAAGCGATCAGCAGATGAGGCTTCGCGGCGGGCGGCGCTGCTTCACGCGTCCAGCAGCGGCAGACCTGGACCATGTTCCCCGCTACGACGTGGCAGAGACCGCCCCGAATCCCCGATAGCGAAAACGTCCCGTCTTTATCGGTCATCGCGCGGGAAACGGCCTTTCGGTTTTGTACGGCCACCACCAATGTCTCCGCGACCGGGATCCCATCAGCATCCGTCACCCGTCCCGTTAGACGACCCGCTTGCAGTGAAATATCGACAAGGACTCGCGACACCTTCGGCTGTCCCGCCCGAGGCTTTGAATCAGAGGCAAAGAGTTGAACAGGCAGCAACATGCCTAGACACGCGAATAATACCAAGCCGAACCGAGCGATCTGGATTGCTTTCATCACCAAAATTCCTTTTACATGAGAGAAAGACACTTGCGCCGACCAGCACACGCCCGCCGCTACCCGTTGCCCCCCTTGTCAATGATGACTGGTCGCTCGTCCATCCCAAAGGTAGATGTTCCAGGAAGGCGGGATACTAAATGAACTTCGCAACTCTGAAAAGGCCAGTTTTCGGCGCCGCGGCGGCGGGGATGCATCGGAGCGTGCAAAAACACACTTGCGCAGGCCGCGCGTTTCACGTCCTTCATCAAGACGGAAAACGTGCCAATGTTGGCCATGCCGGCCTCCGGGCTTGGGCTGGGCTGATGAAAACCCCGGAAATTGGGAAAACTGGAGCTACTGGGTTTTCACAGCCCGTAACAATACGTGGTTCCCGCTCCCAAAATTCCTAGGTGAAAGGAAACGTGACTGGTTTTGTTATGGCTCCTTAGCATGTGTCGCGAGTCCTCGCGTCAGAAGCCGAAGATCTCGCCACCCGCGCCGTGACCATCACCACCGGTATTCCTCACGCCACAATGGGCCCACGGATGGCAAGACGGACCCACGGATGAAGAAAGAGGTCAGCACATATTCCGCATTCTCCCGCTGCTTACCCGTTACCACCTTCAATGGCGTTCGTGTCGGTGATCCACGTCGTCCCCATGGTCCTTTCGGTCCCTTTGATCCTCCGAGGCGCGTTCCCATTTTCTCATTTATCCGTGGGTCCGTGCTGCCATCCGTGGGCCTTTTTTCCGCGGCGATGCCCGGCCCAAAATCCGGACGGGCCGAAACCAGACCGTCTGATTTTCCGTCTCTCCAAGGCGCGTCCCCATTTTCGGCGCGCTATTGTAGGAGTGGGGCGCCTTTGATACCCTCTCCCGCCGTCCTCCGCCCCGCTTTAACCGCAGTCGAATGCAGCGAAGAACGTGACGATCCCTCGGACAAGCCGAGCGCATTGACAGCCACTGGTCTCACGCCCGCCAACGGCTGATCATGCGACAATTGTACTTCAGGCGGTCGGATTTGTCCGAATGGAAAGTTGCTCGACGCAAGCCGTCCTCCCGTTGGTCGGGAACGCTTCTAAATAAAGACCCCCGTGATTTTCAGCGACCGAAAATGCCGGCATGGGTGGCAAGAGAAGGCTCCAGGGAGGGGCAAGATCCTCCTCAAACGAAGACACTCAAGCTTTCGCAGCGCACTCGGCCCGCCGCGACGCGGACGTATCTCGTTTTCGCCCCACCTCGATTCCATGGTGGACACTTGGTTCGTGGAGACTCAATGCTGGCGAAAGTCCATTCCTTTGAGGGACACAATCGCCGCGAGTGCCCGCCCGATGGTGGGGCAGGATGACATACACCTGTCATCGGGTATTGGCCTCTTGGGGCCGAGGTCTGGCCCCGCGGCCCGCTCCGGTCTATGATGAATGCGACCCGCGTCCGGATGGTCCGCGGGGCTCGAAAAGCCCCTCGGAACCGGAATCCGGTCGCTGGCCAGCAACGCGACC
>JBNJEM010000568.1:0-5293 GCA_051745935.1 Planctomycetota bacterium
ACCACGGGACAAGCCCGTGGCATCCATGCGGGCCTTGCGTGTCCAGGCCGTGTAGCGGCACCCGTGAACGGCTACAGCTGATTGTGCAACACTTCAGCCGTCTCAAGTCGCGCCGGTTTGGGCGAGGACGGTTGGAAGCCCCTGAATTGTAAAGTCACTGAAAAAGCCCCGAAATGCCCCGGGGGTTGCCGGGGGAATGACCACGTCCGTGGCTAAAGCCATGCCTCCCGACCATTTCACGGAGCTACCAACCATGAAGCGGAATATTCGCCCGCGAGCCATCATCTCGCTGATCGCTGTCATTTTATACCCGCTGGGGATCATGTCCGCATCGGCCGCCGAGTACTGGCCTCAGTTTCGCGGACCGGCTGGCGACGGACACGCCGGAAACGCCGAGGTGCCGCTCCATTGGAGCGAAACAAAAAACATCGCGTGGAAAACCGCGATCCATGATCGCGGCTGGTCGTCGCCCGTGGTTTGGGACGACCAGATCTGGATGACCACGGCCACGCCGGACGGCCACGAGATGTTCGCGGTCTGCTGTGACTTGAAAACCGGCCGTATCCTCCACGACAAGAAGGTTTTCGAGGTACGCGATCCCAACGAGATTCACTCGCTTAACAGTTACGCCTCGCCCACGCCCGTCGTCGAAGCGGGGCGCGTCTACGTCCATTTTGGCACCTACGGCACCGCCTGCCTCGACACGGACGCCGCCCAAGTGCTGTGGTCTCGCCGCGACCTGAACTGCGATCATTACCGCGGTCCCGGCTCCTCGCCGGTCATCCACGGCGATCTGCTTTACCTTCACTATGACGGTTTCGATGTCCAATACGTGGTGGCGCTGGACAAGCACACGGGCGAAACGGTGTGGCGCACGGATCGCTCAACCGAATTCGGCGACATCGACGGCGACTTCCGAAAAGCCTATTGCACTCCGATCCTCATCGACGTCGCCGGCCAATCGCAGCTGTTCAGTCCCGGCTCCCAAGCCGCCATGGCCTATGATCCAAAAACCGGCCGGGAGCTGTGGAAGGTCCGGCATACGGGCTTTTCCAGCACCGCGCGGCCGCTTTATGGGCACGGGCTCGTCTTCTTCCACACCGGGTTTGGACGCGGCAAGGTTTTAGCGGTTCGACCTGATGGGCGCGGCGATGTCACGGAAAGTCACGTGGCCTGGAAAGTCTCCAGGTCCGTGCCCGCCAAGCCGTCGTCGATACTCGTCGGCGCCCGGCTTTACATGGTCGACGACCAGGGCATCGCCACCTGCCTCGAAGCCAAGACCGGTGAAACGGTCTGGCGTGAGCGACTCCGCGGCGACTATTCCGCCTCACCCATCCTGGCCGCCGACCGCCTCTATTTTTTCAACCAGCAGGGCCGGGCTATCGTGATTCGCCCTGGCGGCGAGTTCCAGGTGCTGGCGACCAACGAATTGGACGAAGGCTGCATGGCCTCGCCCGCCGTGATCGGCAATGGCTTGCTCGTGCGAACCGAAACGGATCTCTACCGAATCGAACATCAATCCGCCACCACGTCGTCGGAATAGGAATGATTGCAAAGGAAATATGTGTCCCAAGGGAATTCACCACCACGAGCGCGACCAACGAACAAAGGCGTTTCGCCACCCGGCTTTCAAACCGAACCGTGCCGTCGACGGCGGAGCAACTAGGGTTTCCGTCACTCCCACGCGAGTCCAGACGAAGGAGACGATCGGATGAGTTACACGACCAACACATGCCACTTTCGATCAGAAACGACACCCATGTACCCCCGCGTTTCGGGCGCAAATGGCGGGGACGGGATGCGCGATAATTGTTGGCGGCTCGAGGCACGCCCGTCCGGCAAGCGGATAACAGGCCTGGCAATAAAGGCGGTGCTGGCCGGAGTCGTGACGCTGGTGGCCGCGTCCCGAGCCCGGGCGGATTCATTGCCGGACTGGACGACCCAAATCCGCGGCGACCACCCGCGACTGTTCTTTAACGCCGACACGTGGCCGGCCGTGCGGGATCGAGCCCTCGACGAGGAAAAAGCCTGGTACGAGTCGGTTCAGTCGCGAGTGGACCGGTTGGCCAGTGAGTTGGAAGGCGTCGAAAAACCGGAGGCGCGAGACTTGGGGCCGGAAGCCGCGCGGTCCGCCTTCGTGTTTCTCATGACGGAGGAACCGAAATACCTGGACCTTGCGAAAAAGTGTCTTGACACGAGCCTGCGGTACTACGATGAGTGTTTCGAGCAAAAGAAGTCGGTCAATTGGTACTCGACGAGTCGAGTTCACGCCGTCATGGCCTGGGACTGGCTGTACAACCACATGACGGAGGCTGAACGCCGGGATACGATGTCGCGGCTCGTGACGGCCATCGATCGAGTACTAAAGGCCCGGCCACCCATTCATCGGGAAAACATGTCGGGCTACGACACCGGTTTCTACGGCGTGAAGAATTGCCTGTGGTTCATCGGCTGTACCGCCTTCGGCACGGGGATTGAAACCGAGCGAGTGAATGAGTGGCTGGTCTGGGGGCATGATGAAAACCTGAAGATGCTGCGGCACCGCGAGAAGGCATGCGGCGAAGCTGGCGGCGGCGCCTCGCCGACATTGGGATACGTTTTCGGTGCTTACCCCTGGGCGGAGCAGAACTACTTTTACACGTGGCTCTCGAGCACGGGAGAGAACATCGCTCCCCAGTGGCCGCACAGCGCGTGGCTCGCCCGGTACGTGATTTGGAACTGGATCGAGGCGGATCCCGTGCCGCTCGAGTTCGGCTACGGAGATACCCCGCACACGACGAACCGGCTACCGACCGGACAGCTTTACACGCACATGGCCCATATTCGCCATTTGCATGGCCAGTCGCTACCCGAGGCCGCGGCGCTCGCCCGCCACGTGCAGGAGAAGCTACCCAAACAGTCCTATTCGCGGTCCTGGTTCATCTATCCGTTTCTGCTGACGAATCTGGAAAACTCGCCGCCGGCCGCCAGCCCGGATGACCTTCCCAGTGCGTTTCATTTTGAGTCGATGGGCCAGGTCTTCATGCGATCGGGTATGGGACCAGACGATACCTACTGCCTTTTCACCTGTGGCGGCATTCTGAGGCAGCACCGGCATTACGACGCCCTTAATTTCGTCATCTACCACCGGGGGCACCTGGCACTCGACTCCGGAACGCGGTATCGGGAGTTTGACAATGGAGAGCATCTGGCGAACTATTTCGCGCAGACCGTGGCCCACAACTGCGTGCTCGTCCATCAGCCCGGCGAGCCGCCGGCCCCTTACTGGGGTGGAACGGTCGAAGGGAACCATGGCGGGCAGCACAAACAGCTCGGTTCCATGCTCAAGGCATTCGAGGTCCACGACGATCACGTGTACGTTGCCGGCGACGCGACGCCGTGCTATCAACACGGTGTCGTCCAGCGCGACAACAAACCCAACTTGCCCGAGAAATGCCTGCTCGTCACCCGCCAACTCGTGTTCTTGAAGCCCGACCGCTTTATTGTCTTCGATCGCGTGACCACGACGGACCCCGAGTATGACAAGGACTGGCTTCTGCACACGGCCCATGAACCGGTTGTCGATGGCGATACCTTTCGGGCCGATCATCGAGAAGGTCGACTGTTTTGTCGTACGTTGTTGCCCGAGCGTGCGTCGATACGGACGGTTGGTGGACCGGGCAAAAGATTCTGGGCGGCAGGCAAAAACTGGACGATCGTCGACAAGGGGCTGACGCCGAAAAACAAGGCGATGATGGGCCAGTGGCGGATTGAAGTCTCGCCCCCCACCGCCCAGCGGGAAGATTGCTTTCTTCATGTGATTCAAGTCGGAAGCCAAGAACGGAAAGACATGGGCGACGTCGAACTGGTGAAGGAAGCGGGGCGGCGAGGCGTCCGGTTACTTCACGGCGAGCGTCCCCTCAGGATAACGTTCGATACGACGGGTGATTTGAATATGGAGTTTGAGCGAGGAGAGCATTGAGAACCCATAATGTCGTCGGGACCCAGCCCCGCGAGGCGGGGGCCGTCAATAGCCCTGGGACCGCTTTTTAGCAGCCAAGGGGCCTCCCCTTTATGGTTTGCCTTTCAGGCAACCGTGACCTTCGGATCGAGGTAAACGTCTTGAATGGCATGGAACAATTCCACCCCTTCAGCC
Organism: Planctomycetota bacterium; assembly: GCA_051745935.1. Lineage (GTDB taxonomy): Bacteria > Planctomycetota > Planctomycetia > Pirellulales > Pirellulaceae > JBNJEM01. The sequence goes on from JBNJEM010000568.1 coordinate 4,136, forward strand.
ATGGGGCGTTGGAACGCTTTGCGACCGGATATAAGGCCCGTACCGCCAGCCCTTTTGTTAATCACGGCGGTACGCACGGCATTACGTAGGTCATCTTTGCCGGCGGCGCCACCGGAGTTAATCAGCCCGATCCGCCCCATGTAGCAATTCGCCACTTGGTAGCGAGTCAGGTCGATGGGATGTTCGGAGGCAAGCTGCTCATACATCTCCGGCCGGTGCTTGCCGAATCCAATGGCTGGGAATCCGCCATTTACCGTGGGCGCCTTCTGTTTGATCAGGTCAGCCTCAATGGTCACGCCCAAATGGTTGGCCTGCCCGGTCAAATCAGCAGCGGTGTGATAATCCGTCTCCTGCTGTTTAAAGGCTGAGTTTCTCAGGTAACACCACAGGATCGTGGCCATTCCCAGAGCATGAGCGCGGGCAAAAGCCGCCGAAATCTCTTCAATTTGACGGGTGGATTCCGGCGATCCGAAATACACTGTTGCACCGACCGCCGTCGCGCCGATGTCACACGCCTGGTCGACGTTCGCGAACAGGCGTTGATCATACTTGTTGGGATACGTCAGCAGCTCATTATGATTGATCTTCACAATAAAGGGGATCTTGTGGGCGTACCTTCGTGCGACGAGCCCCGTGACCCCGAGCGTGGAAGCCACCGCGTTGCAGCCCCCTTCCATGGCCAGGCGAACGATGTTTTCCGGATCGAAATAGGCGGGATTGGGGGCGAACGACGCACCGGCGGAGTGTTCCACTCCCTGATCGACGGGCAGGATCGACAAATAGCCGGTGTCCGAAAGACGGCCATGCCCATATAGCCGTTGCAGACTCGCCAGAACGCGGTTGTTTCGATCCGAGCCCGCGAAGATACGGTCGACGACATCGGGGCCCGGCACGTGCAGGTGCTCGCGCGAAATCGTCTTGCACTGGTGCTCCAAAAGCTCTCGGGCTTCGTCTCCGAGAATGTCGGGGGTCGAACGTGAGTTGTTCATGGTGTTCACCATTGCTCCTTCTCATAGCTCAGCGGGGGAGGTTCCCGGCGGAACGTGCCCACCCGCTTATTGTAGCCGTTCACGGGTGCCGCTACATGACCTGGACACGCAAGGCCCGCATGGATGCCACGGGCTTGTCCCGTGGTGGTTCACGCTCGCCGCTACAAAC
>JBNJEM010000569.1:0-5251 GCA_051745935.1 Planctomycetota bacterium
GCGGCGGCTTCTTCAACCTCCGCCGACTGGACCGCGATCTCGGTTTGCGTGGGCCCGGCTTTGAGCATTTGCAAGGTTTCGCGGGTGGCGGCCAGCTCCGCCTCGGCCACCGCCAACTGCTCTCGCCATGTTTCCAATGAGCTTAGCGAGGCCGCGTCGTGTTCCAACAGTCGTGACTCGCGAGCCACTTCCCCCTCGCAATGTTTCCGCGTAGCCTCCCACCGCCGCAAGTTCGCCTCCGCCTTTTCGATTTCCTCGGGCCGGGCTCCCGCCTTCAGGTCGGCCAGCTTCGCGCGGGCGACCGACAATGCCGCCTCGGCGGTCTGAACTTCGGCGCGGTGAATCTCGCGATCGATCTCGACCAGCTTTTCACCCTGTTCCACCGAGTCACCCTCGCGCCAGGGGCAGTAGGTGATCGGGCCTTCCTTGGTCGCGCCGACGACGATCGAATTGGTGGCCACCACTTCCCCGCTCAACTTCAACGACTCAGCCAGTTCCCCGCGGCCCGCCGCCTGGACCTCCACCAGCATCGGTTTAGCTGGCTGGCCCTTCTTCTTTCCCGCTCCAGGCGCGGACCCCGCTCCCCGTGGCGATTTGCCATTTTCTTGGCCAGCAGACTTTCGAGGCGAATTGGCGGCTTCCCCATCACCGGTACCGCGAATGGCAAGCCATCCCCCACCAACACCGATCGCGATCACCCCGACCAAGAGAACGGCGCGGTATGGAACCCGCTTGCGGCGTTTTCCATGCTGCTGTTGCGGGCCGCGGGGCGCGGCTTCACCTTCCGGCTCCGCCTCGATGGACGACGACTGCGCGGATTCCGAAACGCCATGCTTGTCGGCTGGATCGTGCGCGTCACCCTGGCGGGTGGCTGATTCTTGGTTGCTTTTAGATCGACTGGTTCCCATGCTCATTTCGCCTCCCGCTTCGTGAACCTCAGCCAAACGCCCGCGCTTGCCCGCGGATCGTCAGGAGGGAGGGCCCCTTGGCCGATGACCTCGAAATCGGGGATGCCCGCCTCCTTCGCCCACCGACGAAAGGTCTCGGGATCTCGCAGGCGGGCAAATTCCCGCGCTTGAGGTGAATCGCTATCGCGGCCGCCGTGCCGTCGCCGCGCGAACTCTCGGCGCGCCCATTCGGGATATTGGCTGCCTCGCCCCCCACCGATCATCGCTTTACCACCGGGCCGCAGCACGCGATGAATTTCACGAATGCCGCTGGGCTGATCGTCCCAGAAGAAAATCGAACCGCGGCTGAACACCAGATCGACCGAGTTGTCCGGCAGCGGCATTTCCTCCGCGACGCCCACGACGGTAACGAGCCGGTTTTCCAACCCTTTTTTACGTGCTTTTCCTAGTGCCCGGGAAAGCGCGTCCGCGTCGGGATCCAAGAGGACGATCGTGCTGCGGGCGGCAGCCTCTTTTTTCGACGAGGCAACGGCTAACGCCACGTCTCCAGCGCCCGCGCCCAGGTCGACCCAAACCCCGACCCTGGGTTGGGACCACTCCAGAATGTCCGACGCCACATACGGATACAAATTGGGTAGGGGCTTTTTTGCGGCTTCCCCCGGTCCCTCCGCCTCAGCGGGCCTGACGGCCAGCAGCGACATCGCCCAAAAAACCATCAAAGCCGGCTTGCACGCCACGTCCCAACGTTGTGTCATAAGATGCTCTCCAGCGAACGAATGAACCTTGCTCTAAGAACCCTAACGAAACCATGCCGACGCCCCATAATCCAAGGGGTTTTGGAAGCGGGAGCTCGGTTTTGTTACGGGCTGTAAAACCTTGCTCTCAAATCAATCGGACGGCCCCTTGTCACGAAACACGCGCCCCACGCCGCGGCGCACCCGCCCGGGGCATCATCATGGGGCCGTTTTGGTTGCACCCGGTCTGCTCGCGAATCATCGTGAACAGACGCTGTTCTTGCTCCGCGGTCAGGATCTCCTTTTCGGCAAGCAAGTGGCTGATCACCAGACCTTGCATCTTTTGTTCGCCAGCCTGGATTTCCCGTTTCTTGGCGGCGATCGCTTCCAAATCGGGATTGGGCGCGGCAATCAAATCCACCATTTCGCCCCGGAGCTTACTCACGTGTTGGCATCCGGACCGCGCGGACTCGCGAAACTCCTTCAAACGCGGCTCGATCCGCTCCCACTGTTCGTCGGTTACGTCGAGCTTTTCATGTAATGGACACCAGATCCGACTCGTCCTCGTGGATGGAGCGGACACAACGGCCTCACCCGTCCCCGCCGAGATCGCATGGACCAACCATGCGGCGACAAAGGCCACATTCAAGGCCACGGACGCCACGATGAGAAACGGTTTGCTATTGCGCCACATGACTGGGAACCTATAACAAAAACGTGAGGCGTGCTGTTATCCAGCGATTTTTGGAAGCGGTACCCTCGTTGGGTCACGGACTGTGAAACTCCTGGTCGTTAGCCATTCCCGTCAGGCTGAGGTAACTCTCCGTAAACGAGCCACTCGGCGTGCCTGACAGGTAGTCCAGTGAGTAAATGGTCTCTGCAGCTACCCGTGCGTTCGGTTGCCGGGATCTACCCTCACTGACAGCTTGTCGCCAGGTTTTCTGACCCAACAGCAGCCCCAGTACCACACCCGCGGCGACGGCGGCGACCGCGTTGACCCAGCGGGGCATTCGCCCTGCTCCTCGCGGCGAGGGATGCTCGCGGGCGTTTCAACGCCGCGTTCCTCCTTCTCCAGCCGGGCCCTGGCCATGCCCCCTCCACAAATCCTTTCGGCACCGGCGGTGCGAGAACCCGTCGCAAGGTCGCCACCAGTCGCTGTAAATCCTTCAGCTGCTGCCGACACTCGAAACATTCGCGTAAATGGGCCTCAAAACGTTCCCGCTGCTCGGGCGGCAGCCCTTCGTTACGTACCGATCCATCAACGTTCGAGCTCGATTACACCGCATGGCCGTTTCACCTCCGAATGAATAAACGCACCAGTCGCGGCAAACCCCCGCGAAAAATCTCCGTTAGAGATTGAAATTCTTATGCAGAAGCTTGGACACGGTAGACCGCCCCCGCGCCAAGAGCCGCTCCAACCCCCTTGCAGGGCCCGATCACCTCGCCGATTTCCTCGCAGCCGAGTCCCTGGTAATAGCGGAACACCACAGCTGCTCGCTGCCTGCGGGGGAGCGACGCGATGACCTGTTGCACCGCGAGCTGGTCTTCGCGGGCGGCCACAGGCGCGATCCGCGGGGTCAAGGCCGGAAAATGGGGGCTAGCGGGGAAGGTCGCAGGGGCAGCTACAATTGAATGGCCGCGCGGTTGCGACTGGTGTGATGCCGTTGATGGCCGAGTTGATCACCAGGTTCACGGTGTTCACGCTCGACGATACGCGACGCCTCGCCCCGAGGTGGGGGGCGAGATCGCCAGCTTGCACACCGTGGGTGACCACCGCCGAGCCGAGCTAGAGTTGATCGTTTCTTTGATAGCGAAGTTGCCAGCCGCCGCCGAGCGCTCGATAGATTTCGACAAGGCTTCGAGCCGCGTCGCCGTTGGCCTGGATTAGTTGGTCTTGTTGCCGCGCCAACTCGCTCTGCAACGTAAAGACCCGATTGAAATCGGTTTTCCCCTCGCGATACTGCCTCAGGGCCATGTCCACGGCGTTTTCAGCCGCAGTAACACTTTGGCTGAGTTTCTCCACTTTTCGTTGCGATTCCAGGAATGCAACCAATGCGTTTTCGGCCTCCTCGTTGGCTCTCAATACCGTGTTCTGGTACTGGGTGGCCAGTCGCCCAAATCGGGCGTCCTGAACCCGAATATTGTTCAGGAGACGCCCATAATTGAGAATGTTCCATCGCAGGGAAGGACCGATTGAACCGGTGAATGCTCCACTGCTCAACACGTCGGAAAACTTGTTCGCCTCCAGGCCGATGGTTCCAGTAATGGCAATATGTGGGTAGAGTTCCGCGGTGGCGACGCCGATGCGAGCACTTTGCGCGGCCAATTCGCGTTCCGCCCGCCGCACGTCGGGACGGCGACGTAAAAGATCTCCGGGAATTCCCATGGCAACCTCGGTGGGCGGAGTGGGAACGGGGCCGGTACCGAGCTCCTGCGTCAGATCCTCGGGCGGGACCCCAGAAAGGATGCAAAGGCGGTTGGTGGCTTGACGCAAGGCGATTTTGAGTGTTGGAATCGTGGATTCGGTTTGCCTCAGGTTGTTTTTAGCCTGAAAGACGTCGAGTTTCGTCGTGCGGCCCTCGTTGACCCGGACCTCGGCGATGCGCAGCGAACCGCGCTGGGCCTCTACATTGGCACGAGCTACCTCGAGGCGACTTTGGAGCGTACAAATGTCGATGTAAGTAACGCCGAGGTCGCCGAGCAGCGTGACTAGCACATCGTCGTAGTTTTCAATCGAGGCATTTAGATCGGCATCAGCCGCCTCCACCGCTCGTCTAAAGCGTCCCCAAAAATCGAGCTCCCAGGCCAAATTGGACCCAGTCTCCCAAACGCTGAAGTATTTTCCAGACGCGGGCCGACCGAGGCGTTGTGCGGTTTTCATACGCCGGGGCGGATAAGGAGGGGTACATTTTACGGGGTAAGCTGGGGGGCTGTGCGGCGTTTGCTGGTCTGCTGGTTGGCGAAAGGGCGAAAGCAGACCCTGAAGTCGATCCCCGGAAGTGGATCCGTTTAGGCAGGTGGATCCGACGTCGCGCCTCCCCCAACCAGCACGCCGTGTGTTATACCGGGACACACGCGCCCCCGCTCCACATTGGTTTGTCGTGATACAGGATCTGATGACGGCTCTGGAATGTGCCGGGCCCCGCCTCTGCATACGGGCCGCGGCATCGGTGTGCGATCGGGTGCCTCCGACCGATTGGGCGAGCGGGTATTTGACAAACCGACAGCGGTTCGGATATAGTCAGGGTCGCGTGCGAAACGCGGGCAGATCTCATGAACCTGGGGATGTGAACGGCCCTCTGGCCAAAACCGCCCGGCGGGCGGTAAGCCGGTCCGATCACGGCCCCGCCGCCGAAGGAGACTGCCATGGTTTCTTGTGCACGTCGTAGACTGTTGGGGGAGGACGGAGCTCGGACAGGCACCTTTCATTGCACCACTCGCTGCGTTCGCCGCGCGTTTCTTTGTGGTGAGGATCCGCTAACCGGCGAAGACTATTCCTATCGACGCGAGTGGATTATGCTGCGCGAAGAACAGCTGGCGGGGCTGTTCACGATCGACATCGAGTTTCGCAGCGAGATGAGAAACCACTTGCACGTGGTGCTTCGTCCC
>JBNJEM010000570.1:0-5240 GCA_051745935.1 Planctomycetota bacterium
AGGGTTGTCCTTCTCACTGGCGGATGCCACCGTGCCAAAGCGCGCATGCCCGACAATGCGAGCGCGCGCCGATATGGGAGTCCGGTCGTTCGCCGCGGCCAAACGATGGCGGAAAGCGCTGGCCATGAATTTGGCCGAAGTGGCCGTGGAGATTCCGACCACAGTGGCTCCATTTGAAGAACCCCGTGTTGCCGAGGGCAAATCCATCATGAAACGGTTATTGTCGGCCATCCGATTTCTCACGATCCTACCGCTGCCGGGCGGCGGGGACAGTGCGCCCGAGGAACTCGTCCGTGCCACGCCGCTGTTTCCCGTGATAGGGGGTCTTGTCGGCGGGCTGGCGGCCGCCCTGGCGATCGGACTTTGGAGTCTGTTCCCAACGGGCGTGGCTGCGGTTTTGTTGGTCGTGTTCGCGCTGGGCGTATCGGGCGGATTTCACATGGACGGCCTGTCGGACACCGCCGACGGTTTCTTCAGTTCGCGGCCCAAGGAGCGCATCCTGGAGATTATGAAGGACAGTCGCACCGGCGCGATGGGAGTGATTGCGATCCTCGCCGTGATTCTTTTGAAGGTGACGGCGATAGCTTCCCTTACCGGCTTTCAGGTGCCGAGAGCGGCGTTTCTGATGCCGCTGGCGGGTAGGTGTGCATTGGTCGTCGGCATCAATCTGCTACCAATCGCTCGATCGGATGGCGGACTGGGAAGTCTCTTTTGCGAGAATCGCTCGTTGCTGCAAATGCTTTGGGCGTTGGCTGTCCTGATTGGCGCCGGATGGATCCTGTCGCGATGGGCCGGTCTGATCGCGGCAGCGACGACGCTCGTCGTCATCATTGGGTTTTCTGCTCATTGCTATCGCAAGATCGGCGGCGCGACCGGCGATACGCTCGGGGCGACGTGCGAATTGGCCGAAACGACGATCGTGGTGGCGTTGGCGGCGACGCCCTCGCAATCGCTGGTGTAACTCGGAGGCACGTTGAATGACGTTCACACATGGGGGACATTTGCGACAACTGGCCGAGCGGGCCGGCTGCCGGAGCGAGGACATCCTTGACTTCTCCGCCAACATCAACCTGCTGGGGCCTCCCGGGTCGCTGCGCGCCGTCGTGGCCCGCACGCTTGACCAGCTCGTCCACTATCCAGACCCGGAGTGCGACGAATTCGTTGGCGCGTTGGCGGAGGTGGACGGCGTATTGCCCGAGGAGATCGTCGTGGGCAACGGGTCCACGGAACTGCTGTATGCCTTGGCGAGGGTTGTGCGTCGAGATCGCGCGGTGATTCCCGTGCCGAGCTATTCGGATTACGCGGAAGCCTCTCTTCGGGCTGGCATGGAAGTGAAAACGATCCGACTGAACGAATCGAATGCGTTTGCTTTGGACTGGCGTCAAGTTGGAGAAGAGCTTCGCGGTAATGAGGCTGTCTTTCTCGCCCAGCCAAACAATCCCACGGGGCGAGCTTTCGACGCGGACGATTTCCGTCGCCTCGCTTCTGCTCATCCAAGGACGCTCTTCGTCGTGGACGAAGCATTCGCTGGTTTTGTCGAGGGGCTGGAATCCTTGGCGAAGCAGCCGGCGGCAAACGTCGTGGTGGTCCGATCTTTGACCAAATTCTACGCGATTCCTGGCCTGCGGTTAGGGGTGGCCTTCGCCCCGGTGAAACTCGCGACACGCATTCGCGGTCAAATTCCGCCATGGTCGGTAAACACGCTGGCTCAGGCCGTTGGCGCCGCCGCCCTGCTTGATACTCGATACGCGGAGGACACTCGGCGGTCGACGACGCGCGAGCGAAAGGAGTTGCAGAACAATCTATCGGACATTGACGCGTTGCACGTCTATCCCGGTTGCGCGAACTATCTGCTCGTGAAGTTGAATCGAAGCGGCATGGATGCGCCGGCACTCGCGGAGCGACTGCTGGAAAAACGTATCGCCGTCCGGGTTTGCGACAACTTCGAAGGGCTCGACGAGCGCTTCTTCCGTGTCGCCGTTCGGAGCGGGGAGGACAACCGTCGACTCGTCGACGCGTTACAGGCGATTTTGGGTGGTGGCGAGCCGAGCAAGCGCCCCAGGGGGAAGAAGCGCGCCGCTTCACTGATGTTCCAGGGCACGAGTTCCAACGCCGGAAAGAGCATCCTGGCGGCGGCCATGTGCCGCATTCTGTGGCAGGACGGGGTGCGTGTGGCGCCCTTCAAGTCGCAGAACATGTCGCTCAATTCGTTCGTCACCCGCGACGGAGAGGAGATGGGCCGGGCGCAGGTCGTTCAGGCACGGGCGTGCCGGGTGGAACCCGATGTGAGAATGAACCCTATCCTGTTGAAGCCGAGCAGCGACACGGGCTGCCAGGTCATCGTCGAGGGACGGGCCATTGGAAACATGCGTGTCGGACAGTACATCCAATACAAGCCCAAGGCGTTCGACGTGGCCAAGCGGTGCTACGATTCGCTTGCTGGCGAGTTCGAGGCCGTCGTGCTTGAAGGAGCGGGCAGCCCCGGCGAAGTCAATCTCAAGCATCACGACATCGTCAACATGCAAATGGCACGCTATGCCGAGGCGCCCGTGCTGTTGGTTGGCGACATCGATCGGGGCGGCCTATTCGCCTCGTTTATTGGCACGATGGATGTGCTGACAGCTTGGGAACGCAAGTTGATCCATGGCTTCGTCATCAACCGGTTCCGGGGCGATGCCTCGCTGCTCGGACCCGCCATCGACTGCACGACGGACCACACTGGAAAGCCGACATTGGGCATCGTCCCATACCTCTCGGACCTCGGCCTGCCGGAGGAGGATTCGGTCGAGTTCAAGAACAGCGGCTTGCAGCGGCTTCCGCGGGGGGACGACGCCGTTGAGGTTGCCGTGATCGATCTGCCTCATATCTCAAACTTCACGGACTTCGACGCCCTGAACGTCGAATCGGATGTGGTGGTGCGGATTGTGGGATCGGTGGCTGAACTCGGCACACCCGATGCCGTCATCCTTCCCGGCAGCAAGAGCGTGCTCGGCGACCTGCGGTATCTGAGGCAGCGAGGATTTGCCGGGCAGCTATGTAAACTCTCGGCGTCGGGCAAAACCCAGATCGTCGGTGTTTGTGGCGGGTTTCAGATGCTCGGCCGACGGATTGCCGATCCGTACCATGTCGAGTCGCCAAACGGCGCGGCCGAGGGCCTGGGATTGTTGGCCGTGACGACCGCTCTGGCTACCGAGAAGACGCTTGCCCGCTCTCGCGCCGTCCACACGCCCTCCGGGCTCAATGTGGTTGGCTACGAGATTCACCATGGGGCGACGGAAAGCTGCGGCGAGCAGGAAATCCTTCAGGCACAAAACGGCACGGTGGTAGGGGTGGCGAATCGGCAAGGCAGCGTGTGGGGAACCTACCTGCATGGCGTGTTCGACGCCGACGCCTTTCGTCGCTGGTTCATCGACCGGCTCCGAGTGCGACGTGGACTTTTGCCGCTCGGGGGCGTCTCGGCAACATACGATATTGAGCCGGCCTTGGCGCGTTTGGCGAACGTCGTTCGAGACAGTCTGGATATTGACGCAATCCATGATCGGATGGGGCTGTGATCGACTTGACATATCAAATCCTGATCGCGGTCGCGTTGGACCTGTTGGCGGGCGATCCACGATGGCTGCCGCATCCGGTCAAGCTGATCGGGCGACTGGCCATTTTCCTGGAGGCCCCCGCACGAAAACTCGTGCCGCCTTCCCGCCTGGCGGGAACCGTGACGGCGCTACTGGTCATCGCAATTTCGGGGATCGTCGCGTGGAGCGTTGTGCGATCGGCCGCTTGGCTACATCCGTTGGCGGGCGACGCCGTGTCGATCCTACTGATCCACACATGCATCGCCGCCCGCGATTTGGCCGGCCACGGCATGGCGGTATTCCGGCCATTAAACGCCGGGGATCTGGATGAGGCGCGTCGTCGGGTGGCGATGATCGTCGGACGCGATACGCAGCGGCTCGACGAGTCTGGCGTTGCTCGGGCGGCCGTCGAGTCGATCGCCGAGAATCTGGTCGACGGCGTGACCGCTCCGTTGTTCTTCGCGGCGATCTTCGGCCCCGTCGGTGCGATCGTCTACAAGGCAATCAACACGCTCGATTCGAGCTTCGGATACAGGAACAAACAATACGCCCGGTTTGGTTGGGCATCGGCACGAATTGACGATGTGGCCAACTATCTGCCTGCAAGGATTACCGCTCCGCTAGTGGCTCTGGCGGCGCTGGTGTTACACAAGCGGCCGGTGGGCGCGCTGCGAATCTTGAAGCGAGACCGCCGACGCCACGCGAGCCCAAATGCCGGCTATCCCGAAGCGGCGTTCGCCGGAGCCTTGGGGGTTCAACTGGGCGGGCCGAGCTTCTATTTCGGCCGGGAGCAACCCGTTGAGAAGCCGCTGATCGGGGACCATGTGTGCCGCTTGGAGCCAAGCGATATCCGGAAGGCCAACCTACTGATGTACACGACGACGGCTCTATTCGTCGTCCTCTGCGTCTGCGGAAGGGTGGGCGCCGAACAACTTTGGCTACGGGGAGGATGGACGCCGTGAACGAGAAACCACGAATCTTGCTGTTCACCGGTTATGGCAAGGGCAAGACCACTGCCGCGTTGGGGATGGCCTTGCGGGCCGCCGGGCACGGAATGCGTGTGCTTGTGCTCCAATTCGTCAAGCAGGACTCGACCACCGGCGAGATTGCCGCAGTCAAGTCGATTGAAAACATCGACATCGTTCAGACGGGGGCCGGTTTTGTTCCCCAGCCGGACCACCCCAAATTTCCCGAACACTTGGAGGCTGCACAAGCCGGCTTGCGCCGCGCGGCCGAAGCCGTTCTCTCCGGCAAGTATGCGCTGGTCATACTGGACGAAATCTGTGTCGCCGTGGCACGTGGGTTAATCCCCGAGAAAGACGTGCTCGAACTTTCGAGGCGACTTCCGCAAGGGACGCGGCTCGTGCTGACCGGTCGAGATGCGACGCCAGCGTTGATCGAGATGGCCGATACCGTTTCGGACGTCCGGTGCGTCAAGCACGCGCTCCAGGCCGGCCAACCGGCGCAAAAGGGGGTGGAGCGATGAGTGCTTCAAGTGGCCTGGTCATCGCCGGTTCGTCAAGCGATGTGGGAAAGACGTCGGTCACACTGGGCCTTGTCCGCCCCGCGCCGTCCCGGCGAAGGCCGCGAGTTCGGGCGTTCAAAGTGGGGTTTCTGTTAACCGTGCCCACCTATTCTGTGGGCTGAGCGTTTTGGTTGAACTTTTTG
>JBNJEM010000571.1:0-5216 GCA_051745935.1 Planctomycetota bacterium
AAAAATCCCGTGAATTTCCCTTCCCCGATGACAGACATATGTCGCCAGCCCGGGCAGCCCCCCATATGTACGTTCTGATTGTTCTCATTCGAAAGCGCGGCCGTGCTTCATCCAGGACCTGATCCCAAACCGTGATATCGGAGCTGGCACCAGACCTCCTGATCCGAGACGCTTGGCCACCACCGGCTGTTTCGATGCATCCGCTCATGGAATCGCCCCCGATCCGTGTCAGCGGTGAGGTCCGTGGTGACACATTCCGGCTGACCGATTGCTCCGTGGACCATGGATCCATGTGGGCGAAAAAGGACGTGATGGGAACAGAAACCACCGCTGACTCGGATAGCACGGATGAGTGAGGAAGACAGCGAACAGCGGGCGAGCATGTCCAAATAGGGGGCTTCCATGTCTGTCTTCGACCTGTGTCCGGGGCCACCCAAACACCGGCCACGGCCCCTGTGCCAAGCCGGAATGCCCAGTTGACCGGGGTTCCGTGAGATTCTCGGGCATGTTGGCGGCTGAGCCCAGCAAGGGCGGGGGACGCCGAGTGGGGCTGGGCCCATGCCGTGCGCCGAACCTCGGGGGCTGGCTGGCCCGGGTTGACGTTGAGTGCGGGGTTCCCCACGTGTAGACTGTGGATATGGAACAAGAAAGCGACATTCTGAACCGAGTGAGAGACGCTGCGCGGAGGCGGATTCTCTTCCTGCCCCATGCTCTGCAGCAGATGCTCCGACCCGACCGAATGATCCGCGGGAGGGAAGTCAGGGAGGTGATCGAGGAAGGCGAGATCATCGAAGACTACCCGACGGACGCCCGCGGCCACAGTTGCCTGATGCTCGGGAAGCCCGGTGCACGTCCTATCCATGTTGTCTGTGCGCCGAAGGATGAATACGTGGCAGTAGTCACGGCGTATCTGCCTGATGAAGACGAATGGTCAGTCGATTTCAAGACGAGGAAGAAGAGATGAAATGCATTCATTGCCAAGGCGAACTGAAGCGTGGCACAACCCCCCTTCACATCGATCGGAAGGGATGTCACCTGCTTCTTGATGCCGTTCCCGCTTGGGTGTGTTCGCAATGCGGTGAACCCTATTTCGATGAAGCGGAAGTCGATGCCATCCAGGATCTGGCGGAATCGGTCGAGAAGCAAGCAGGTGCGCTGACTCCCAGCGCATGAGAAATGTGGCGAACACGGCGCTCAACGCGACGCGGAAGAACGCCATCAGCGTGGAGCGCGTTGTGCTGGTGCGGGCGAGATGAGTGCGTAAGTCCGAGGAAGGGGCTCGGGCGTAGCCGGTTCTCCGAACGGATCTGCCTCGCCCCAGTGCGGCCACCGCGGGGACGCGGTGCAGGTCCAGGGAGACAAAGAGAAACGCCCCCGGCCCAACCCGTGGACCGCTTCGGCAGTCGTTAAGGAAGACAGTGCCTCCGACCGACGGCGGGTTGTCTCGACGCGCGCTTCGCTGAAGAATGAAGGAAAGCCCGGCGCCAACGAACACCTCCTCACCCGGAGGCCCCCATGTGTATCGCAACGCGTATTGCTTTGCCCCCACTCGTGCCGATGATGGTCGCCGGCACATGAATTCGTTCAGCTTACTGCGAAGCTGTTCAAGGTCACCATTCGACTCATCATAGCCCGCGACAATGGCTTGCACCTTGTCCGCAATTTCTTCGGGCGTCATGCTGCTCGGCCCCGGATGCCACCAGGCCATGTGGTCGTGCACGAATTCCAACATCTCTGTTTTCGTTCCAAACCAATGGAACGTTCCCATCCCACTTCCGCGGATCGGAGCGGGAGCATCGGAGTAGGCGAACAGCCCCCAGGAGGTTGCGGTCGGCTTGAACTCGTGGGAGGCTGAAAAGGCGTCGTTCAATTGTTCGTCGGTTGGCGGTGTTGTGATGGGATCTTCCGAAAGTGCTAACCGGGTTTCGTTGTAGGAAGGACAGCAAGAGAAAAACGCACCATGATTCATCACTCCTCCGTGACTCTTTCGTGAAAAGCTCCAGGTTTCTGGATGCACTCTCGGCTATCTTGATGATCGCGGATTTCTGCAATCAGTTCCGACATCACATCATCTGCTCACGTTCCTCATCCGTGAATTCATTCTTCACCTCCTCTCCCGCACTAGCTTGGGCTCGCATGCGTGCGACCTTGGCACCGACGGCGTCATACGCCGCACTTACCTTGCTTGGCGAGTACTGTGCGACGCCGGCGGCCTGAACGCCCATCCCCCCGGCTTCCGAGAAAGCATCCTGATTGGCACCCAAGAAGGTAAAGTGCCACTGGTACTTGGCCTGCTGATGCTCAATCATCTTTTTGACCTGCGATTTGGAGAACTCCACGCTTGAATTCTCCATCCCGTCGGTCATGATCACGAACAGCACCAATCCGGGGCGATCTTTCTCTTCCAGAGCAGCGAGCCGTTGGCCGGTTTCGTTGATCGCCCGTCCGACGGCATCAAGCAGAGCCGTCATTCCTCTGGGATGCAGCTCATATTTGGGCACATCTTGGCTCGGCACGCCTTTGTGCACGAATTCGTACTCCGTGTCGAACTGGACAAGCGTAAGCAAGGCCTCGCCCTGTCCCTTTCCCAGATCCTGGATGAACGAATTCACGCCACCTTCCGCGTCCTCTCGGATGGCGTCCATCGAGCCGCTACGGTCCACGACAAGCGTCACGTCGGTTAGGTCGGGTCGCATGCTGGTGTTCCTTTCAGAGTAATGGTTGCTGGTGAGCCACGGCGTCACGGGCCTTCGCGGCTTCGGACACGAGGTCGCTAGACGAGCTTCATATGCGACGATTGTTTTCCCGGAGTTTTGAGGGATCATTCTCCCGCAACAAATGCGTGTTTCCAGCCGGCCACGATTTTGCCTATCGATTCCAGATGGTCGGCACGTCCAACTACAGTTCGTGTCCGTAATAAAATCACAGATTTCGGGATGGTATGGAGGAATTTGTGCACACGTTGCGGTCTGTTACGTTCCGGGCAGCCACATTGGACCCAACCGGTAGCGGAGCAATCCCGGAACTGTCCATAGCTCGGTTAGTCGACTTCGCTCTTCTCCATACTTCCTTCGTCTGACGCATCCACCACCTCTCGGACCACACGGAATCCCAAGGAGTGATTGCCTCTCGTCGTAGAGCCAAGGCAACGAAATGACGACCGGCACAACGAGCCCCAATAAAACCAGCAGCCACCGCGTTTTACCCCTCGCGAGTCACTAATGGACCGTCTCCCATCGTTATCGTGGTCGTTTCCATCGTACCATTCACACAACTCCCACACATTTCCGTGCACGTCGTAAAGGCCGAACGCGTTCGGCCTCTTCCGTCCCACTTTGTGTGGATACTTCTCGCCCACCTGCCGCGTGTTTTCCTGGAACCAAGCGTAGTCGCTCAGTTTGGAAATATCGTTACCAAAACTGTAGTTCGTTGTGGTGCCGCCTCGGCAGGCATACTCCCATTCCGCCTCCGTCGGCAATCGGTACATCACATTCTCCCTCTCACTCAACCTTCGGCAAAAACCCTTCGCGTCCTCCCATCGGACATGCACCGCCGGATAGTCTGCACCCTCCATGACGTACTTTTCGCCTCGCCACGGGTGTGTACCCATCACTGCTTCCCATTGATCCTGCGTCACTTCCGTCACGCCAACGTAAAACGGTGTCGTAATCCGGACCCGATGCTGAGGTTGGCCAGGGCTTAGTGACTCTGGTGCCCCCATCATGAATTCGCCCGCCGGGATCAATCGCAACTTCATCCTGATGCTGTCGGTGATTTTCACGGGTTTTCCAAGCTTCTTCGCAATTGCCTTTTGCCGTGCGGCAGCCTTCGCCATCGCAGCTTTTACTGCAGCCTTGCCGGACCCGGAGTGCTCTTGAGCAGTGGATTTTCCTTGTTCGTTAGGAACAAGCACGTCACATCCAGCAACAATCGACGCAGATCCGACCACGAAAAGACCCACCATTAACTGGACTCTTCTTCCTTTCATCGAATTCGCTGCCTTGTTTTATGGTGTTAGACTGCAAAACGCTCACCACATGTCCTCACATCAGCGTACCAGTAGAGTTGTTGCATCGCAAACGGAAATGGTACATGCCGGCAACACTCAGAAGCAACTGTTAGAATGATACATGAGTAACGGACGCGATGACCGAGGAAACCGAATCTCCCGTCCTGGCGAGACCTGACCGGCCACGTAGCTCACCTTGTCCACAACCTGACCTTGAGCATCCAGCAGCTCAATTTCGTCACCGCTGTTGTTCAAAGGCATCTGCCTAGCTGCCAAACGGACTTTCAATTCTGCCTTTGGGGCGAGAACTCCGTTCAACCGCACGGTGTGTCCCGCCTCGTCTCGCAGCTGCCAGCCTGCGAGGTCAACTGGTTCATTTGCACCATTCTTGAGCCTCAGCCACTCGTTGCCTTCGTCACGTCCTTCGGAGTTCGGAAGCAAGGTCGATATCCGAACGCCAATTTTCTTCTCAGAAGAACGTGGCCACCTTGCTGCCAGCTTCGGAGCCGTCCCGCTGAAGAGAAACCGGGTAAACACGGCAAAGTGGTCCGATCCGAAGGTTTCGGTGCTTTTCTTTCCCAGGGTAAAATCCCCGGCCTACCTGCCGAGCACGTACATACAGTCAATCGGCCCGGCTCCGGCGAATTGTGGATCGTCACGCCACGTCCCAGTGATGCGAATGGGAAGCATTTGACTGTTCCGCTGTTTCATCGCTATACTCCGGAAAGTGGCGGACCTTACCCCCGCAGGAGTAATGGAGACCCCGTAAGATGTTGCCTAGAAAGAAATGAATCGGCTAACGCGAGCAAAAGTGATGTTGGGCATTGTCGTGTTCGGACTGCTCGTGTCCGGCATCACGGTATGGCCTGCCCTTGTTGAGCTGAAACTGGCCGTTAGCATCATCTGGGGAGATGCTGAACCAACAGGTGATCTCCACGCATTCCTGCTGCAGGCTATTGAGGGACTTGAGTCAGTCAACGCCAACTACCCATTCATGTTCTACGCAGGTGACTGGCTTGCCTTTGCCCATGTCGTCCTGGCGATCCTGTTCGCCGGAGCAATCAGAGATCCCGTGCGTAACATCTGGATCGTTCAGTGTGGCCTCATTATGTGTGCACTCGTGCCAGTTTTGGCAATTGTTTGCATTCCGCTACGCGGTCTTCCCATGGTTTGGTTCTGGATCGACTCCGCGTTTGCGGTTGGGGCA
>JBNJEM010000572.1:0-5211 GCA_051745935.1 Planctomycetota bacterium
GGGCAGCCTGATTGGACAGCCTAATTGGGCGCCGGCGTGCGATTGCAGCCCATGAATTTGTTAGAAGGATACCCCATGAAACGCGCATTCCCGAAAGCGTGTATACCGGTCGCGGATGACGTTGTCCGCCGCGAGTCCGACGGGCGGGAGGACGGCTTGCGTCGAGCAGCGTTCCACCCGGACAAATCCGACCGCCTGAAGTATATCCTTTACACGATCACAAATGACGCAAGTAGGATCAAGCCGTCCCGGCATCCTCGGCCGCCGCGCGAGGGTTTGCGTCCTCTGGCGACGTGTGTTCCCCGTGTCCGACTGGGGGACAACGCGTGGCCGGACACGCCACATGGTCGACGACGTTCGGATCCCGTCGTCCCCACGCCGCAACGTCATCAACGCCGCGCGCCCGTGTTGCGGCGAGTCAGCCACGGACTCGCGATTTTGTTGCTCATGATGGTCAGCCCGATGGCCCGCGGCCAGGATGATCCGTTTTCCGACACGCCGGCGGCGCGCCCGAAACCGGCGCCGGCATCAGGGAGCGACGAGACGGAGGAGGAGGAGGAAAGCACCGAGGCGAGCAAAATCGAGGAACTGCTGGCCGACGAGGACGATCCGTTAGTGCTGGCCATCGTGGAGACAAAGCCCGAGACCCCCTCGGGTTTGTTCCGCGATGTCCGGGCCTTGTTGAATCTGGATCGGTTTGAGCTGGCCAAGGAATATTTGCGACAATGGCTTTCCACTGAACCGGACGCTGCTGAAATGTCTCGGCTCCAGGCCGAGTTCGGGTCCGCGTTTTTCCTGCGGCTGTCGAACATCACTGAGATGCAGCCGGTGGGCACGGAGGTTGCCGGGACGGTCATGGAAGCGGCCGGGGAGCGGTTTTCCGATCCCGCGCGGCTCTCCGCGCTCGTGGAACAATTGAGCCATTCCGATCCCGCTGAACGACGCTCCGCTCTAGCCGAACTCGTCAAGGCCGGCTCCGTGGCGGCGGTCCCCATGATCAAGGCGTTGGGGGACGAGAGTCGCGAAGCGGAACACGAAGCGATACGGGCGGCGCTGGTTGCGATGGACGATGAAGCGGTTCCACCGTTGATTGCGGCACTCACAAGTAAAAACGAGTCGCTATGTCTTGAGGCAATGGCTATTTTAGGTCAACTTGAGTCGAAAGAGGCGGTACCCGTCTTGTTATCGACCGCGTTGGCGCCGAAACAGGATTCCGACCCGGCGGCAGCGGCGGCCCGGGATATGATTCGGAACGTGCTAGGCGCGATCCCCTCGCGGGGCGAAGCGATTCGTTTCCTCTCCAATCGCCTGGACGAGTTTCTGGAAGGTTCGGTTCCGGGCCCGATTGACCAGAATGAACACGTGACGCGTTGGACATGGGACGCCGACGAGGAGACGCCCCGGCGAGCCGTGCTTCCGGTCGCCGACGCTTCGATCGCTTCCGCGGCGCGAGTGGCCGAGCAGCTTCATCGAATCGCGCCCGACAATACGGATTTTCACCGGATTTACTTGGCCACCGGCCTGGAACATGCCAAGCGGCGCCACGGGTATGATCGTCCGCTCAGCGACGAGATGGGCGCCATCCATGATGCGGCGACGGGGGCCGAGGTCGAGCTGTTGGAAGAGGTACTTCAAATCTGCCTCGAAAAGCAACTGGAAGGCGCGGCCATTGCCGTCGTCGATTTGTTGGGGCAATCGAACGACCCCCAAGTGGTGCTCACCAACGACGGCCAAACCAGCGTACTGGTCGAATCGTTGAAAAGCCACATGCGTCACGTTCAGTTTGCGGCGGCGCGGGCCGTGATGAACATCGATCCGCGGCGTCCTTATCCGGGCAGCAGCCATTTGTCCGAGACATTGGCGTACTTGGCGGCGACCAGCGGTGAGCGACGAGTCTTGATTGGCAATCCGTGGACGGATCAGGCTCAACGGTGGATCGGGCTGTTAAACACGCTCGGCTTCGTCGCGGACAAAAGAGAAGTGGGGCGCGAACTGATGCTTCAAGCTTTTTCAAGTTCCGATTATGAGTTTTTTCTGATCTCCGACGCGATCGATCATCCCCCTTACGGCGAACTGATTCAGATGCTCCGGCGCGATTATCGCACGGCTGGCTTGCCGATTGGATTGATTGCACGGCAGCGGAATATGACGTCCGCCGAGTGGTTCGCAGAGACCGACGCCCGCCTTCTGACACTGGCGCCGCCGCAAAACAAGGAGGACGTGGCACGGGATGCTCGCCGCCTGTTGGCCACTGCCGGGCGAGCGCATATTTCACTGGAGCAGCGGATTGAGCAAGCGACGTTTGCCCTCGACGCGCTAGCGCGTCTGGCGGAGCACCCGGAGCAGTACCCGTTCTACGATCTCATCCACCTGGATGAGCCCATGGAACAAGCATTGAGCACGCGGGGGTTGGCAACCAAAGCGGCCGCGGTCCTTGGTTTCCTCGGTACACCTCTCGCCCAACGGGCGTTACTCGACGCAGCCGGGACTCAGCTCCGGCCGCTGGTCGAGCGACAGGCTGCCGCCGAGGCATTCGACGTCGCCGTCTCTCGCCGCGGTCTGCTATTGAATCGAAAACAAATACTGCGCCAGTACGAGAAATACAACGCCAGCGAGT
Organism: Planctomycetota bacterium; assembly: GCA_051745935.1. Taxonomy (GTDB): domain Bacteria; phylum Planctomycetota; class Planctomycetia; order Pirellulales; family Pirellulaceae; genus JBNJEM01. The sequence goes on from JBNJEM010000572.1 coordinate 2,618, forward strand.
CGCTTGATCGCGACACCCAAGAAGTGCTTTCCTCCATTTTGGACACGATCGAAGCACCGTCTCGAACGTCGGATTCGGACAAGGACTAATTGATCCCGCGCGAGCGGAATGGAGCCATGGCCAATCACGTCGTCAACGAGCCGAACGAGCTTGGGCAATCGATTTCGGGTATTATCGGATCCAGCCCGGCGATGGAAGAGGTCTATCGCGTGACCCAACGCGTCGCCTCGAGCAACGCGTCCGTCTTGTTGTTGGGCGAAACGGGAACGGGAAAGGAATTGATTGCCTCGGCGCTCCATCGCTTGAGCAATCGCGCCAGCGGACCTTTTGTGCGAGTGAACTGTGGCGCGCTGAGCGAGAATCTTCTGGAAAGTGAGTTATTCGGCCACGTGCACGGGGCCTTCACCGGAGCGATCAAAAACCGCACGGGCCGCTTCGAAGCGGCCCACACGGGAACAATCTTCCTCGACGAAATCAATTCCACGTCCCGCATGCTGCAGGTTAAACTGCTGCGCGTCCTTCAAGAGCGGGAATTCGAGCGGGTGGGAGATACCCATACGCTGCGCGTCGATGTACGGGTCATCGCCGCCAGTAACCGCAATCTCCTGGAAATGGTCGAACAAGACACGTTTCGTGAGGATCTTTACTGGCGGTTGAACGTGGTTCCCATCGAAATTCCCCCCTTGCGGCAGCGGCGCGAGGATGTACCCCAATTGGTCGAACACTTCCTGAATTATTACAATGAAATCAATGATCGGTATGTCGTCCACATCCAACGTGAAGCCATGCAAGCATTGCAGGACTATTATTGGCCTGGAAACGTCCGGGAATTGCAGAACTATGTTGAGCGGGCCGTCGTGATGGCGGGCGGCGATGAATTGACCGTCGAGTTACTTCCCGACACCGTCGTGGGTGGCAAAGAGTCCCATAGCCGGATCCGGGGAGCCGACATCGAGTCGCTCACCTATGAAGTGGTGCAACACGGTCTTTCCGCCTCCGATCCGAATGAGAACAATGAAGACAGCCTACACGCGAAGATTGTGAACCGCGTGGAACGGGAATTGATCCTGCAAGTGATGAATGTCTGCGGCAATGTGCAAACCAAAGCCGCCGCGAAATTAGGAATCAATCGCAACACACTTCACAAGAAACTAAAAGAATACGACCTTGACACGCCATCGTGATGCTGCACTTCGAACGTTAAGCACCGGCTAGTGAATCATCGGTCCGTCGGCGTACCCCCAACCCTCGCGGGCTCGTTCCTACGCCGTCGCCATCGGTCGTTTATGTCGTTGGATGCCTTATATTTCAGGCGGTTGGATTTTTCCGGGTGGAAAGCTGCCCGACGCAAGCCGTCCTCCCGCCCGTCGGACTCGCGGCGGAGACAGTCATCCGCGACCAGTATAACTCAATTGGTGTTGTTTCCGATCGTGGGACGTATACCATCATTATCTTCCGCCCCGGTATGGCCATGTTATCCAATATCAGTATTATTTGCTTCGCGTCCAGTTACGCCGTCACGCTCGCACTGGAAGTTTCGCGGCCTTTTTTTCGCGTGCCCGTCCGGTGGGCCATCATGATCGCGTTCGCGGCCGCTGGCCTCTTCGCTCATACCGTTTATTTATGGGTTCGGGTAAACAGTGCGCCGCCAAACCCGGAAATCACACCGCTGAGCAGCTGGTACGATTGGTGCTTGGTCGTCGCATGGGTGCTAACCATCACCTACCTCGGACTGGCAATTCGCCGGCCCGCGAACACGATTGGTCCCTTTTTGATTCCGCTGGTGCTGGCACTGATTGCCATGGCATATGCCGTTCACGACAAGCCTCCATTTGGGCGCGAACAGGCGCTGACGTACTGGGGGATCTGCCACAGTGTCCTGCTGCTGCTCGGGACGGTCGCCGCCGCGTTTGGATTCGCCACCGGCAGCATGTATCTTCTACAATCCTACCGCCTCAAACGCGCCCTGCTTCCTCGCCCTGGTTTTCGGCTACCCAGTCTCGAGTGGCTACAGAGCTCCAATCGCCGCTCACTCTGGCTGTCCAGTTGCTTGCTCACGCTTGGTTTGCTGGCTGGCCTGGTGCTCAATGCCATCAAACATTCCAATCAGACGGGAACGATTTCCTGGACCGACCCGGTTGTTCTGTCTTCATCGTTTCTCTTCGTCTGGCTTACTTTTGCCACCGTCTTTGAGTCGCTCTACAAGCCCGCGCGGGAGGGCCATAAAGTGGCCTATATCACGCTCGTCAGCTTCGTCTGCCTCGGCGCCGTTCTCGGGTTGGTGCTGTGGGGACAACACGGCCTGTCCGAGACGGATAACAAACCGAGTTCCCGGGAAGAACAAGGGAAGATCAGTCCGGAGACGGATTCGTTGCTCGGTTCGGGGGAGATGCGATGAAACTGCAATTACTCGGTTGCAGCCACCACGCCTCGTCGCTCGAGCTGCGGGAACGGCTCGCCTTCGCGCCCAATCAGCTTGGCGACGCGCTCCGGAAACTGCAACACCGGTTCCCGAACACCGAGGCCGTGCTGCTGTCAACCTGCAACCGCGTGGAGTTATATGTCGCCACGAGCGACAGGGGCCCCTTACCCGA
>JBNJEM010000573.1:0-5202 GCA_051745935.1 Planctomycetota bacterium
CGGGAATTCGCCACCATGTGGAAAATCCATACGAATCTTGTTCTGGCCGCGGCCCTGCTGGCCGTCACCGCTACTCATTCATTCGCGGGGGAAGCCGAGCTGCTCGCGGTGCTTCGCTCGGATGCCCCGCTCGAGGAGAAATCGGCTGCCTGCCGACAGCTCGCCCGCGTCGGCACGAAGGAAGCGGTTCCCACGCTGGCCGCGCTGTTGGGTGACGAGAAACTCTCGCACATGGCACGTTACGCCCTGGAACCTATCCGCGACCCTTCCGTGGACGCGGCTTTGCGGGACGCGCTTGGCAAGGTCGAGGGCCGGCCGCTGCTGGGGGTGATCGGTAGTCTCGGCGTGAGGCGTGACGCGAAGGCCGTGGACGCGCTGGCCGGATTGCTCGACGGGGCCGACACCGCCGAGGCGGCAGCGCGAGCGTTGGGTAGTATTGGCACGGCTGATGCGGTAAAAGCCCTGGACGGCGCACTCCAGGACGCGTCGGGCGGGAAGAAACTAGCGATCTGCGAAGGGCTGCTTCGGTGCGCCGAGGCGCTGGCGGCGGAGGGCGACAAGGCGGCTTCACAAGCCGTATACGATCGGCTGCGGGGTCTAGCGGATGCGGCGCCACAGGTTCGCACGGCGGCTCTTCGGGGCGCGATCCTCACCCGGGGTGAAAAGGGCGTGCCGATCCTGGTGGAAGCGATCCACGGTTCGGACTACGCCCAGGCCGCCGCGGCGGTGCGTACCGCCATGGAGATGTCCGGCACGGAGGTGACCGGTGCCCTGCTGGCCGAATTACCGAAAGCGCCGGCGGAGCGGAAGGGCCTGTTGATCGTGGCCCTGGCCAAACGCGGCGAGCCGCGGGTCCTGCCCACGGTGCTGGAGGTTGCGAAAAGCAGCGAGGGGCGGCTTCGCATTCTGGCGTTCCGGGCCTTGAAACGCGTCGGCGACGCGTCCTGTGTGCCCGCGCTGCTCGAAGCGGCCGCCGCGGGGGACGAGGAGATTTCGCAAGCGGCGATGGAATCGCTAGAGACTTTGCAAGATGAGTCCGTCGACGATCAGTTGGTGGAGCGACTGCCGGAGGCGGAGGGGAAAATGCGGCTGGCTCTTATCGAGTTGCTTGGGCGGCGACGTACGGCCGCGGCGGCTCCCGCCCTTTGGCGGGCGGCCGATGACGCGGATCCGGCAGTGCGTGTTGCCGCTTTGACGGCCCTGGGCGCCCTGATCGAGCCGGCGGACTTGCCGCGGCTGATCGCACGACTGGGTGCCACCAAAGGCGATGAAGAGGCCGCGGCCTTGGACAAGGCCTTGCGCGACGTGTGCGTTCGTTCGGAGGATCGGGACGCCGCCGCCGAGCAGCTTGCGGCGGCACTGTACGAGGTGGATGGGGCGGTACAAGGGAGAATTCTGGACACACTGAACGTGGTCGGGGGAGCAGCGGCGCTCGAGACTGCTGCCGCGGCTGCTCGGTCGGACAACGAGAAGCTTCGTGACGAGGCCTTCCGCGTGTTGGGGCGATGGAAGCGCGCCGACGCCGCGGCCGTTCTGCTCGAACTTCACAATACCATTGACGAAGAGAAGTTCAAGATTCGCGCGATTCGAGGATATATCCGGATCGCCCGGCAGTTCGACATGCCCGCGGACCGTCGTGCCGCCATGTGCCGAACAGCTCTGGAAACGGCCGAGCGCGACACGGACAAACAGCTCGTGCTGGAGGTGCTGCTGCGTTATCCCAGCGACGAGATGCAAGCGATCGCCCTGGAGGCGGCTGAGGATCCGGCTTTGAAAGAGCAGGCGATGTTGGTGGTGATGGGGATGGCCAGCAAGGGGATCAACCGGGCGGAACTCGGCAAGGCCCTGGCTGAGGCCGGTCAAGAGCCGGTGGATCTGGAAATCGTCAAGGCCGAATACGGTGCGGGAGACAAGATTAAGGACGTCACCGAGACCCTCCGGAAATACGCCAAGAATTACCGGATCATCTTCCTGCCCGACACGAGTTACAACGAAAGCTTCGGCGGCGACCCGGCCCAAGGAATCAGCAAGCAATTGAAGGTCACGTACCGGATCGACGGCAAGGAGGGTGACGTGACGCTCAACGAGAATGCGACGATCGTGCTGCCGCTGCCAAAGTAGGGCTGCCTAGCGTTGGACGCGAATCGGGTCGATCGGACACAAAGGGCCGCTAATGAACGCTTATGTGCGGCGGTATCTCGGAGATGTTGAAGATCCGTGAGCTGGTCAAACAGTACGACGGTGTCCGTCTGATACCGCACGGTCACCACGTGCTGGCGGCCGCGCGGCTGGTGGCTTCGTAGTGGGAGTTTCTCTGCCCCATGGTCGAGTACGGCGAGAACTGGATCCCCGGACGACAGAGCCTGCAAACCCGGCCCGCGACGCCGGAAGCTGGCTACCTGAGTGTGCCGACTGAGCCAGGACTCGGGCCTGACCTCGATGCCGGGACAAAAGGGACAGTCCTGGGCTGCCAAGCCCTCAACGCTCACGCACATTCTCGTAACACGGAGCGCACGGAGAGAATATCGAATATCGAGCAAGGAATGTCGAATGATGAAGTTGGGCAGAAGACTGATCGACATGGGTGAACCATGATTTCTCTGGAGGGTGTCCTCTGGGATTGAAGCGGACCCTGCCGTTACATAAAAGACGGCGGGAGGAGCCCGTTCAACGTTCCCCATTGACGAGCATGTGACGCTATGAAATGCAAGACTCGAAGGAATTGCATTCTCCGATTTATGCAATGCTGGGGTTAACCAGAGGGCGCACCGCCATACCGGATACCCCCCCATGGCCGCCGACTAGCGTCCCGTGGCCTCGGCATTATGGGCCTCCATGGGGTAGATACCAAAGCAAGACTATGTGACACATGGCCAATCCAGCGCCGGCACGCAGCGCCAGGCGAGCCCGAAATTCATACAGCATGACGGAGATTCGATTGCAATGATCAGCCTGCATATTTCCCCATGGGAACAGACACAGAACCCATTCACAATTGATCCCTAGCCGCTGTGCCCACCCCAAAAACTAAGTGTTGACCGACCACTGATAGGCCGAGCGCGATTGAGATAGAGCAAGGGAAGGAAAAGCCATGAGTCGTACATCGATAACAAGACGTGACTGGCTGAAGTTGGCGGGGGTGGCTGGAGGTGCGGCGGCAGCCATGCCCTTTTGGTCAAGACATGCCGCGGCGGCCGAAGGAACCGGCGCCGTCGAGATCGGTTCTCGACGCGAGCTGCTTGTCGACGATCATCTGATTGACACACTCGATAACGCTCGCCGCGTCCTGCACCGCCCCATACCGCGGGAGATTTCGCTGGTTAGAAACAAACCGTGGGAGGGCAACTCCAGCGGATACACCACCGTGTTTCAAGATGGCGATCTTTATCGCATGTACTATCGCGGCACTCATGTTGCTTACTCCCAAGGCAAAAGCAAACGGGCGCATCGGGAAGTATACTGTTACGCGGAGAGCCAAGACGGCATCAATTGGACTCGCCCCAATCTGGGGCTAGTCGAATTCGACGGCTCAAAAAAGAACAACATCATTTGGGATGGCGTGGGATCGCACAACTTCACGCCCTTCAAGGATCCCAATCCGGACGGTTCAGCGGACGCTAAGTACAAAGCGATCGCTCGGGGGCGGCCGTTGAGCCGCAACGCCGATGACACGTATGAGCACGGGCTCTATGCATTTCAATCGGCGGATGGTATCCACTGGCAGCTCATCCAAAAAACGCCAGTGATCACCAAGGGGGCTTTCGACTCGCAGAATCTAGCCTTTTGGGACGAGCTTCGCGGCGAGTACCGTTGCTATTTGCGCGACTTCCGCGACGGCCGTGATATTCGTACGTGCGTTTCGCGGGACTTTGTCAACTGGAACGAGCCGCAGTGGCTGGAATACTCCCCGGGACGGATTAGCCAACTCTACACCAATGGTGTCATTCCCTACTATCGCGCGCCTCATATCTTCGTGGGTTTTCCCACCCGCTACGTCGACCATGGCTGGGCCGAGTCGACGAAAAAGCTACCGCAACGCGAGTACCGAGAACTCGTGGCGAGCTCCTCCCGGCGGTCGGGAACCGCTTTCACCGACGGCATGCTGATGAGCAGCCGGGATGGACTGCGGTTCGACGTATGGCCGGAATCGTTCATCCGGCCGGGAATCCAGCGTCCGGGAAGCTGGTTCTACGGTGACAACTATCAGAACTGGGGCATTGTCGAAACCAGGTCCGTGTTCGAGGGGGCACCGAATGAACTGTCTTTCTATGTTAGCGAAGCCGGTCGCCAAAAGAACGGTAATCGGCTCCGCCGTTACACACTGCGCGTCGACGGGTTTGTCTCGGTCAACGCTCCATTGGCTGGCGGAGAACTGGTTACTCGGCCAATACGATTTGAAGGTGACCGTTTGCAAATGAACTTCTCGACCTCCGCCGCCGGTAGCATTGCCGTGGAGGTTCAAGACCAAGCGGGAAAGCCGATTGCAGGATTCGCACTGGCCGATTGCCAGGTGCAGTACGGTGATGAACTTGACCGTGTTGTGTCTTGGAAGGGCGACGCCGATCTGAGCCGACTGGCAGGAAAACCGGTAAAGCTTCGCTTTCAACTGAAGGACGCTGATCTGTATGCATTTCGTTTCACGGGTCGCCAGGGCCGTCAACCAAATGCGAACTAAGGGTCGAATAGAAATCGCCCGCTCGAGTTGGTCGTTAGAGCGATGTGAAGAACTATGCTTCCGTTGCTATCGGTAGCAAAAAGGGCACACTGAAATCCATCGTTGGGAAAAAATGCAGAGTAGATTTCTAATCCGCCCCCTGACAATCTCTACTGTCCTGATCGGCGCCGTCCGTGGTATCGGCGGTCTATCCTTTTCCGATCCCACACGACACTGATTCAGCGTCGAGTCGTCGTGGGAGAATGCGATCGACAAGAATGTGAAACCACGGATTTCACGGACCACACGGATGAAACAGCACGTACAACACACTTGAGGGGGCGTCGCAGCAGGTGCTATTTGTTTGCGACTGAGCAGAGAGGGCCCTGTGCACACGGTGGACGCATGTATTATAACAAGGTCTGCGCGACGCAGCCGGGCCATCACTTTGGGTTTCAGGGCAGTGAGTTTGTTCCGCTTGACGGGAACCCTCCTAAATTAAACCAGTCGCAGGTGATTTTGTCCGCCGCGAGTCCGACCAACGGGAG
>JBNJEM010000574.1:0-5171 GCA_051745935.1 Planctomycetota bacterium
TCGCCCAATGTCGGGTTGGGAGTATCGCGACCCTGGAAATCTGAACACCGATTCTTGACAGACAGCGATACGAAGAAGAGAACAATGGGAGTAAATCGCGATCGCGTGGTGGATCGTTTCAACGTCCTTCTGATGGCTGAAAATCAGCATGTCTGGTGTGGCTACCCTTCCGGCGTCGACTGGATTTCGAAATGCATCGGAATCCACTGCAACTGCCCCGAATGCCGTCGCACGTTCACCAGCATGTCGCCCCGCTTGTTGCGGCTTCCCGCCTGCGCGAGAATCTGGCTGACTTCTTCATCGAACCACTCGACCGGACTACTCCAGTCAATCGTCGCAGGCACGGCTAGGAAATACGTTGCCAGACACTCGGCCCAATGATGCCGCGCCGCTTTTTTCCAGGCGCCGTCGTAGTCGCTATCCTGCTCGGACCTCGGTCCTCCGCTCTCCTCGGCCATCGGTTGTCCTTTTCGCTGGATGCTGGGTGAGAGTTCCCAGTCGTGAGGTCAGTATGGCGTGTCCACCCTTCCCTGTCGCCAGAGTGCCACGTTCCATCGTGGTCGCGTCCGCGGCAATGGCCCCCGACAGCCGATCGGCACCGCGCGCGTTTAACGGCCAGGCCAGAGGCCGCTCAGCCGGTCCTTGCCCAACCGACGCCGCGTTCTAGCGGACGGCGGAGTCAGCCAGCTATCCCTCTTTATCTATGGCATACAAATGTCACAGCTGTGCGCACGTAACGCTTTGTTCGGCTTATTCCTCATTGGCAGGGACTGTTTCACGATATGGCAGGCTACCGCGGCACCTCGCTCCAGGAGACGACGAGGCGGCGAAATAACGGGTTCCCCACGCTGCTCAGGGCCCCCGTTTCCCGCGCGGGTGGAATTTTTTTCCGATTTTTTTCGCGACGCGCAAGTCCTTAATAAAAAAGGACTTATGGATACCCGCCCCCCCCCGCAAAATACGGTCCTCTTGAGCACGAAAAGCGTTGACACTACTCCGCGCCGGGGTATAAACAGGGGCATGTCAGCAGCAGCCCGCACGCCGGCCCGAGGACCGGTACCATCACGGCGATGGTGGAGTTGCTGCTGTCGCTTGGCTTACGACGGGGAGGGAACAGCCATGCGACCCGTCATCGCGTATGATATTGTTCGCGTCTGTCTCGCCGGCGTGCTTCTCCTCGCCGCCGGGCTGAAGGGCTACCAGCTGACCACGGAGCCGATCCTCGGCACGGGCCTTCTCGATTCCCGCTGGTTTCTGATCGCCCTGGTGGAGTTCGAGCTGTTATTTGGTCTCTGGCTTCTTGCCAATATCCGGCCCCAGTGGACTCGCCGGGCATCGATCGGGTGCTTCGCCGTGTTCGCCGCCGTTTCGCTCTACCAGGCTCTTGCTGGCGCTGCCAGTTGCGGCTGTTTCGGCCGGGTTGCCGTAAACCCCTGGTACACGTTCGTGATGGATGGGGCGGCCGTCCTCGCCCTGTTGCGATGGCAGCCGAAGCGGGGACTGTCCCGAATTTCGGATGGCGAAGGTGGGCTTGTTCCCTTGCCCCTCCGAGGGCCCATCGTATTGGTAATCTGGCTGCTGGTCGGCGTACTGGCAGTTTTCGCTATGGCCACGTCCCAACCAGCCGTTTTGGCCGAGAGCGGAATCATTATTGGTGACAACAGCGTGGTGATCCTTGAGCCTGAAAGATGGATCGGCAAGCGGTTCCCACTGCTACCTTTCATCGAAGACGCTCCAGGTCAAGTACAACCAGGCGAACGGCCGCTACAGGAGCAACTCTCCGAAGGCATTTGGGTCGTCCTGCTCTATCACCACGACTGCCCGGAATGCCGCGAGGCGATAGCGGGATACGAACAACTTGCCGCGAGCTCGGCTGCCGACGCAAACGCTTTGCGACTGGCACTCATCGAAGTCCCCCCATACGACGAAACGGACTCGTTGAGACGACTGTCCAACGTTCCATGTGCGCTCGGACGGCTGAGTGACAAGAGGGAATGGTTTGTCGAAACGCTGGTTGAGATGACGGCTGAGTCAGCGCGGGTCAGGCGCATAAGGAGAGTACGCAATGACCTTTAGGAGGACGGGAGCGTGGTGCGAATAACCTCGTTTTGGAATAAGACGTCATGGAGAATCGACATTGCTGCAGCTATTGTGGGGGCTTTCTCTGCAATGGTGATTCTCCCTCTCGCATGGCGTGACAGGGGCGAAACTCGGCAACACATTAGTCGCGCTGGTGGTCTGGTATGCAAAAAGGCAATTTGGGACTTCGGCTCGGTCGATTCAGTACGGACTCCCAGGCTGTCTCATGATTTTGTCTTGACCAATGAATCGCACGAGGCCGTAGAGATCGACAAGGTGAAATCTTCTTGCGGCTGTATCATCGCTGAGGACTATGAAGGAACGTTACGGCATGGCGAAAGTACGCGATTGTCGGTTCGCGTCACGTTACCTCCGCTCCCCGGGCGATTTAAGAAAACCCTCGTCGTTCAGCCCAGCTGCGACCCACCAGAGGTGTTGCCATTGCGTATCGTAGGGTCTATCAGTCTGAATGCCAGCCTTTATACAATTCCAGCCCAAGTCAACTTTGGCACAGTCATGCCTGGGGAAACAAAAGAGCGATTCGTCCACGTGCGCCGGCGCGACAACAGTCCGGTAAGAATCGTGGACGTCGCCGGAAGCATGGAATGCTTACAGTGTTCTCTCAAATCAGCGCCGCCTCCAGAGGCGCCAGATGCAACGATCCGGATACGGGTAACTCCAAAGGAATTGCCGCCCGGGAGGCACGTTGCCACCGTTTCCGTCAATACCGATCACGACGATTTCTCTGGAATATCCATACCGGTCGCAGTGCGGGTGGCTCGGGCGGATTCAGGGCTCGTGAGGTCCGTCATGATCTCAAGTCTGTTGCCAGGTGCGTCGCGAATGGTCTCATTGCGGCAAGAGACGAGCACGAAGCTGATTCCTCAAGTCGTGTCAGCGCGTTACCAAGGCGACTCGGGGTTGCGGATTGAATTGTTGAGCGGGGGAGTGGCATCGGATGATCCGAGGCTCAGAATTACGCGGTCTAGCGACAGCACGTCGCCCGGCCTTGTTCGAGGAACCATCCTTGTTCGCGTGCAGAACCTGATGGAAGAGATGGAGGTTCCGATTGTCGCGCACTGTTCCGACCAACACTAACTTGATTCGTTACGGGATGAACCCACGGACGTTCCGTGAGGCGGATGTGGCCGTTTCACTCAAATCTTGTTCAAGTGAAAGGATGGCATGACATGAATTGGTTCAACGAAATGAAGATCTGTGGTCGCGTAGTCCTAGCCGCGGGAATAGGCGCGCTTGCGGTAAGCAGCGTTTTCGCTACGACCTATGACAACATGCGATGTCTGACGGTCTTAACGCCTGTCGAATGCGCCAGCACTGGGGATACAGCCTGTCAGGAGCACAGTGACTTAGGACTCGGTTGTTCCGGTGATTGTGAGTCCTGCAATGCCGATACCTTTCTTCCCAACAAGGTTTGTATGACCTTCGAGGGTTATTCCTGCACCATTACGGAAGGGGCGGACCCCACTTACTGCGACAGCAGTAAGTATATCTATTACGGGAAATGCTACAACACGGGAGGATCTGATTGTGACTGCGACATGGACGAAAGAGGCGATCTGTGTGAGAACTACGGGTATTACCCTTGTACCAGCTGAATTTGGGTGAGGGTTTCCATGCGAAAGAGCAAGGGGACGCTCTGCATTTCGTATTCAGCGGGTTTGGAAATCGCCTGCGGAAGAGGGCGGGGACCGACGTTAATCTGAGCCGCGCCATCGACGACGTAGTGTGAGGAGCTTGTTCGCAGACAGATCTTGCAAGGGGGGAAACGTGGGTTATGAATGAACGAAGAGTGACGATGGTAGTCTTGGTGTTTGCGATTGCCTCGGTCGGCCAGTACATCGTCGCAGCCGAGCAATTCGCGCCGGTGTCCATGTCCGCCGAGGAATTCGGTCGGCTCTCCACTGCGGATCAACGCGGGCTGCTTGTGGCCGTGTTCCAACAGCGACTAGCCCATGCCAAGAATCTCGAATACAAGATAGACCAACAGCTGAAGATTTTTGAGAGTCACGACGGAAAGCGTGGCAAACTTAAGGATGAGGGACCGTTTAGGCAGTGTCGACAGGTACGACTCGGAAACTCCTCCAGATTGGACAGCACCATGTATCGTGCGGGGGAGGATCAGCCTTCCCAGCTGGTCGCGTCCCATTTTGATGCCGAAGAGGGAGTGCTCCGAGGCACGACTCGGGGGCCGGGATCGGAGAAAAGCTTCGGACGAATCGACACGGGCCACGATCCGCTTTCCCGGGACAACGACTACCAATATTGGCTCGACGGCGATTTCCCCCGCAGAGACAAATTCCTTTTTCCTTATCTCTTGGATCACCAAGACGAATTCCGGGTCGAGGCGCCGATCAAAGGCGACATGGTTCGACTCACTGTTCCGAACTATAAGCGGTGGGCTGAGAAGCCGGGAGGAAACCGAGTATTCACCCTAAATGCGGAAGCAGACATCCTGATTTCCAGCAGGGGTGCGCGAGCTTCGGCGAGCATTTGGAGCACTGCATGGCCAGTCGAATGGGCGATGCAGGGGGGAGAAGGAAGGGTACCGGACCGGAGGGAGTGAAACGGACGAGATCGTGCGGGCCGAATGAAGCAGGTCACGCAACGTGAGCGTCGCGCGGCGCGCACCGCGAAACTATGGCCGGCGTCTCAGTCAAAAAAAGACGACCGATTGTCAGCCGATTGGGTCCGGGCGATGCGTTGAATGGATCAGTGAACGGTTGCGTCGCCCCGAGAACGAACAGCGAACCGGCGAACGTTGGCTATTTGAACACGCGGCGGCTGGCGGTGGCGCCCTTCAACCGGGAGGCCTCCATCCGCTTCGCGGCCGCGCCCATCGAGGCACACGAGCCCACCACGTGACCAAACAGCTCGTCGTAGCCCTGAACCGTGTCCAACCAAGCCGCTTGCTCGATGTTCATGTGATCCAAGATCGCGGCCAGGTCCTTGGGGATCGTGGATCGCTCGCCGGATTGGATCAGCCGGGCGGTCCAATCGAGCAGCCGCTGGTAGGAGTTCAGGGACATCGGCAGAATCCCCATGTCCGAGGCCCGACGGCCGGTGCGGGAGGT
>JBNJEM010000575.1:0-5142 GCA_051745935.1 Planctomycetota bacterium
ATGGGCGAATGTGTGAATTATCATGTTGGATGCGGATCGTCGCTTCCCCCCTGTTTCCTCCAACCTGAAGGATCTTCCGTGAAATACGTGAAATACATGTGCCCCGGTATTCTGCTCGGCTTCGTCCCCCTTGCGTGCTTCCTGGCCGCCTCCCCGGCGGCGGCCGCCGAGGTGAACCCCCAGCAGCCGAACATCGTGTTCATCATGGTGGACGATATGGGCTATGGCGACTTGAGCTGTTACGGCCAGCAGACGTACCAAACGCCGAACGTCGATCGCATGGCGGCCGAGGGCATCCGTTTTACGGAGGCCTATTCGGGCTGCACGGTCTGCGCCCCGGCTCGCAGTACGTTGATGACCGGCCACCACATGGGACACACCTCCGTTCGCGGCAACACGGGCGGGATCCCGCTGCGTGACGAGGACGTGACGGTTGCCGAAGTGCTGGGCCAGGCGGGCTACGCGGTGGGCGGCTTCGGCAAGTGGGGGCTGGGAGACCTGGAAACGCCCGGGGTGCCGGAGCAACAGGGCTTCGACCGCTTCTTCGGTTACTACCATCAAATCCACGCCCACGACTACTTTCCCGAGTATTTGATCGATACCGGCAAGAAGGTTCCGCTCGAGGGTGAGCATGCCCACTATCGCATCGTGGCCGAAATGAAAACGTGGATCACGGAGCATCGGGCAGGCCCCTTCTTTTGTTACGCGGCCTGGACTCCGCCCCACGCCCGCTACCAGTTCCCCCAGGACGATCCTTTTTACGCGCGGGTGAAAGACAAGCCCTGGCCCAAAAACACCAAGGGACACGCGGCCTTCAACCTGATGATCGACCACCACGTGGGCGAGGTGCTGGAATTGCTCAAGGAACTCGGCATCGACAAGCAGACCGTCGTCTTTTTCTGCTCCGACAACGGCGCCTCATTGCGAAACGACGGGACGCTCGACTCGTCCGGGCCGCTCACCGGGCAAAAGCGTTCGATGCACGAGGGCGGCCTCCGCGTACCGCAAATTGCGCGGTGGCCGGGGCGGATTGAGCGGGATCGCGTGACCGACTTGCCGACCTACTTTCCCGATGTCATGCCGACGCTCGCCGAATTAGCCGGCGCGGAGAAATATCTGCCGGTGGGCATCGACGGGGTTTCCATCGTGCCCGAGCTGACCGGTCGGAAACAGACGAGCCTCCGCCAACGCACCATGTACTGGGAGTGGCCCAAGTACAATTGGGGAAAGCGGAAATATACGGGCCTCATGCAAGCCGTGCGGCGCGGCAACTGGAAGATGTTGCGGCACGACGCCGATCGGCCGTGGGAGCTTTACGATCTGTCGCAAGACATCGCCGAGAAGAACAATCTGGCGGAGGATCGGCCCGAAGTGGTGAAACGGCTCGACGCCTGGGTCGACGAAAACCGCGTCCCGCCACGGGAGCAACAGGAGCCGGAGTCGCCCCCGGGCAGGCGTTTCCGCTAAACCCTATGGTTGCAAAAAGTATATGTAGGACGGGTCTCCAGGCCCGTTGTTTCAAGTCCGAAATCGTACTTGATCTGGTGTCCGCGGATCTCACGAAATGTGAGATCTTCAAACAACCGCAACAAGAGATTTATGCGCTGTAAAGGACGGGCCTGGAGACCCGTCCTACGCCGTCTTTATGCAACGATAGGATATCCAGTCCAGATGTCGTCCGGCAAGGCCACGAAAGTTGTCTCGGACCGCTTCGAGATCTTCGAGGGTAACGCGACGGCTGGTTGCATCGGCCGGCGCGCTCGTCTAGACTAGAACGCCCGCGTGGCGCGGGTCTCGCGACCGGCGCCAAGCGTTTCCCTCAAAGGCTCCCGCGGAGAGATGATCAATGAACGACTTGCGCCGAGTATCCGGTGTCTTGTTGTTGGGAATCTTGCTTGCCGGGCCAATGGCGGCCGCCGAGACCGAGGGGGAAGCAATCGACATGTTTCATCCTCCGGCCGGTGGGACCGGCGTGACATGGAAGGCTTTCCACGAGGACCCCACCGCCGAAACGGACGAGGTCTGGCAAATCGGCGAAGACGCGATCGTCTGCACGGGAAACCCTTTGGGTTACCTCTACACCGCGCGCCTCGGCATCGCCGACCGCTGTCGCATCGAATGGTTCGTCGGCCCTCACGCCATCCACGGCGTGGGCACGTTCGATTTTCTCCACGACCAGCTCGACTGGCCGAAGCCCGCGGGGACGGAGTAGCGGAGCGGCGGCGGCCGCTCACTGGGAGGGCGGTACCTGGCGGGTGCAGTCTCTTCAGTCCAAGGGTTTATGGGGGCTTCCTCATGTTTGTGTTGTCGAATTGATTGGGAGTTGCGGAATTTCAGTCGGTGGGAATAAGCGTGCCTGTCCCCGTTTCCTCCTCCTCGACAGAGTTTGTATGGTAAACTGCCAAGTTGACGCTGCGCGTTAACGTGCGGCTGCACGAGGGCGTTTCGAACGTGAAGATGATCGACAACGTGATCGAAGGCCACCCCGACGGCCCGGTGCTCGATGAGTCCGGCTCGCCGGACCACGAGCTTCAGACGGCGTAAGGCGGACCGCGCCGCAACGAGCGGCGTGCGAGGGGGCGCGTTCAGAGAAAGGAACGACGATGATCGAGATGGGAACGACGATGCGGAAGCCCCTGGCGGCGGCGGCGATCGCGGTGGCGGGGCTGATGAGCCCGGCCATGGCGACGACCTACTACGTGGACTATGAGGGCGGCGACGACGCCCGGGCCGGGACGAAACCGGCTGCGGCGTGGAAGCACTGCCCGGGCGACGGCGAAGCGGCGGGCACGGCGGCGGAGGCCACGCTCGAGCCCGGCGACCAGGTGATCTTCAAAGGCGGCGTGCGCTACTGCGGGACGATCGGCGGCGGGCCGAAGGGCACGGCCGAGCGGCCCGTGGTGTACGACGGGAACACGGCGGGGGACTTCGGAACCGGCCGGGCGATCGTCGACGGCTCGGCGCCGCTCACCGGCTGGACGCGGTGCACGAGCGCCGCCGACGCCATGGGCCACCCGAACTGGTCGAAGATCTATTACGTGGACATCGACGCGCCGGGCTCGTGGCGGAACCTGAGCCTGTCCGGGCCGGATCGGCCGCTGCCGGTGGCCCAGGCGCCGAACCCGTCGCATCCGATGTTCCAGGAGCGGGTGGGCGATTTCTACCGCGTGGACCAGAAGCTCGGCTCGAACCTGGGGGCGGAGATCTACGCGGAGCCGGGCACGCACGTGAACGCGCGCCGACCGCTGATCACGGCGGTGACGCCGGGGCGGGGCTCGACGGTAATCAGCCCGATCGGGGAGGCGGCGTTCAGCGTCGAGTTCGACGAGCCGCGCACCGTCACCGCCCTGGGCATCGCGCTGCAGCCGAAGTATCGGCCGATCAAGCGGGTGGCGTTCCTCGCGGACGGCGAGCTCGTCAAGGAGGCGACGCTGCCGGAGGAGAACGGGCCGATGCGGAAGTTCGAGCTCGACGAGCCGCTCACCGCCCGCAAGTTCACCTTCAAGCTGCTCGAGGCCCACGGCGAGGACGGAGCGAACTGGACGGCGATCCGCCGGGTCGGCGCGTGGAACGAGGCGGACGAGAACATCCTGATCTTCGAGCCGACCATGAGCCTCGCCGACCCCGAGGTCTTCACCGCCGACGAGGCCGATGCGTACACGGAGATGACCTTCGGCATCCACGCGGGGCACAACTTCGTGCACTACCTGGACATCGTCGAGTATGAGCCGGCCGCCTCGCGGATCCACACGGAGGTCTTCACGGACAAGCTGTACGAGACCACGCGGTACGCGCTGTACAATTCGGTGAAGCTGATCGACGTGCCGGGCGAGTACGCGATGCATTCGCTCGGCGAGGGGCGGGCGCGGGTGTACCTGATGCCGCCGGAGGTCGAGGACGGCGAGCCGGTGGGAGTGAGCCGCAGCGTCCACACCGGCGGGTTCGCGTTGAGCGATGCCGAGCACGTGGAGATCCGCGGGTTCGACATCGAGCGCCAGGGCGGGCGGCGGGCGAACGGCATCGCCCTCGGCGGCGGCTCGGACATCACCGTCCGCGACTGCGAGGTTGCCATGGTGCGCGGCTCGACGGGGATCTCGGCGAGCCGGGCCACGCGAGTGCGCGTCATCGGTTCGACCATCCGCCACTGCCCCGGACACACCAAGGGCCTGGTCTATCACACCTGCACCGACAGCGACGTGATCGACAGCCGGTTCCACAAGAACACGTCGACGGCTCTGGACTACTACGGCTGCACCGGCGGCCGCGTGGCCGGCAACACGCTCACCGGGCACTACGGCATGCACGCCAACGGCCTGACCTTCTACCTCGGCTGCAAGGACGTGATCATCGAGCGGAACGTGGTGTACGACGGCAACATCTCACTGACCATCCAGGAGGCGGAGAACATCATCATCCGCAACAACATCCTCGACGGCGACGGCGAGAACATGGCGGTGGGCATCTGGGTCGCCACGCCGTTCAAGAACGTGCGGTTCCTGAACAACCTGATCATCCGCGGTAACCCGGATCGGGACTGGACGACCGGCATGTTCTCGAACAACCGCGGGCCCGAGGGACTGATGGTGAAGAACAACATCATCGACGGCAAGTACGGCAACCTGTCCGGCGAGTACAGCCACAACATCTACACGCGGCTCGGGCCGGACCAGAGCGAGGACAGCCTCGGCCCGGGCGAACGGTACATCCCGGACCTGGGCCGGCTCGTCCGCGACCCCGACGCCAGGGATTACCGCCCGCCGGCGGACAGCCCGGCGATCGACGCCGGGATCGAGGTGGACGTGGACGAAGACTTCCTCGGCCGGCCCCGGCCCCAGGGCGACGGCTACGACATCGGAGCCTACGAGAAGCCCGCGGACTAAGCGGCCGCTTCGGGTCGCACATGGAAAGGCGCGGGAGAGCGGATGATCGATTTCAATTCGACCACCTTCGACTGGCAACGGCACGAGACGACGATCTGCGTCTGGCCCGAAGAAGCCAGTGTGGGGTGAGGGCCCGTGCACAGTGACCGACTTATGGCACCACGCCAGGGAAGTAAAAACCGTGCACTGGCTCCGCTCGCGATCAGCGCTGTCGGAAATGGAAGCCTGTCCCGCGCTCGCTCAGCCAGTGCCACCCGACCCG
>JBNJEM010000576.1:0-5137 GCA_051745935.1 Planctomycetota bacterium
TGCCTTCGGTGAAGCAGCAAATTTGGCCGCATCTTGGCCAAATCTCGACTAGCGCCGTACTGGTAAACTCTACATTGACCAACCACTAGCGACCGTCCCCAGAAACAACCGTCCTGCGAGCGGGAAGGCCGAGGGAGCGGCAGCGTCAGGCTTATAGCTCGCCATCTGATTCACCATCCAGGCAAGCTGGATGGGGTCCATTTCGCCGTATGTCTTGACCAGCAAAGCGATTCGGCCCACGGACGAGGGCTCAAGTGGCGCTGTCGTACTAAGAGCGGTTGGATTTTTCCGGGTGGAACGCTGCCCTACGCAAGCCGTCCTCCCGTTGGTCGGACTCGTGGCGGAGCAAGTCATCCGCGACCGGTATATTTCAGGCGGTTGGATTTTTCCGGGTGGAACGCTGCCCGACGCAAGCCGTCCTCCCGTTGGTCGGACTCGCGGCGGAGCAAGTCATCCGCGACCGGTATGTATCAAGTCGGGGCGAAAGGATTTGAACCTTCGACCCCCTGCTCCCAAAGCAGGTGCGCTAGCCAGACTGCGCTACGCCCCGTACCGCTTACAAGGGGATTCCTCCAAGCACTCACCCCCTTGACTTTTTATCCTAACCACGGATCGCCGGCTTGGCAATGCCAATGAACTCGGCGGTCGAAGTGACCAGCACGCGGTGGCTCCGGTTCTGGGCCCTCGTACTTGAGGAAATCGGGCACTAAGAGGGTGTTTTTGAATTGCATGCAGGGATACGCTAGGAGCGCCGAAGAGAGGAGGTTTGGAGTCCAAACCATGATCGCGGGGCCGAAATCGGCGCTATCAGGGCCGTTCAACTCACGCCTAAACCGTTCGCCCCCCCGCATTGGGGTCTACTGGCCTTTGAGCAACAGCCTCTAAGGTTGGGTAGTATGGACTCTGCTATTGCGGCCTTGCCAAGTAAGCGAACGAACACTGGACCACCCCGTGCCACGCGAATACTCAGCCGTGACAAAACACAAGCTGCCGCCGTCGCCACGGCGGATACATCCGCTTAAGGAGAAGAATAATGAATGCGTTACAACGGTGTGCTCCCCTTTTCGCACTCGCTTGTGCTTTTGCCTGTTCGCATGGTCCACGCTTGGCGCATGGCGCCACGGGGAGCGAGCTCTTGCAGGCGTCGGGGATTCGTGGCGGATTGGTCGTTCACGTGGGGTGCGGGAACGGCGAACTGACGGCGGGACTCCGGGCTAGTGAACGGTACCTGGTCCATGGGCTTGACCAAGACTCGAGGTGTGTCGAACAGGCACGCGAGCGAGTGTGGAAGACTGGTCACTACGGCCAAATAGCGGTCGCCGCGTTCGACGGCCGCCACTTGCCTTACGTGGACGACTTGGTGAACTTGCTGGTCGTATCAAAATCTTGCCGGATCCATCACGACGAACTGATGAGAGTGCTTGTCCCCGGCGGCGTGCTGCTGAAGCGGGGGTCCTCGACCGAAACCGGAGAGGCTGCTGGCCAGCTCGACGGTTGGACCAAGGTCGTGAAGCCGGTTTCTTCCCGCTTGGATGGGTGGAGTCATCATTTGCATGGGCCGGACAACAACGCCGTGGCCAACGACACGGTGGTGGGGCCGCCCCGGCGGTTGAAGTGGACATGTGGACCGCCGTGGGCTCGGAGTCACGAGTTCCTTTCCAGCTTGTCGGCCATGGTGTCGGATGATGGCCGGCTGTTCTACATCTTTGATGAAGGCTTGACCTCGATAACCGATCCTCCGATCCCCGACCGTTGGACGCTGATTGCCCGCGACGCGTATAACGGTACATTGCTTTGGAAACGGCCCTTGAAGGACTGGGGAGCCAAGGCCTGGAATAGACGGGCACTGCGGAGCACGCCGGGTTGGGTACCGTTTCGATTGGTGGCCGGGGACGATCGCGTGTTTGTCACGCTCGGCAGCTCGGCTCCGGTGTCCATGCTGGACGCCGCCACGGGAGAAATCGAAAAGACGTTTGAGAATACCGCCGGGACGGAAACCATTCGCTACTTGGATGGTGTCCTGTTGACTCGAGTCCGTTCCAAGTTAACCGCGATCGACATCGAAACGGGAGCCGTGATGTGGACGCTGAAGGGACGGATACCACTTCGCTCGGTGGCGGCACGGGGCGAGCACGTGTATTGCATGGCGGAAGGTCGTCTGCGGTGCTTGCGATTGGAAGATGGCGAGACGCTGTGGCAGAAAGAAGAAAAGGTGTCCCCCCGGCAACTGGCCGCGCATGGTGACTACCTCTTGATCGCAACGGGCAAACGGATCAAAGCTCGGAACGCGGCAACCGGGGATATCGTCTGGGAGGCGAAAGGAAGACTATCAGGTGGCGCGCTATTCGCCGCCAATGAATGTGTGTACCAACCGCTGGGAACGGAAGTCATCGTCCGTGAACTGGCTACTGGACGCCTGAAAACCAGGATTGCCCCCGCGGAAATCATGACCCCCGGACATCACCCCCGCTGCTATCCGGGACGCGGCACCGAACGATTCCTGATCACGCCCAATCGGGGCGTTGAATTCGTCGATTTGATCGGCGAGGCACACGCGCAGAACGATTGGACCCGCGGGGCCTGCTCATACGGCGTCTTGCCGTGCAACGGATTACTGTATGTGCCGCCGAATCCCTGTTTCTGTTACCCCGGCGTGAAGGTGACGGGATTCAACGCCTATACGGCAGCCAAGAATGAACCGGACGGCTCGGCTTCCATGGAAGGAAGACTTGAGACCGGCCCGGCCCACGGCCAACTCAATTCGGATATCCAGGCCGAGGAAACCGATTCCTGGCCCACCTACCGGCATGATCCGCGGCGCAGCGGAGGAACAGCGAGCCGTGTATCGGCGAAGCTTGATGAACAGTGGGTTGTCAAGCTGGGTGGGAGGCTGACACAACCCGTTGTCGCGGGAGGCAAGGTATACGTCTGCACCACGGATACTCATGCACTGCACGCCTTGGATGCACAGTCCGGTCGGCGGCTCTGGATGTACACCGCCGACGCTCGGATTGACTCGCCGCCCACCGTCCATGGTTCCCGGGTCCTGTTCGGGTGTGCCGATGGTCGGGTCTATTGTCTGCGTGCCGAGGATGGCGCGTTGGCGTGGCGGTACCGTGCGGCTCCCAGAGATCGTTTGATGGTTGCGCACGGGCAGCTCGAATCGCCGTGGCGTGTACATGGAAGCGTCTTGCTCAAAGATGGAATCGTCTACGGCACCGCTGGCCGGTCGTCGAATCTGGACGGCGGCATCCGTGTTTTTGGACTGGACGCCGAAACAGGCGAATTGGTCCACCAACAGCGACTCGATACGTGGTCTAGAACTCGCGAGGACGCCGGGGAAAAACCGTTCATCCCCTCCTATCACATGGAAGGGGCCATCTCGGATATTCTGGTGACCGACGGGGAATCCATCTACCTGGGGCAATATCGCCTGGACCAGGCACTCAACAAACAAGAGGTGCCGTATGTCCTTCGCAACTCTTATTTCAAGTCGGACGCGATGGGCAGGAAAGACCTAGAGGGCGAACCGTATGTCCAAGACATGGAGAAAATGGAAAAAGACGAGCGGGTTCAACGGGAATGGGAACTGCGGAAGTGGCCAGAGTTGACCCGCGAACTCCGGGAAAGATACGGCGTTTGCAACCTTGGCGAACGGCACTTTGGTCGACACGTGTTCGCGACCAGTGGGTTCCTCGACAGCGCATGGTTCAATCGCACCTTCTGGATGTACTCCGAAACGTGGCCCGGCTTCCATATGGGCCATCGGGCAGCCAAGAGCGGCCAATTGCTGTCCGTCGATCGGGACAAGACGTACGCGGTACAAGCGTTTCCGTCTAGAAATCTTCAGAGCCCGTTGTTCACGCCGGCCGAGAAAGGGTACTTGCTGCTGGCCGACCGCAACGAGAACGAACCCGTTATCCCGGATTACACGCGTGGGGTCCCCAAGGGGATTGGGTTCACCCGGCAAGAGCCGCCCGTGTGGTTCCAATGGATACCGGTCCGCGTTCGAGCCATGGTGGCCACGGAAGCCTTGTTATTCGTGGCCGGCCCCCCCGACGTGCTTGATCCCGATGACCCGATGGCGGCGTTCGAGGGCCGGGAAGGTGGCCTGTTGTGGGCCGTGGCCAAGGAAAACGGCGAGAGACGATCGGAACTCCAACTCGACTCGCCCCCCATCTTCGATGGGCTCTCCGCAGCCGGCGGCAAATTGTTCGCTTCACTGAAAAATGGAGCCGTTCAGTGTTGGAAATGAATCGGCGAAACACGCGCTCGCCAACCAACCGATATCGGCGTTCACAACCGAGAGCCGGGAACGGTTGACAGACAATTCCACGCTGTCAATTCGACGCTGTCAATTTTACGCTCTCTCGCCAGGGCTTTGGTATTTCAGATCGCTATCGGTTAGAATGTTGCGACCACGGAACGGACGCCCCCAATTCATCTTTCCGCTGGTTGGACCCGCCGTGGAAACTCCATTTTTGCCTGTTCGTTGCCCTCATGAAACGGAATGCCTAGACATGAAAAAGAACATCAAAACGGACGGGGCGCCAGCCCCTGTTGGTGCCTACAATCAAGCGGTCGTCCATGACAATACCTTGTACATGTCGGGCCAGATCGCGCTCGATCCCGTCACGGGAGAATTGATGACCGGCGACCTGGAAACGGAAACCCGCCAGGTCATGGAGAATATCAAAGCCATTTTGGAAGCGGCCGGGCTGACCTTCGACCATGTGCTCAAGGTGTCGGTGTTTGTTTCGGACATGAAGCAGTACGATCGCATCAACGCCGTTTACTCCGAATACTTTGACGAGGCCGCCGCCCCGGCCCGCGAGTTGATTCAAGTGGCCGCGCTTCCCAAATTCGTTAACGTTGAAATCTCCTTGGTCGCCGCGTCTTACAGTCTGTAACACACAGTCTCTAACACAACGAGGCGTCCGGTTCCAAAACTCGTAGCCGTTCACGGCCTCCAACCGTGAACGGCTACGTATGATATCTCTGATCAGTCCGGAGCGCGGAGGGAATATCGAGCAAGGAATTTCGAATGATGAAGTTGCGCAGAATACGGTTCGATACCGGTGAACCATGAACTGTCTGAAGGCTGTCTGCTTGCGGTTACCGGCGTTGATGAGCGGTT
>JBNJEM010000577.1:0-5127 GCA_051745935.1 Planctomycetota bacterium
GCGTGGAAATTGGTGATATCCAGTGAGCGGAGAAACGCCAGCCGGGCCGCGTCTTCCGGGGCCGCGTCTTCCGGGGCCCCGTCCGCCGCCGCCAGGCGGGCCAGCTCCTCGCGGATCGCCTGCTTTGACCGCCCGCGAAAGAAGGCCGCCTCCCGAATCGGCGCCGAGTAATCGCGAAAGTAACGGACGTTCAACAACAGAGGCCGGTCCAGCTTCAGGTCGCGCCGCATAATAAGGTATGCCTCGCGCGTTTGGCTGGTCTCGCCGATGGTGCCCGTCGTCCCCAACTGCGCCTTCAACGGATCGCCCGGTGCCAGCTGCATAATGGAGAACGCCACCACGGTTACCCCGAACAGGGTCGGGATCATCACCAGAAGGCGGCGAGCGATATAGATCCACATGGAGCGTGTTTCGGCTTGGAGGCGAGGGATTGAAAATTTCGTTCCGTGGGGCGAATGGAGGGCGGGATTCGCCTACCTTTCCAGCACTCGCGGCTGGCTGCTGTACCACTCGCGGGTATCGATGCACGGGCGCAGCCGGTAAAACTCGACGTTCTCGATTCGGGTATCGTATCCGGCGGTCGCCTTCTCCGAGAACAGGAACGTATACGGCTGATCCTCGAAGATGAGCCGGTGGATTCGATGGTAGAGCTTCTCCTGCTCCGCCTCGTCCATGGTAACGCGAAGCTGCTCAATGAGCGCATCCACCTCCGGATTGCGGTATCCCACGTGGTTCGAACTGGCCTGGGCGTCCGCGAGGCTGCCGTGCCAGAGCTGGTACGGATCGGTCTTGGTCCACCCGGTGGCCCACCCGAGCATGGCGGCGTCGAATTCTTTCGAATTGAGCCGTTCGAGGAACAGGGCCCATTCGGCCGGCGTGATCTGCATCCGAACGCCAATCTTTCGGAACTCCTCCTGGATGATCTCGGCAATGGTCCGAAAGGTACGCGAGTCCGCGAAGATCATCAGATCGAAGGCGGCGGGCACGCGAGCGCCGTCGATCCGCTTGTCGCGCACCCCGTCGTCGTCGGTATCGCGCCAACCGGCTTCTTCAAGCAGGCTCCTGGCCTTTTCCAGATCGAAGGGGATCGGCTCGATCGAATCGTCGGCGGCCGCGCTGCCGGGCAAAAACGGCCCGGACACCCGAATCGCCAGCCCGTGGAATACCTCGTCGATAATCTCCTCCACCGGCGTGGCGTGGGCCAGGGCCAGGCGGAAGTCGCGGTCGCTAAACACGGGCCGGTTCTGGTTGTAGCCGACGTACCGGTAGCCGGGATAATCGAAATCGACCAATTTGACCTCGCCGGCCTTCACGCTGGCGTTCGTTTCGCTCTGGAGCCATTGGTCTTTTTCGGGGAAGCTCACCCAGTCGAGTTCGCGCTGAAGCCCCATTTGGACCATGGTGTTCGCATTCGGGATGCAACGCATTCGGATTTGGCTGAAATAGAACGGCTCGCCCCAGTAATCGTTGAAACGATCGAGCACCAGACGCTGGTTCCGGGTCCACTGGCGGAACATCATGGGACCGGTTCCGCACATCATCCCGTTGGCCCAATGGCTATTGAACCCGTCCGCGAACTCCTTCGACGTGAAATCGAACGAGATGGGCTCGCCACGCTCGTCGACCGAGTAGACGTGCCGCGGAATCATGGGGATGGCGCCCAAGGTGAATTGCTCGGCCAGAAAATACGGCTCGGTCCAGCGGATCTTCACGGTGTAGTCATCGACCACCTTCACGCGGATCTTGTACTGGTCGGTTTCGTCCTCCGGCTCGGGATTCTCGAAGTAGCTGCGAATGTGGGCGGCGTCGATGTGCGGATTCAGCACGCAGTCAAAGGTGAACTTCACGTCGCGGGAGGTGAACTCGCGGTCCGGAAGGGGCGTGCCATCGGGCAGTTGCATCGGATGCCATTTCACGCCCCGCCGCAGGTGGATCGTGAAGGTGAGCGTCTCCTCGTCGAACTCCCAGCTTTCGGCCAGCGCGGGCAGCAGGTTGTCGGGGTTGGAATAATCCGCCTGGGCCAAACCTTCGTAAACCTGGCGATGAAAGGCCGCACTCACCGTATCGCTCGCCGTGATCCCGTTCAGCGTGCTCGGATCGCTGGAGTAGGCCAGCAGCAAGGTGTCTCGGCCAGCCGGCATCACCCCGCCCAGCGTCTCTCGGTCGGGCACGGTGGCCGTCTCTGGAGCAGTCGTCACGTTCGTGGTGGCGTCGGCGTCAGGGCCGGGGCGCTCGCAACCGGCGAGGCTCACCATTAGGACACCAGGAAGCATCACCGCAAGTACGAAATCTAACCGTGGCATAATGAACTGTCCTTGCACGAGGAAAACGGTAGGGCGGGATTGCAGCCGAAGCGCGGCGGTAGGCCAACCGGATCCGCGGTCCGAGCAAAAAACCGGCCCCATCCAATCGGACAGGGAGGCACTCTTTTGAGGGAGGCGGATTCTTAATCGGTTACGGCGCCCGATACGCTATGAGTCATCATTTGGTTCATCAAGTTCACGCCGTGCCGCCATTAGCCTCCTCGCCCCCCCTGTATTGGGCCGGCAAACACCTCGCCGGCGTGGAACTAGGTAAAGGCACTGCGTCGATGCCCCGTTGTTAGCGTCTCGTTTGTCAGCGTGATGTCCCACGGCACACGCCCTCCAACCGGAGCGCGAGCGGGTCACGATATCAGCCTGTCAGCATCAGCCCACGCCCCACGACAATCTAGCTTGTCAACAATACGGCGCCAATCATGCCGCTTATATACCGGTCGCGGACGACTTTGTCCGCCGCGAGTCCGACCAACGGGAGGACGGCTTGCGTCGGGCGGCTTTCCACCCCGGAAGAATCCAACCGCCTGAAATATATACCGGTCGCGGACGAGTTTGTCCGCCGCGAGTCCGACCAACGGGAGGACGGCTTGCGTCGGGCGGCTTTCCACCCGGAAAAATCCGACCGCCTGAAGTATATCTCGCCTTACAACAAGGGGCGATATCCACGCGAAAGGAGATTCACCGTGGGCGGATAGGCCTGGGGCCCGGTTATACCGCTGCTGGGCAACCGCGACATAATCCGCCAACGGCCCCAACGGCCCTATGGCACGCCGTTTTGGTCGTTCGCGTCGCAACTCGCACCGCACATTCGTGTCGTTTTTGATCGGGTGGAGTGTTTTTTCTTGCGTTTTCCGTTGCGAGTGGCCACAATCAAGCGGACAAGAAGCCGATACGGTACTTTCCATACAGGAGCTTTCCCGTGACATTTCACCGATACAATCGACGATGTTTTTTGAAGACCGCGGCCGGGGCAGTCGCTGCGGGAGCGGCGGGCCCGCATGTTTGGACCGGTGGCGCGGCTCGGGCGGAACCGCCCAACGAACGGTTGGGCGTGGCGGCCGTGGGCGTGGGCGGGCGCGGCACGCGGATCAGCCGCCAGGCCGGAAAGCTCGGCAATATGGTGGCCGTTTGCGACGTGGACAGCCGGGCGGCGAGGCGATTCGCCCAAGCGTACGACGGCAAGCCCGAGACCTCCGGCGACTATCGCAAGGTGCTCGACCGCGACGACGTGGACGCGCTCATCGTCGGCACGCCCGACCACTGGCACGCGAAAATTTGCATCGACGCGATGAAGGCGGGCAAGGACGTGTACTGCGAAAAGCCGCTTACTTTGACCATTGCCGAGGGCAAGCTCATCGAAAAGGTGGTGCGTGAAACGGGGGCCGTCCTTCAAGTGGGCACCCAGCAGCGGACGGAATACAATCAGTGGTTTCTCCAGGCGGTGGCCATCGCCCGCGACGGCCGGCTCGGCGACAAGCTGCACGCGCTGGTTTCGATCGACCCGGCGGCGAACCGGGACTTGCACCCCGACCGGCAAGGTCCGTTCGCGCCGGCGGATCCGCCGGCGGCGTTGGATTGGGACTTCTGGCAGGGGCCCGCGCCCGAACGCCCCTTTACGCCCAATCGGATCGGGCGCAGCTTCCGATGGTGGTGGGAGTACTCCGGCGGCCAAGCCACCGACTGGGGCATCCACCACCTCGACATCGCCCTGTGGGCATTGGGGGCCGAGAACAGCGGCCCCGAGGAAATCGAGGGAGAGGGCCAACTTCCATCCGGCGTGCCCGACGACTTCGACCTGAATGCCTACCTGGAGGGCCGGCTGCAGCTTCCCGCGTTGTACACCGCGTTCATCGATTTTGATTGCACGTTGCGCTTCGCGGGCGGCCATTCGGTGGACCTGGTGGGACGCCGCAACGAAATCATCATCGAGGGGGACGAGGGGCGCATTCGCGTGAACCGGGGCGGTCTGACCGGTCGGCCCATCGAGGAGATCAACGCCAACGCGGCCGACCGCGACTGGCTCGACCAGGAGGTGCTGCGCCTGTACCGTGGCATGCGGCTGACCAGCCACATGGGCAACTTCTTCGATTGCGTCAAGGATCGGAAGCTGCCCATTTCCGACGTGTTCACGCACAATCGCGCCATGGAGCTTGCCCACACGGCCAACGTGGCCATGCTGCTCCGCCGGAAACTACACTGGGACCCCGAGCGCCGCGCGTTCAAGGACGACGCGGAGGCAAACGCCCATGCCATCGTCAGCCGCTCGAAACGCGAACCGTGGACCATCGAGGCGTAGGCGGGAAAAAGGTGTCGGGAACGAATGGCACTGTTATCTCCAAGCTCTTTTGGCGGGCGAGCTTACGGCGAGCGCGGAGCGTTTCCGGCGGGGGGTATTTGTCGTGACGAATGAACGGCACGGAGGGGTGTCGCATGGGATTGTCTCGTGGGAGCCAAAGACTCACAAGCTACCAGCCAGAGCCCACGCATCCACGGCCCCCCACGAGCTGGTCTCGTGGGAGCCCAAGACTCACAGGCTACAGCCCGACCCCACGCATCCACGGCCCCCCACGAGCTTGCTCGTGGGAGCCCAAGACTCACGGGCTACAGCCGGCTATGCCTCCTGAACCTCTCTATACGCCAGAAAATCTTCGCCAGCCGGCCTACCCGCTCCACCTGGTGCGTCTGGCCATCACAAAATCATTTTCCTGATGAACCCACGCAACCGTTCCTCGAGGGCTTGACATCTTACTGGGAAAATGACGGGCTCCGGATGCTTCAATATCGATGGGAACCAAGCCTGATTCAGGTC
>JBNJEM010000578.1:0-5124 GCA_051745935.1 Planctomycetota bacterium
ATGTCCGAATCCGGACCGGGCGATCCCTCATAACTCCCGTTGCTGGCACCGCCGATAATGTCGTTGAACATGTGCTCCATGTCCGAATAACACGCGTTGTAACGGACCACGTGATTGCCGCCGGCGTTGAACAGGCTGATGCATTGCGGCCCTCTTGAGTGCGTGGGATACTCTGGCTCATACCAGTTGCTGCCGTCGAAGGTGGGATGATGGAGTTTGCATCGCTGGATGACCAAACGCTTCAGGGTCGGACACCGCGAGGCAATCGCCGACTCCATGTTGTATCCGAACCCTCGGTCCGGGTTGAGCCGGCCCCAGTCGGAAATATCGCAATGCTCGATGACGATGTCGTGACCGCCCTCGATTAGAACCGCGTGGCTGGGTCTTGAACCCTTTCGTTCGGCATCCCCGGCGCCTTTGAGCGTGAGGTTTCGGACGATGACATACGAGGCGTCGATCGTGATGCAACTGTCGTGTCGATGCTGAACATCGATCGTCGCGCCTTGACCGTCGTAAACCCGATAGGCGTCCGGCGAGCCCGACTCGGTGATTGCCAGCGGCTCCTCGCCGTCTGGTATCGATACCGTTTCGCCGATCGGAAACCGTTCAGTCCACGTGGTGGCGGTCAGCGTTGTCTTGGTTGAAGTGTCCGCCAACGTCAATTGGACCTCGTAGGTCGTGTCCGGGCTGAGGTGAACGATACTTCCACGGTAGTCGCGAAGGTCGTTATCCGTGCCGGAAATGGGGTTGTATCGCATGGGAAGCCCGCTGTTCCATTCCGATGCTCCCTGTTTCCGATAGCGGACGAGGACGTCTCGGTCCGCGTCGCCGCCGGGCGGAGACCAGTATAAGCCCAGACAGTGAAACGTGGGGATCGCAAGCGGCTCCCCATCGGTTTGTTCCGGCTTGCGAGCAGCCCCCGCGTCCGCGAACATAAGCAGGTTCAGTACGATTGACAATCCACCCCAGGCCATTATACCGATCGTGGATGGTTTTCTCCGCCGCGAGTCCGACCAACGGGAGGACGGCCTGCGTCGGGCAGCTTTCCACCCGGAAAAATCCAACCGCCTGAAATATACCGGTCCCGGATGACTTTCTCCGCCGCGAGTCCGACCAACGGGAGGACGGCTTGCGTCGGGCAGCTTTCCACCCGGAAAAATCCAACCGCCTGAAATATATATTCGGTTCATAACGCGTTCCCCTTTTTCGACTGGAAACAGATCTTCTTACGGGCTGTTAATGTTCTTCATGGCTCGTGAGCCCCACCGAACCGCCGTTCAATGTAGCCGGAAACCGGGAGCCGTTCATCCACCGGGCAAGGCTTCGGTGGTTTCCCAGCGAGCGACGACCGCGCAACCGGTCGAGTCACTCCATACGTTCACGGCGGTTCGACACATGTCGAGCACTCGATCCACGGCGATGATAATGCCTTGCATTTCGATGGGCAAATCGACCGCCTGCAGGATAATCACCATCATGACCAAGCCGGCATGCGGTATCCCCGCCGCGCCGATGCTGGCCAGAAGCGCGGTTAAAGCCACAATAATCTGCGTGTCCAACGGCAGATTGGTCCCGAAGTGAAGCTGCGCGATGAACAAAACAGCGACCGCCTCATAGAGTGCCGTGCCGTCCATGTTCACGGTGGCGCCGAGCGGCAGAACGAATGAGCTGACCCGGTTGCTGATCTTGCCCCGTTCCTCCGCGCAAGCCAGCGTCAGTGGCAAAGTGCCATTGCTGGAAGCGGAGCTGAACGCGGTCAATAATGCAGGGCTCATTGCTTGGAAGTAAGGGAACGGATCCCGTTTCGCGACGAATTTTAGAATCAAGGGCAGGACAATCAAGGCATGAGCCGCCAGAGCACAAAGCACCGCGAGCATATACCATGCCAATGACTGAAACACCTCCGGGCCCTGCGTGGCGGTGGCATAGAGCATCAGGAACAGGACACCGGCTGGAGCCAACTGGATGATCGCCATGGTGATCTTCATCATGACCTGAAAGCCATCGTTGAACAGGTCGCGAAGTCGCTCGGCCACGCGGCCACCAACCAGCGTCGCGAAAATGGCGAACGCCAGACTGAAAGAGATAATCGACAGGAAATTCGCTTCCGCCAACGCGGCGAATGGATTGGGAGGAATCATCGTTTCCAGTTGCTGGAAAAGTATCTCACTCAGATTACCGCCCACCTCCGGCTTTTCCCCGGCCACGAAACCCAGCTCGCTTTTCAGACCAGGCCGAATCATGTTGACCATCAGCAAGCCGCTGGTAATCGCCAGTAGACTGGTGGTGACGTAATAAAGCACGGTGCGAGCGAACATGCGCCCCACCTGACTGGCTTCCCCCAACCCCATGACCCCGGAAACCAGCGACGTAATAATCAGCGGAATGGACACCATTCGCAGGAGGCGCAAAAACAAGTTGCCAATTCGTTGCGACATCTGGCCAATCCAACGCGCGCGGGACCGTCCGTACTTCTCGAACTGTTCCGCTATGGCTGGATGTTTCTTTGCCAGTTTGTCGATGGTGGCAAAAACACCTTCTTGGCCCAAACGCGTGGGATCGACAGCCAATTTGCGAACGCCGTCATCCTCACTGATCACCCTGATCTCAACGCGATCCGTGGTGTCATTGAATATGATCCCCGCGATACCGTCAGGCAGATGCTCCCGCGGCACCGTCGCCTTGTGCTTTCCCAAGAATACATTGCACCCCACGCCAAGCGAGGCGCCGAGCAACATCCCGAAAAGAATTTCCCAATGCAACGGTAATCGTGTCATCTGTTCCCCGGCGGTCACTTGGCAGCCACTGAGCAATGGCCAGTATATTTCAGGCGGTTGGATTTTTCCGGGTGAAAAGCTGCCCGACGCAAGCCGTCCGCCCGTTGGTCGGACTCGTGGCGGAGAAAATCATCCGCGAGCGGTATAAATCACTCTCCCGTTTCGTAAAACGAACAAACGCCCCCGTGGGAATCCCCCGACAATCCAAGCAACCGAAAAAGCCGAGAAACGCTCCGGGCTGGTCCCGGGAATTGTTACCGTTCCTCGCTACCTCACGCGGGTGAGCGCGCTGATGCGGGGAAGCCCCCCGGGTTCCCTTGAGACGATCCGGAGGGGCGCCGGCGAGGCGGGCCCGAAATTTCGACGCCCTCCCGTACCGTCAACCGATCACGGGGAGCCCACGCCACGAACCGCGGCGCGCGAAGCGTTTCCGATCCATGGCGGGTCGCCCGGCTACTCCAGGATGGTGTCGTCCACGGTCTGGTTGGTTGGGATCATCGGCAGCACGTGTTCGACATACGGAACTTGCACATCCAACACGAAGGGGCCCGCGTATTCGAGCATCTCGTCCAATGCCTCGCCCAAGTCCTCTTTCTTGCTGATCCGAGCGGCGCCGCATCCATAGCCTTTGGCAATCGTCACGAAGTCGGGATATGTTTCCGTGGGAAAGTTGCCGGCTCCATCGCCCCGGGCTTCCGCGTGGTGGATCGGCCCCAAGTAGGTATGAGCCCGCACGCCGGCCATGAATCGATCTTCCCACTGCATCACCATGCCAAGGTGCTGATTGTTGAGCAAGAGCACCTTGACAGGGATTTCCTCGCAGCAGCAGGTCGCCAATTCCTGGATATTCATCTGGAAACTGCCGTCCCCGTCGATATCGACCACGGTCGCGTCAGGGAACGCCACCTGAGCGCCCATCGCCGCCGGCAGACCGAATCCCATGGTGCCCAACCCGCCGCTGGAAAGCCACGTGCGCGGTTCGCTGAACTTGTAGAACTGCGCCACCCACATCTGATGCTGCCCCACGCCTGAAGCCACAATC
Source organism: Planctomycetota bacterium (assembly GCA_051745935.1). Taxonomy (GTDB): domain Bacteria; phylum Planctomycetota; class Planctomycetia; order Pirellulales; family Pirellulaceae; genus JBNJEM01. The sequence continues at coordinate 3,820 of JBNJEM010000578.1, forward strand.
GTTTTTCGGTCACGCGTTTTGCGCCACAGCTCATGGATCGCATGTTGCTGCAAGATGCCGTCGAAGTCCTGGTTATACTTGAACGGGAACTCTTGTTTCCACTGCCGGCACTGGTCAATCCAGGGCCCGATGTCGCACGTTCCCGGTTCCACTGCCTTGTTGAGTTCTCGCAAGGCGTGTTTCACATCACTGGCGATGGAAATGTGAGCGGGTTTATTCTTGTTCAGCTCGGACGGATCAATATCGATGTGAATGATCTTGGCATGTTCGGCGAACGCTTCTAGTTTTCCCGTCACGCGGTCGTCAAACCGCACGCCCAACGCCAGCAACAAGTCGCAGTCGCGTACCGCGCGGTTCCCGTAAACGCTTCCGTGCATGCCCAGCATGTCGAAGGAAGAGGCGTCCGTATTGGGAACGGCCCCGAGGCCCATAAGCGTCATCACCACGGGGATTCCGGTCTTCTTGACCAATTCACGCAGTTCCGGAGTGGCTCCCGACGCGATAATGCCTCCGCCGCAATAGAGGACCGGAGCTTTCGCCAACTTCAGCGCCGCCGCCACTTGCTGGATTTGCTCCGGCTGGGCGTGGGGACGTTCTCCCGAATAGCCCGGCAAGGCCAGGGGAACGTCCCAATCGGGAACGCAGGCATCCATTTGCACGTCCTTGGGCAGGTCGATCAGTACCGGCCCCGGACGTCCCGTCGTGGCAATGTGAAACGCCTCTCGCAGCACCCGCGTCAGATCCCCCACGTCGGTGACCAAGCAATGATGCTTCGTAATGCCCCGACACACCTCCACGATCGGGGTCTCCTGGAAGGCGTCCGATCCAATTACCGGCGTCGTGACCTGGCCGGTAATGGCAATCAACGGGATGCTGTCCAATTTCGCGTCCGCGATCGTGGTGACAAGGTTGCACGCGCCAGGACCGCTGGTCGCCATGCAAATCCCGGGTTTTCCGGTGGAGCGAGCGTAGCCTTGAGCCCCAAACCCCGCCCCCTGTTCGTGGCGTGGCAGGACGGTGCGGATCTTGTCCTTGTGACGAATAAGCGCCTGATGAATCGGCATGCTGGCCCCACCCGGGTAGGCAAAAACCACTTCCACGTGGTGTTTCAGCAACGATTTGACCAGAATGTCAGCACCCAGCATCAAATCGTGCTTTACGGCCTGATCGGTTACGGACATGACGATTGGCACTCCATGGATCGCGTGACGTGTTAAAGCCGGCAACAAAACGCGCCCCCCCCTCCAAAACGTCTCGGAAGGCGGGCAATTTGGATGGTTTTATACTTCAGGCGGTCGGATTTGT
>JBNJEM010000579.1:0-5122 GCA_051745935.1 Planctomycetota bacterium
CGCCGTCGCCCCAGCGCGCATCCCTCCGTGCCGATCGGTGGCTGGACACCAGCCATGGACACCCAACGGCCGATCGGCACTCCGGGATTGCGGTTAAACCGCCAGAGTCCGGGGGTGGGCTGATGAAAATCCCGGAAATTGGGTAAAATGGAACAAGTAGGTTTACGGCATTTGTGGCGCGTCCTCGCTTCAAACACTGGACCTCTCCCCACCCACGCCGTGACGATCATCAGCGGTGCTCCAGGTGCCATGATAGGCCCACGGATGGCAGTACGGACCCACGGATGAAGAACCGGAAGACGCCGCGCGGCTTTTTACCGGCATAAGCCCCGTCCGCCGTGTTCCCTTTGGTCCTTTCGGTCCCGCAGGTCCTTGATTCGAGGCGGGCAAGGATGCAAGGCGCAACAAAGTGGGTTACAAGGACTTAGAGTTTTTCCTCACCCCAGTCCGCAGGGGACTGACCAGAGTCGGCATCGATGGGTTGAGTATGGAAATCACGTGGACCCCAGCGTTGCAAAAAAGTGTGATGCCACACGGCTTGTCCCGTGGTCATTCACGTCCTTTGCTACGCAACGCAGCCGCGCCACGACATCTCACATTGCGTTAAGCCTGCCAACACGGTCTCCACGGACAAAACCCTCTTTGTTTGTCCACGGAAATCAAAAACATTCAAAAGAAGTCTGCAATCATAGGGTGGATTGTTCGACCGTTGCCAAGCATCGTGCGAGCTTGTACTTTAGGAATCCGACACTCAGTTCTCGAATGATGCGGAACCGTTACGTTACGGGAAATCCATCTACTTTCACCCTGTTTATTCGATCTGGAGTCCATCATGCACCGTACGGCTCGCCGAACCGTCCTTCTGATCTCTAGTGGCCTCGCCGCCCTCCTGCTGGCCACGCCGACCCCCGCCGCTGAATTGGTCTTCGAAACCAACTTCGATACCGCCGCTGCTCGAGATGGTTGGCAAGGCGTCGGGTCGCCCGGCGTTGAGTGGGTCGCGGGACGCGATGACTCCACGCACCTGTCCGTTCAGATTCCTGTTCCCGAAGGGCCGGCAAGCCGCAATGCCCGGATCGAATTGCCGTTGGAGCCATTGCAGGGCGCGCGGGTTCGCGTGGAGGCCAGGGTGCGTGCCGAGGACGTCTCTCAACCGCCCGAGTCTTGGAACGGCGTCGAAGTGATGCTCCACACACGCGGGTCCACGGGGCAGCGGTGGCAGCAGAAAAACGACGTCCACGGCACGTTCGGCTGGAAGCCGATCCGCTTCATTGCCACGGTACCGCGGGAAACCACTGAGGCATCACTCATACTCGGGCTGGAGAAAGTGACTGGGCGCGCGTGGTTTGACGACGTGAAGGTCACCGTGGTCGGCCGTCGCCGCTGCGTGGATCCAGTCGCCAAACCTGGCCCCGTCTACAAGGGACACGATCTGTCGCGACTGCGCGGCGCAATGATTGGACCACGCGTGGGGGCCGAGGATTTGCGTGTGCTGGGCGGCGAGTGGAAAGCAAACCATGTGCGTTGGCAGTTCATCTGGGGCGGATTCCCGCACGGCCCCGCCGACGACGGCGACCTCGAGGCCTACAATAAGTGGATCAATTCTCAGCTCGAGCGGCTCGATTCGCTGCTGCCCGTTTGCGAAGAAGTGGGCCTCCTCGTGCTCATCGACCTCCACACGCCCCCCGGCGGCCGTAACGAGGCGAACGAGTGCAATTTGTTCAAGGAAGCCCGCTTCCAGGACTGCTTCATTGACGTCTGGAAACGAATCGCCACCCGCTACCGCGACAACGAACAGATCTGGGGCTACGACCTGGTTAACGAACCCGTCGAGGGCATCCTGGGCGAAGGCGTGATGAACTGGCACGCACTCGCCACCAAAACCGCTCGAGAAATCCGCGCCATCGACCCGGACCACGCGATCATCGTCGAGCCGGCCCCGTGGGGCAGTCCGTCGTCGCTGGAGTTCTTCGAGCCGATCGACGTGGAACGAATCGTCTACAGCGTCCACATGTACCAGCCGCACAAGTTCACGCATCAAGGGGTGCGTGGCAGTCCAATCGGCGTCATGTATCCCGGCAAGGTGGAAGGGCGTCACTGGGACAAGAACGCGCTCCGCGCCGCCCTCGAACCGGCGATCGACTACCAACGCGACTACGGCGTGCACATCTACATCGGGGAATTCAGCGCGATTCGCTGGGCGCCCGGGAAGAGCGCCTACAACTATCTGAGCGACGTAATCGAAATCATGGAAGAGAACGATTGGGACTGGGCCTACCATGCCTTCCGGGAATGGGACGGGTGGAGCGTTGAACACGGTTCCGACAAGAACGATCGCTCTCGAACCACGGAACCGACGGATCGTCAGAAATTGCTGATGCGTTGGTTTGAGAAAAACGAAAAACCACACGACCCCCGGGGAAGCGACTAAGGAACGGCTCAGAAATAACTTCGCCATTTTTCCGAGGGTGGCACTGGCTGAGCGAGCGGCAAGACGCGTTCTCTCTCCAGAAAACGCGGATCGCGAGCGGAGCCAGTGTGCCGGACGATTCGGAGGCACGTTGAATTGCGCCAGTTCTTCTTGAGCGTCCCCTAACCACCATGTCAATGCTTGACATCGGCCGCTTTCCGCACCATCATGCAACCATGGTGGAACCGTAACGGCATCGTTATGGCCAACATCACGCTCAACAATGTGCCCGAGGATCTTCTCCATCGGCTTCGCCGCACGGCTTCCAAGCCAAGGCGTCGCCTCAACCAGATTGATTGGGTCGTGAGAGTCCTTGACATGGACACAGGCATTGAACTCTTGCGAGGGAAACGCAACAGGCCTCGAGCAAAGGACCGTGTTGATCGACGAGGTGGTTGCGACGTCGATTGCGGCGTGAAGCGGCGCCGTTTGGGCACTTGAGTGACCGAGCGCGATTCTGCAACAGTAGATCATGGCGTCAGGGACGTACAGGGACGTATGACGAAATTCAGATCTTTGAAATACCCGGGGGCGAATTGGCCGCGCAATAACACGTACCCGCCGCGACAAAACGGAACGGGACGCTCTGAAATGGGCTGTCCGCTCCCAGAATCTTCCTCCGCACCAACAAAGAACAAAGAACAAAGAACAAAGAACAAAGCACAAAGAACAAAGCACAAAGAACAAAGCACAAAGAACAAAGCACCAGCTTCACGCGGCCGCGTCGCACAACCGGGCTCGTTGATTCAACTCAGCTTAGCCAAAACGACCGTTTTCAGGAGATGCAACCATGATCCGAACTTTGCGGAGTACTTCTCGCTGGTGTGCGGCGTTTCTACTTGCCGGACTTTCGTTGGCATGTACAAAGCAGGCGGACGCAGTCGAAGCGTCACGGAACGATAACGCGCGCCAACTGGCCACGCAACTGCTCGCGGCCGGCAATACCACGGGCGGCTTGATCGTCCACGTCGGCTGCGGCGATGGCCGGCTGACGGCGGCCCTGCGCGCCGGCGAGGGTTACCTGGTGCATGGTCTCGACACTCACGCGGATCGTGTCGCCGAGGCCCGGGCTCGTATTCGAAACCTGGGCTCGTACGGCGACGTTTCAGTCGACACGTTCGACGGCAAGCACTTGCCGTATGGGCGCGACACGGTCAACCTGCTTGTGGCCAGTGGTATGTACCAGGTACCGCAGGAGGAAATGACGCGCGTGCTCGCCCCGGGCGGTGTGCTGCTTGCTCGAAGCAGCTGTCTTGAGGCGCGGCAATGGCCGGATTTGACACCGTCGTCGGCGGGATTGAAGGGCTGGTCGACGTTCATCAAGCCGAGGCCGGCTGACATCGACCAGTGGTCCCACTTTTTGCATGATGCCGGCGGCAACGCCGTGGCGGCGGACAAACAGGTCGGCCCGCCGCAACGTCTTCGCTGGGTCGCCGGGCCGCGCTGGTGCCGCAGCCACGAAATGCCCACCAGCGTGAACGCGGTCGTCACCGCGGGTGGGCGGCTGTTCACGATCTTCGACGAAGGCCCCACCGGCGTGTACGAGAAAATGCCGTGGCGCTGTCACCTGATCGCCCGCGACGCCGCCAACGGGGTTCAGCTCTGGAAGGTGCCAATGCGCGGGTGGCAGCCCGAGTTCGGCACTGGCAGAGGCAACCGCTGGCACATCCATCACACGATTCCACGGCGGCTGGTGGCCGACGGGGACCGCGTCTACGTCACGCTCGGCTTTCTTGACTCACCCATCTCGGTCCTGGACGCGGCCACCGGCGAAGTGTTGATCGAAGGGCTGAAAGGCACGCGGGGTGCCGACGAGATCATTCTCTCCGACGGCGTGCTGATCACGAAAATCACGGAGTCTCGCTCCGTGGGGGCAACCGAGCGGATTAACCGAAGCGCGAAAAACGACACGCTGGCGGCGGTGGACGTGGCGACCGGCGAGCCGCTTTGGCGGAACGACGGCGTGTGCGTGGTGCCTTACGCCCTGTCCGCCCAAGCGGGACGAGTCGTCTACCACAACCTGGAAGAACTCGTCTGTCTCGACGCCAGAACCGGCGACGAGATCTGGCGCGCGCCGAACCGAATCGGGGCGACCGTGGGCGCGGCCAGCACGCTGGTCCTTTGCGATGGCGTGGTGCTTTTCCATGGCCACATGCAACAGACCACGGACAACTCGAACCAGAAACGCCGCCGAGAGCTCTATCTGACAGCCCTCTCGCTGGAGGACGGCAAACTGCTCTGGAAACGCAAGGGCGGCAAAGGTCAGGCGGGAGCTTGCACGCAGCCAACCGACCTGTTCGTCATCGACGGGACCGTGTGGTGCGATGGCTCGACGGAAGGATACGAGCTGTCCACTGGAAAGGTCGCGCGAACGCTTTCCCTCGGCAAACTCATCTCGCCCGGACACCACTACCGCTGTCACCGGAGCAAGGCGACCGAGCGGTTCCTGATCTGGCCGAAACGCGGGGCCGAGTTCATCGATCTGGAGGGCGAGGACCACATGCGCCACGACTGGGTTCGGGCCCCATGTTTCACGGGCGCCACGCCGGCCAACGGTCTACTGTACATGCCCTCCAGCCAGTGTTTCTGCTATCCCGGGGTAAAGATCCCCGGATACCTGGCCATGTCGGCCCAGGCAGCCGAACCGCTGGA
>JBNJEM010000580.1:0-5110 GCA_051745935.1 Planctomycetota bacterium
CAATGGCCTGGAAGGGTACACTACACAACACGGTGGCAGCTGTGGGTTAGCGGGGCCTGGCAACCGGTATGGGACACAGCGCCGCATCGCTGAGAAACGCGAAAAGAATAGCTTCGGTACTTCGCCGGTAGCTACTGTCCGCAGGGCCTTGAGGGAATCGTCCACCATGTGGCGACGGTAGCTGCATTCGCAATCGGTTTTTCTGCATTCCTTATATTCCGTGAGGTAACCTGATGGCGAAACGGTGGGCGTCGGAACGGAGAGTGCGGAAAGTATCACTCAACAGTGATTTCCGCAAGTCAACGTGGTTCCGAAGTGTCCGGGACACTGGCTCCGCTCGCGATCCGCGTTTTCTGGCAAGGGAACGTGTCTTGCCGCTCGCTCAGCCAGTGCCACCCTGTCGTGGTTCCGAAGTGTCCGGGACACTGGCTCCGCTCGCGATCCGCGTTTTCTGGCAAGGGAACGCGTCTTGTCGCTCGCTCAGCCAGTGCCACCCTGTCGTGGTTCCGAAGTGTCCGGGACACTGGCTCCGCTCGCGATCCGCGTTTTCTGGCAAGAGAACGTGTCTTGCCGCTCGCTCAGCCAGTGCCACCCTGTGGAAGATGCCGGAGTAAATTCTGAGTCATTCCTAAGCGGGTCGACCGCACCCGACCACTGCACCGGCGTCACGTTCTGAACCAAGATCAACCGTGACCGAAGGAGTGAACCGATGAAAAGCACCATCAAACGTGAAATCGCCCTGGCGAAGGATCGGGAAAAGTACATTTTCCGGTTCGATGACGCCAGCCACAAGGCGCTACTGCGAGTGTTCGGCCGCTACGCCGATAGCGAAGCGCTGAGCTTCACTTGGCACGACGCAGCGGTGCTGACCAAGAAGGTGCGCGAGGAGCTGTACCGCGCGTACCAGCACTCGGCTCCGGGCGGCGCAACATTTTCCCCGCAATCGCGGATGACGTAATCTCGCCACTCGGGTTGATTGCCAGGGATTTCACGGGTGATGATAAACGCCTGATTCCCAATGATGACTGGCTCCATATTCAAACGACGTGACAACCATGATCCTCCAGTGGCTCCGAACGCTGATCAGATGGCTCTTCGGCGGCATACAATCGTCGTCGAGATCCACGGCCCTTGCGCACTTGGAGCTGGAAAGGCGTGCAATCATGTGTGACGATGACCGAGTTCAACGATGCTACGAAACACTGCTCGACCATCTGCGTTCGCGAGAAGTCGCGTTCGGGCAGATGGGCGACGGCCGGACGATCCAGTTCTTCATCCCGGCTAATCGGGCGACGCACCTGTGCCTGTGCAATGTGGGTAACTGCGTGGTGAGGGCATTCGTCGTCCTTGGCCCCCACGCACCACCGGAGCGTCGCGCGGCGGTGACCGACCTGGTCAACCGGATCAACTGGAGCATCACCATGGGCAACTTCGAGATCGATCCGGGCGATGGTGAAATCCGGTTCCGAACGTTTTGCGATGCCCGGTTCGGCGAGCTGACCGACGAGGCGATCGAAGCGACGATCAGTCAAATGCTCAGTTGCGTCGAGCATTTTTACCCGGCGCTGATGAGCGTCATCTGGAACGACGTCGCCCCGGAGGACGCGCTCGCACTGGTCCAGCCCGAGGATGATTAGACAACTTGATCAGGTGCGAGAACAGTTTGGGTCCGTTGAATTTCCCCCGCAGTGGCCGCAACTCAAATGAGTGGATTCATCGCGCGAGATGAATTAGACGCGGATTGATGCTAAATTCGAAGGAACATGTCATCATGTCGTCCAACCTTACCGTATGTGCCATCGGCGATACGCACGGGCATTTTCAGCATTTTGCACGTTGACCGACGAGGCTGTTCGGGCAGAACAGTTCTCACGGTACTGTGAGCGGACAGCGCTGACGCGCGTGCAACGCCAGGTGGGCGAGAACTTCCTCCAAACGCACTCGAAACTACTCAACGATGATGTTGGGGGCGCGTCGCAACACATACATGACTTAGGTCGTTGTTTGAGCAGCGACAATGCATACCTGCGTTTCTTCGTCGAGGCTGTAGACAGCGAGCTTTTTCGGGCGAAGAGCTTGGTGCGATTTCTGATGAAGATGACTGATTTGGGGGCGGACTATGATACCTTCGCATTTTTGGGGGGTCTCTTACTCCCGCGTGATGCCCAGCCGAGTAGCCCAGGAAGGAGATTGCCCTTCGGGAAGCGCGCCGGTGGCCACGGCAAGAAGTTCTTCCTTGGTGGTTTCACTGGCCCGGACCACCAACCGGGGCGTGAGCGCCATCTCGGCGTTGCCATGCGACTTGGTCACCAGCACAAAGTCGTGTGTCGCAGGGTCGAACCACCGGCACGCCTGCCGGAGCGCCCGCTCAAACATTTCGGGGCGAGCCAGTGGATTGCTCGTCAGGAACACGAAGGTCATCCGGAGGAACGGAATCCGATAAGTGACAACGAGGTCTCTTTTCTTTCCCATTGACGGGCCACAAGGCCCTGGATCGCTGGTACAAAGGCGTAGAGCATTGCGTTCGAATTGACTATCGTAACATCGGGAGGACACCTATGGGCTGGTGGAAAACAATCAAGACGTTGTTTGGGGTTGGCAAGACCGTCACGGAGAGTTCCCAGTCGCCTCACCACACTCCCGCTACTCGGAATCAGGCCGTGCCAGTGGACATGGCCGAGAAGCTCTTCGACGTGGTCGAATCAGCATGGGGCACGCATGTAATCGCTCTGATGGACCTGATTCGCGGAAAGGTGGTGGCACAAGCCGCAGCCGGCCATTCAGGCTACATGTTCGAGTTTGACGACGACTCGTGGGTAATCTGCTTTGTCGACCCGGATGCCGCGCGAATGGACTGGCGCACCGGAACGGGAAAGGCCGAGAAAACCGAGCTGGCCTTGATGCATTCGGAACAATGTGCCGACGCGAAAGAGTTCGGCCCACAAGACCGGATTTGTTAAAGCTATCAATTGTGTCCGCTGTCATCTTGACCCAGCCACGACCGCCAAAGGGTTGCACGCGTTCGCTACACGGGCGCAACGCTTTCAGCTTTGGACCGGAAAGCACCTCATTGATATAAGCCAACCAATTCTCGAGACGCGGTACCGGCCATTGTCCGAGCGGCAGCGCGCGGGGGTCGGCTGGGTGCAGTGGAATTTAGGCACTGCCCCACACCCCGGCTTCCGCCCGCTCACCAATCCGTCACGTAAAAGATTGCGTTCCGCATAGCGGTACACCGTGCAGAGTTGGCCGTTATACTCTACCGAAAACGACTTGAATGGCCCCTGATAGACGTGCCCGGTTTCCACGCTGTGATGGACCGTGTGGCAGCGCCGTACGTGGGTGGTGGTCAGATCGTGCATGAAGTGGAAGAGCTCTCGTTCCACCTCGGGCCCGGGCTCAACTGTCCTGCGCAGGCATTACCCCCAGGATCACATAACTGCCTTTACCGATCATCTCCAGAGTGTTGTGGGCGGCCTCGTAGCGGAAGGCATGGACGTTGATCTTGGGCAGCGTGAGATTGGTATCCCCGATCTCGGCGACATCCTCCAGCACCGGGTCGATACCACCGCGGTCGTTGGCGTGAGCGACATGTTCAAGCGAGGGAACTTGCAGATAGATGTCACGCTGCTCCTGGAAGTAGCCCACCAGTACCTTGACCGGTTCGGTCACCTCGAACTCGATCCGAATGACACCGCCTTTCTCGGCCTTCTGGTGCGAGAATCGCATGCCGGTTAGGCCGACCAGGTGCGGGACGATGTCGTTTAGGGCATGGTCCCGGTCGGTGAAGACTTCTCGTATTGCCAAACTGCGATCAACCAAGGCGGAAGCCAGTTTCCGATTTGCCTCGTCCGGAACATGCTCCCTATACGTCCGCAAAACGTCACGGCGCACAGGCATGAATGGATCGCCTTCCATTTTTTTTGTAATATATTTCAGGCGGTTGGATTTTTCCGGATGGAAAGCTGTCCGACGCAAGCCGTCCTCCCGTTGGTCGGACTCGCGGCGGAGAAAGTCATCCGCGACCCGTATATACCGACTAGCTCGCCGCGCCCAACAACGTCAGGCATCTTCCTCACCGACCACAACCGAATAATCAGATCTTTGGCTTGGAGGCCCTGGGTTACCAACCGTCTCAAATGCTCGCCCGGCAATTCCGCTGCCACTCGAAAGATACCACGTCGTAGAAACCGGTTGTCAGAATCAAGCGATTTCAACAATGTCGACTCATGCTTCGGTTGAACAAGCTCCCGCGCAACAGCATGCACGAACGGAATGTGATTCGATCTTGGATATGGTTAGCTCTTTCAAGTTGAATAGACCCTATTGTTGCATAAAGACGGCGTAGGACGGGTCTCCAGGCCCGTCTTTTACAGCGCATAAATGTCTTTTTGCGGTTGTTTGAAGATCTCACATTTCGTGAGATCCGCGGACACCAGATCAAGTACGATTTCGTACTTGAAAAGACGGGCCTGGAGACCCGTCCTACGTCAATCGTTATGCAACTGCAGGGTTAACTCTCAACAGGCTGTCAGCCATTATAACGGCTTCCGGGGCTTTACCTCGTATCCCAGTGCAATGATCGATTTGAGCGTCGTCTCCACGGCTTGCCGATCGTACTCTTTCTCGGCTGCGGATAGCTGCTCGTACGGTACCAGATCAGGGCGTGTTTTCTTGCTATCATCGCGCACGTCGCCGGTCTGCCACCCTTCCATGATCCGTTGCTGCGCCCACACGTCATGGTTGTTGCGAGCCAGTGTGTCGACCAAATCAGTCAGGGTTCCCGGCAACACGACGGTCGACACGTCGATCGGCCTCGGCTGGTAGGTCGTCACTGCCTGCAAATCTTCCAACATGTCCAACGCCGTCGTGTACCGACTCCCTTTGTCCTTAGCGAGCGCCCGAAGACAAATGCACTTCAGTTCCTTCGGAATCCGATCGTCCCGCTGTCTCGGCGGACGAACGTCGGCCGACACAATCTTCTCCAGCACTGCAACGGGATCATCACCGACAAACGGAAGAACTCCCGTCAACAACTGATACAACACGACGCCGAGGCTGAAAACATCCGATCGTCCATCAACTAAGTGCCCTTCCCCGCGAGCCTGCT
>JBNJEM010000581.1:0-5089 GCA_051745935.1 Planctomycetota bacterium
ACGCAAGCCGTCCTCCCGTTGGTCGGACTCGCGGCGGAGAAAGTCATCCGCGACTCGTGTATTTGCGCATTTCGGAGGCGGCGGAGTATTTGGCGGGTCTCCGAATACACTCCGGAACTGGGAGAATGCCGGGAAGATCGTGGCACATCGACACCCAGTCAATCCATATCGCCTCTTCAAACAGGACGACCTGGACATCTTGTTAAGACAGGTAAATCAACCGGCTCGGGAAAAATGATACATGTGATGACGGGCCGCATGTGGACAGGGTTGAAGGATTCATGGAACCGCCACGTTGGAATATCATCACGCCCTCGCAATATGAGTGGGAGCGACGCGCGCTGGATTTCATCCGCGCCGGTTTGCCGAACCACGATCCATATCGAGCGTGGACCAATTTCGAATTCCAGAGCCACGACGGCGCAATCTATGAAGTCGATTTGCTCGTCCTAACCAAGCAAGGGTTCTGGCTCGTCGAAATCAAGAGCTGGACGGGGCAGCTTCGCGGCGACGCGGGCACCTGGACCCGAACGCACCAAGGCAAGACAACATCCGAAGACAATCCCGCGCTGTTGGCCAACCGGAAGGCCAAGGCACTTTCGTCGCTGCTCAAAGCCCAGCACGCGGTCAAGAAGATCCGGATGCCTTGGCTGGACGCTCTGGTTTTCCTGTCCGCCGACGACCTGCGGTGTGATCTCAGCGGTCCGGCTCTCAATCGTGTATTGCTCAAAGACCGACCTGTCGAAACATCTCAACCGGCGCGAAAGGGAATTCTGGCAGCCTTGTTGAATCGTGACGGACCCGGCATCGACCCCAACGCGTGCAGCAAGATTGACGATAAGGTTGCCAAGGCACTCGCTCGTGCCATCGAACAGGCGGGAATTCGTCCCTCGCAACGATCGCGGCGGGTCGGTGACTACATCCTCGGTGAATTATTGGCGGACGGCCCGGGCTACCAAGATCGCTTAGGAAAACACGCTTCATTCGAAGACGTATATTGCCGGGTTCGCCAATACACTGTCGCACAGGCGGATACCGAAGAAGTTCGGCAACGGCGCAGGCGAGCGGCCGCACGTGAGTTTCGCATCATCCAGTCGCTCAATCATCCCAATATCCTCCCGGTGCTCGACTACAAGGAACACGAACTGGGCCCGGCGTTGCTCTTCCGCTATTTCGAGCCAAACGTCGTTCGCTTGGATCACTACCTCGCCACCAACTGCCACAAATTGACCTCCGAGCAACGGGTCAATATGTTGCGGCAGATCGCGGACGCCGTCCGGTACGCACATCGTAAACGAGTCATTCATCGGGCATTGGGACCGCAAAGCATCCTGGTGACCGAAAGCGGTTTAGGCCCGCCAACCCTTCACGTATTCAACTGGCAGGTTGGCGTACGCGAGACCACCACGGCATCCGCCCGAGTCACAAACGTGGAAGACCTGGTCGAGGCCCAGGCGTTTGTCTACATGTCCCCCGAAGCCATCGCCGACCAGCGAAAAGTGACTGAAGCCTCCGACGTCTTTTCACTGGGGGCCATCGCGTTCCACCTGTTCGCCTCCAGGCCGCCAGCGGGGAACATCCCGGAGCTAACCAAGGTCCTGCGCGAGAAGAAGGGGTTAAGCCTGTCATCCGTCGTCGACGGCGTGGGCCCCAAGCTGGAAGAAATGATCCAGTGGTGCACGCACCCGGATGTTCTGACCCGCATTGGATCGGTCGAAGACTTCCTGGCACTGCTGGACGAGGTCGAGGACGAACTGACCGCGCCCGACGAATCCTTCGTCTCCGATCCATTCCAGGCCAAACGGGGCGATCGACTGGAAGGCGGCTATGTGGTCGAAAAGGAGCTCGGACAGGGTGCGACCGCCAAGGCGCTATTGGTCACGAAGGAGGATGAAGAGTTCGTCCTGAAAGTCGCGCTCAGCGAAGACGATAACGCACGGCTTCACGATGAAGCGGAAGCCCTGCGTTCGATCCACAGCGAATTCGTCGTGGCCATCCACGAAGAACTCGAGATGGCCGGTCGCACGGTCCTGGTGCTCCAAAAGGCTGGTGATACAACGTTGGCGGATCTGTTGCGTAAAGAAGGTGTCCCCAGCCTGGAATTGCTGGGCCGATACGGCGAAGACCTGTTGTCGGCGCTCACTTCCCTGGAACGTCATGGCGTGGCTCACCGAGACATCAAGCCGGATAACATCGGCGTGCGGTCCCTGACCAAGCAACGCAATCAACTGATCCTGTTTGATTTTTCGCTGGCCGGTGCGCCGCTGGATAATATCCGGGCGGGAACACCTGGGTATAGTGATCCGTTTCTGCCCAACCGGAAACCGCCCCGGTGGGACCTGGCGGCTGAACGCTACTCGGCCGCCGCCACGCTGCATGAAATGTCGATGGGCCTGGATTGTCTGCCGCAATGGGGCATCGGCAAGTCCGACGAGGCCATGACGGATGACGAACTGGTGATCGACGCCGAGAAGTTCGATCCCAGCGTGCGAGAGGGATTGGTTGAGTTCTTTCACACGGCGCTCCATCGAGATCCCACCAAGCGGTTTGACAATGCCGACGAGATGCGATGGGCGTGGCAGCAGGTGTTCAAAGAGGCTGAAGCCCGGAAAGTCGTCACACCCACGGGCGAGGAGGTCGATCTGAGCGTCACGCTGGATCAGGTCGACCTGAAGACGCCAATCGCCGCTCTGGCCCTCAGTACCCGAGCCCGAAATGCCCTGGAACGAGCCAACATCTTGACGGTTCAGGATCTATTGGAAATCCCGATCGTCGAGCTCCACATGATGCGAGGGGTCGGCAATCAGACCCGCCAAGAGATTATCCGGTTCGTCGCCGAACTGCGAGAACGATTCCCCGACCTCAAGGAAGCAGGAACGCGAAAAGATGACAGCGCCCACGAGATCGATGGCGTCCCGTCGCTGGAATTATTGGAGCGTCGCGTTACTGGATCCAGGAATTCGAAGAAGGTCACGGAGTGGAATATCCGCTCGGCCCTGCTGACCCCCGCGGCGTCCGAGTCGTCGGCGTCATCATTTAACCTCTATCCGTCATCGTTTGCCTGGCCTAGCCAGTCCGAGGTGGCCGAGGCGCTGTCGGTCAGTCGTGCCCGCGTGGCGCAAGTGCTGTCAGCGGACCGAAACCGCTGGGCCAAGGATTCGTTGCTCAACGTCCTGCGCACGGAGCTCTACCAGCAGATCCAACGGCTGGGCGGGGTCGCGACCATCGCCGAATTGATCGAGTTGCTGATCCTGATGCGACCGCCGTCCGGGATGCTTGATACAACACAGAAACAACGCCTGTCATCCGCCGTGTTGCGAGCCGCCGTGGAGACGGAGTGTTCACGGATCGAACCGAGGTATCAGCTGCAACGCGTGGGCGGAAAAACAGTGATCGCGTGTACTCAAGAGCTGGCCGTTTACGCCGGGAAACTGGGCGACGTGGCGGATCGACTGGCTGACAGCGACCCGTTGCTCCCCCCGCTGCGGGTCTTCCAGGAACTTTTTGATGTCAGCCAACCCTCGCAACCGGAAGGCTGCCAACCCTTCAGCAACGAACGGCTGTTGAATTTGTCGGCCGCGATGAGCGATACGGCGGCGGTGTCCGCCAAGCAGGAACTCTACCCTCGCGATATGTCCGCCGAACGGGCGCTGCGGCTGGGCATGGGGGCGCTTACCGGCTTGGGCTTGGGGGAAGGAGAACAGGGGTTCACGATCGATCAAATCCGTGCCCGCGTGGAAAGCCGCTATTCCGAGGCTCAACGGCTGCCGGACCGCCCGGAGCTGGATTCGCTGCTTGAGCGGGTGGGGCTCGACGTTCGTTGGGATCCGGAAACGTCCAGCTATCATCGCCGGGAAACGTCGACGCTCTACACCTCGGGGTCGTCAATGCCGCGGCGGCGATCCACCGCCACCAGCACGCGACAGATCGAGGTCACGCCGGACGTGGCGGATGCGCGGCAGTTCGAAGAACGCTTGACGCACGCTTACGATGACGGCGGATTCCTGGTGCTGACGGTTCGCCCCAGCCGAATGCGAGCGTGTGAACACAATCTGCAGCGCCGGTTCGGGGTACAAAAACTCTCGTTCGATGACCTGCTGTTCGATGCCTTGCGGGCAGAAGCTGACGAGCTGGATATCGATTGGTCCACCATTGAACAAGCGGACGGAACAACGCCAGACAGCCAGGACTGGAAGAACTTGCTTCATCTGGTCAGCCTGGCCGGTCCAAAGATCGAAGAAAACCTGCTGAACCGAGACGAACATCTGTTGCTGGTCCACCCTGGTCTGATTGCTCGCTATGACTTGATGTCGCTTCTGGAAACGCTGCGGGATCGGACAGGGCATGATGTCCCCTGTCCCGGTGTCTGGGTGCTCGTGGCAGCCGACGAACAGCACGACATGCCGTTCCTTGACCACGCCGAAATTCCGCTCATCTCGCCGGGTCAGCGGGCGAAGGTCAGCGAGGCGTGGATTGATAATCTGCATCGGGGGAGAAAAATCAACCACGAATGACACGAATGACACGAATTGCACGAATGACACGAATTGAAGAAACGCGAACAGTAACGGAGATCCGTGATGGTGGAGATCATTTACAGGGAAGAGGCGTATAAGATCATTGGCGCTTGCTTCGAAGTGTACAACGAAATGGGCTGCGGGTTTGTCGAGCCGGTGTATCAGGAATGTCTGGAAATTGAACTGGGAATGCAGAAGATTCCGGCTTGCCCTCAGCAACAACTGAAGCTCAGATATAAAGATCACTTGCTCCAGCAGCGGTATATTCCGGACTTCATCTGTTTCGACAAGATCATTCTTGAAATCAAAGCCGTCTCGGGGCTCTGTGATGAGCATCGTGCGCAGGTACACAATTATTTGAAAGGGTCCGGGCACCGCCTCGGCCTGCTGGTCAACTTCGGCCACTACCCAAAGCTTGAGTACGAACGTATCGTACGTTAACGTCGTGCTTTTTTTTCGATTGTTATCATTCGTGTTATTCGTGTCATTCGTGGTTGTCCGCCATGGTTGTCCCCTATGAACATCAACTCATTGCTACCTGAACTCCAGACACTCGTCAACGACCTGGCCGA
>JBNJEM010000582.1:0-5086 GCA_051745935.1 Planctomycetota bacterium
ACCTCGGGTGTCTCTTCTGGTTCAAGCGTGCCCGCCGGCAACTCGATCAGTGTTCGTCCCACCGCCACGCGAAAGTTCTTGATCAGGCAGACATGTTCCGCATCGACCATGGGGGCAATGGCGACCGCGCCGGGATGGCGAACGACCGCCCGTTCGTCAAGCACGCCATCCTTTCCCCGATGCGACGCCAGCTCGACACGGAACCGTTTCGCTCTCAATAGAAGCTTGTTTCTGTTCATGAACCATTCCATGCCCGGGGTCACGGCCCGACCGTTTAGCGGTCTTCGTCGTCCAATGGCGTCGTCCAATGGCGTCGTCCAATGGCCTTCACGCGAAATCCACGTTGGGCAGTTCGGCGATGGCGGCGCTGATTTTTTCCTGCGGGTACTCGTAGTCATGCAAATCACCCGCGAAATACCGATCGTACGCGCCCAGGTCGCATAGTCCGTGGCCGCTGAAGTTAAACACAATACATTCCTCCTTGCCTTCGTCCTTGCACCGGAGTGCCTCGACAATGGCCGCCCGCACGGCGTGCGAGGTTTCAGGGGCCGGAATGGTACCTTCGGTTTCGGCGAACAGTTTAGCCGCTTCAAAGCATTCCAGTTGATGGTAGGCAGCCGCTTCGATGAGGCCCAGCTTCAGCCCGAAGCTGACCAGTGGCGCCATGCCATGGTACCGCAGGCCGCCCGCGTGGATCCCCGGCGGGACGAAGGTGTGGCCGAGGGTGAACATTTTGATCAGAGGCGTAAGCTGCGTGGTATCCCCGAAATCGTAGCAGAATTGACCGCGGCTCATGGTCGGACAACAACAGGGTTCGACGGCGACAAATCGGATGTCCTTGCCTTTCAGTTTTTCCGGCATGAAGGGGAAAGATAACCCGGCGAAGTTGCTCCCCCCGCCACAGCACCCCACGACCACGTTCGGCCAGTCCCCGTAAAGTTCCAATTGGCGTTGGGTCTCGAGACCAATCACGGTCTGGTGGAGCATGACATGGTTGAGTACACTTCCCAAAGCGTATCGCGAGTCGTCCGATTTCACCGCCGCTTCAACCGCTTCGCTAATGGCCATGCCCAGGCTGCCCGGTGAATCCGGATCGGCGGCCAA
Organism: Planctomycetota bacterium; assembly: GCA_051745935.1. Taxonomy (GTDB): domain Bacteria; phylum Planctomycetota; class Planctomycetia; order Pirellulales; family Pirellulaceae; genus JBNJEM01. The sequence goes on from JBNJEM010000582.1 coordinate 1,105, forward strand.
AATCTTTCGCCCTGACTCGGTCTCCTCGGAGGGGCTTGGCGAGACGTTGCCGCCCCAGACGTGCATCATCGAGCGGCGGTAGGGTTTCTGCTGATAGCTGCACTTGACCATGTATACTTTGCATTCAACGTCGAATTGCTTGCACGCGAAGGATAAGGCGCTTCCCCATTGCCCCGCCCCCGTCTCGGTCGTCAACCTGCGGATGCCTTGCGCGGCGTTGTAGTAGGCCTGAGCCACTGCCGTGTTGGGTTTGTGGCTGCCCGGAGGACTGTGGCTCTCGTCCTTGAAATAGATGCGGGCGGGAGTTTTCAACACTTTTTCCAGGCGATGCGCCCGGACCAGCGGCGTGGGCCGCCAGATGGCCAATACCTCGCGAATCGCGTCGGGGATCTCAATCCACCGTTGCGTGCTGACCTCCTGCTTGATCAACTCGGAAGCAAATAGCGGCTCCAAGTCGCTCGGACCGATCGGCTGTTGAGTTCCAGGGTGCAGTACGGGCGGCAGCGGTTCAGGCAAATCCGCCTGCACGTTGTACCATTGGCGGGGAATCTCACTTTCCGGAATCACGACGCGTCGGAAACTCATGTACGGGGTCCTTTAATCCTAAGACTCTAAGGCTCTATAAATGCACTAATAAGCGGGGAGCATTGACTGTTAACGGTGAGATGTATTCCAGGCGGTTGGATTTTTCCAGGTGGAAAGCTGTCCGACGCAAGCCGTCCTCCCGTTGGTCGGACTCGCGCCGGAGAAAGTCATCCGCGACCGCTACAACCCAGGTCGCGCGTAGCCGTTCGCGGGTGCCGCTACACGACCTGCACGCGCAAGGCCCGCATGGATGCCACCGGCTGGTATCGGGATGGTTCACGTGCGCCGCTACAAACCGGTCAGAAACACGACTGCTGGCCGTCGGTAGCGCGAAACGTACCGGACCACGGGACAAGCCCGTGGCACTTGCAGCTGGCAAAGCCCTCCTTCAAGATGTGCAACGGAAGTGCGAACGTCCGGGGATATCGGTCTGTTGCCCATCAACGATGACGCTCGGGCCAACCATGCCGGCAATCCCGCCACCCTATTCCATGCAACGGTAGGCCGAGCCATTCAACTTCACCTTCAAATCCTATTTTGCACCAAATCACGTCGAATCGCCACCGACCTCTTCTGGCAGCCACCAGCCCCTGCTAGAGAGGGGATCGGCGATCGCGTGTTGCCGCCTTTAAGCATAGCCCAAGATAAGGGTCATGACGGGCCTATCGTTCGCGCCGTCGGTGGAATGGTAAAAAAATGGAGTGTAGGGGCGAGGTCTCGCCAGCTTTCATCCCGAGATGGGTTCCAGAGCCCATTTCCACGTGGCGTGCCAATCGTTCGGGGGGCCGTCACGGGATCGGGTCGGGATGAATGTAACCGGTTGGCCCTCCAGAAACCGGTGTTGTAACTCGGCGGCGAAGGGGACGATTTGGCCTCCCGGAAGCCCCTGGCCGGGTTGCGGGGCGGGTTCGGAGCGGGTAGCCTCTGACGGGGTGACGTTTCGCGGGCCGTAACAAAACATGCTTCCCGCTCCCAAAACTCCCTCGGTGAAAGGAAACCTGACGGCTTTTGTTACGGCTTCTTAAGCTATCCTACCTATGACGCGCTGCCCAATCCGTCCCTGAACCGAGCGAGTTACGTGAGTGTTTTGCGTTTGCTTGGCACTGAAATCGCGGTTGTTCAACCTGTTTCCCTTGAATCACTGGAACGAAATAAGCATGACACGAATCCTATCCTTCCTAGTGGTCTGTTTTTGCGTCGTGACAATCGAGGCGGCCGAATGGCGGCACTGGCGTGGTCCCTTCTACAACGGCTCGACCGACGAAACCGGGTTGCCGGACCAGTTCAGTCAAACGGAAAACATCCGTTGGACGGCTGAGTTACCGGGTCGCAGTGCGGCGACCCCCATCGTGTGCAAGGATTCTGTTTTTATTTCCAGCACCGATCCTCGCGCCGAGAAGCTCCTGGGGCTCTGTTTCGGCCGAGAGGACGGGCAACTGCGGTGGAAACGGGAGATTGGCGAGGAATTGGGGAAAGACCATCGCAGCACGTTTGCCGCGCCTTCACCGGTGACCGACGGTGACGTGGTCGTGTTTTTCTACGGCAACGGGCTCCTCGCCGCGTTTGACTTCGATGGCACCCGGTTGTGGACTCGCGACATCCAGAAAGAGCGTGGTGAATTTGCCTTCCTGTGGACATTCAGTTCGACCCCGTTGCTCCATGACGGTAAACTTTATTTGCAGGTGTTGCAGCGAGATGTGCCGGTGGGGGGACGGGGTTTGCAAGGGCGAGAGAATGCGTCGTATATCCTGGCCATGGATCCGCGAACCGGCGAGCAGTTGTGGCGCGTGACTCGCCCCAGCAAGGCGGTGGCCGAATCGCGGGAGGCGTTCTCGTCGCCGATCCCCTTCGAGCATGATGGGCGCCGAGAAATCCTCGTGGCCGGCGGCGATTGCGCGACCGGGCACGATCCGGAAACGGGAGAGGAATTGTGGCGGTGGGGAACCTGGAATCCCCGTCGCATTCCGCACTGGCGTCTGGTTCCTTCCCCCGTGGCTGGTGGCGACATCATCCTGTTTTGCGCGCCCAAAAAAGCCCCGCTCCATGCGATCAAAGCGGGTGGCCGTGGCACCCTGGATGATGAAGCGATCCAGTGGGTCAGTGACGATGTACGGGAACTGACAAGTGACGTGGCCACTCCAGCCTTTTACGACGGCGACTTTTTCGTTCTCAGCAAGTTGCGCCGTTGCGTTTCACGCGTGGAACGGGAGACGGGCGAGGCGAAGTGGACCACTTCCCTTCCCTCTCGCGTGCCGTTCGAGGCGTCGCCTCTGTTGGCCGACGGTAAAGTCTATATGGTGAGTCACTCCGGTTTGGTGGTGATCGCGGACGCCGACAATGGGTCAATTCTCCAGGAGATCCCCATGGCGGAGACATCGGGTGATCCGGTCCGGTCGAGTATCGCGGCCGCCGGTGGCAACTTGTTTCTGCGCACAAACCGCAAGCTCTTTTGTATCGGCGAAACCGAAGGGGGCTCGCGATAAACCACTAGGCGAACAGATCGACGACGATACAAGTGACGTCATCACGCGACCCCGCGTCCCGCGACTGGTCCGTCAATGCCTTGGCGGCCGCGCGAGGATCGGGGTGTTGGCCAAGGAGAGTGGAAAGCTCGTTTTCTCCCATCGCCTGGGTCAACCCATCCGTGGCGAAGACGAGGCGATCCCCGTCCCGGAGCCAGTGCCCCGTGACTTGTACCCGTTTTTCCAGTTTCCGAGTTCCAATGCCATGGGAAAGCACGTGCCGCATGGGGTGTCGAGCGGCTTCCCTGCCGGTTAGTGAGCCGGCTGCAACAAGCTGCTGGACCAGGGTATCGTCGACGGTGAGTTGTTCGAGTTGCTTTTTGCGCCACAAATAAGCGCGGCTGTTGCCCACGTTGCACAGCAGCAGGCGACCGTGCCGCACGACACCGATCACCGCCGCCGCTTCCATCGTCGGTACGCCCGTGTCGCCGCGAGCCAGCCTCATCAGCTCGTGATTGGCTTGAAATACCCCTTGTTTCATCGACTCCGACAGATCAAGGGATGAGGGATAGACCTCGTCCAAACGCGCGCCAAGCCGGCCAGCGATAACTTCAATCACGGTTTGGCTGGCCTGCCCCCCCTCAGTTTCTCTGCCATCGGCCACGATGAACAGACCGCGGCGTTGGTCGGCGTAGCAGCGGTCGGCATTGACATCACATACGCATCCCTTGATACACCGGGATGCCGAGCGGAAAGAAAGTCGGCTTTGCCGCCAGTACACCAGTTTCCGCGCCAGCTCCCGCACTCGCCGCAACTGAAACCGTGTCCAACTCCACAGGCCCCGGACTCCTCGCGCCCGATCGCGACCATAGCGCCGGCTTTGGGCGATCTTTTCACGAGGCAATTGTCGAGAAGACCAATCGCGACTCAGATTC
>JBNJEM010000583.1:0-5081 GCA_051745935.1 Planctomycetota bacterium
AGCAGGACGCCACGCCGGCAGGGGCGGATGTGGGCGACGACGAACTCGGTGATGGGGAGAGCCAGCTCGACGGTCAGGCCGTATTTGTCGAAGTGCCGCCCCAGTGTGCGATGCTTGGCCGAGGCTTGTTTCAGGAGCCAGATTGCGTCGTCCAGTCGCTGGTCGCTCATCGCCAGAAAGCCGGCCAGAAACGCGCCATCGGCAAGATGAGCCGCCGCGCGGAGCTCCTGGGAGGCCTTCCGGTTTTTGCCTTCCACATATGCCTTGCACCCGTCGACAAAGGAGCGTTCCGCCTTCGGCGTAAACAGGCGTTCAAAGAATCCCAGATCCAGCTGGTGCCGTGGTTCGGGCGGGGGCGGAGGCGACTCGGCGCGGTCCCGTGATCGGCCTTTCCCGGGCTTTCTCGTCTTTCCGCTGACTTCGGTGTAGAACAATCCCGTGCCGGGGATACCAACCGTCTTCCGCACGCCCTGCCGGCCCAGCGTTACCCGCCTCCCTCGCACGCCAAACGACGGAGAAACGCCCGACTTGCTGAAGTTCAGGCTCACGCCGGGTGCGATCTTCATGCGCCGGAAGAAACGGAATCCCATGGGGCCTAATCCTTTCCAGCTTCAGCGATGGATTGCGACAACATGTCTGCTACCGCTGACGAACTGAGTCGGCCAGTTCTTTGAGTTCTCGCGTACATAGAAATTGTACTCGGTCGCGGTGGAGCATCTCCAAAGCCCACTCCCGAGCGCCAGGCGACTCGGCGACGGCAGCGATGACCGGCTGCAAACAACTTTCAATTTCGTCCTGCATCATACCTTCGTCGCTGCATTCCATCTGGTAGCTGCCCTTGGCTATTAATCTCAACGCGAGGCCCTTAGCTTCTTCGATTGCATTCTTCTGAACCAACTGGCACAGCCCGCGCTCTGTCGCCTCGTAGGCTCGCGAATCGTAGTTGAAGTTGTGGTTCAACCGCCGTTCGTCAACTTTTGTCGCGATGTCAATGGTCACTTTAATGTCATGAACAAGAAGATCAATTGGCTTTTCCAATTCTATTTCGTTCTCGACCAGCCACTCGACAGCTTTCTCCTCTTGAGCGGCACGCAGCATTAGCTCCACCAACTCTGCCTTTTTGACGCGCTTTAACGCCGCTTCGAGCCGTTTCAGCCTGTCGCGGTCAAACTGCTCCGCGGCCTCGCGCGCTCGTCGAATCCGCTCCAGTTGCTCGTCGGATCGTGGAATGTATCTCTCTGAACGTGACATCGGTCAACCCGTCTTGAGAATAGGTGACAGAACATTCAGTACCGGAGTGTACGATACGCGTATTTGTTCCGAAACCGGCGGCTACGTGGAAAGGGGTGCAGGGATCTCCTCATCTCGTTTACGGATCGAGCATCCGCAAACAGTTACGAAGTTTTTTTGCCCAGGCATGACACGTTCTGTCATGGGGTGGGCTTAGACTGTATGTGGACCACGCAATACAGAAAGGGAGAGCCATGACCACGACGTTAATGAGCGACGTGATGCCGGCCTGGCAGCCGGGCCCCCCGGTTGGGCATCGTAACCTCACGCTGGTGCCGCTGAAACAGGATCCGCCTCAGCCACGGTACCAGAACTATCTGCTGGCCTTCGAGGCGATCGAGGCTGGGATGCTTTCGGTGACGGAGGTCAGCGAATCCGGCAGTGTGCCGGAGCTGCTGGCGGTGAACGACGCCGACCGGCCGGTTCTGTTGATTGACGGCGAAGAGCTCCAAGGAGCCAAGCAGAACCGGATTATGAACACCAGCGTGCTGTTGCCGCCCAAATCGCGGACGAAGGTTCCGGTTTCCTGTGTTGAGGAGGGACGATGGAGCCACACCAGCCGGACGTTCAAGAGCGGGAATTACTCGCCGAGTACCCTGCGTGGACGGAAGAGCCGCGACGTCCAAGAGAATTTGCGAACCGAAGGCAAGGCGGCCGGCGATCAGGGCGCGGTGTGGGCGAGCGTAGGCCAGCAACTGGACGCCTGCCACGCCGCGGCCCCGACCCGCGCCATGGCCGACGCCGTGGCCACGCGCCAGGAAGACCTGGAGCAATACCATGAGGCCCTGAGCTATCCTGAGGGGGCCTGCGGCGTCGTAGCCGCCGTCTCGGGCCGGTTCGTGGCATTGGACGCATTTGATTCGCCTGCGACCTTGGAGGTAATCTGGCCGCGACTGGTGGCAAGCTATGCGATGGACGCCGAATCGGCGCAGGACTCGCCCGGCCAACCATTCTCCGAGAAAGCAGCCGAGATGCTGCTCGAACACGTCGCCGCGCGAACCTGTGACACGTTCGACGCCGTCGCGCTCGGCCGCGACCTACGATTCAACGCCCCCGATTTACTCGGCCAGGGCCTGGAAGTGGACAACCACCTGCTCCACATGAGCGTCTTCCCGCCACCGGACCAAAACCACGGCCCCAGGGGACCGCGCATCCAGCCACCGTCGGCGCGTAATCGGTGAAGGGGAATAGCAATCATGACTGGCTTTCGTATTACTATTTGACAATTGCGAGAGGGCTAAACACATGGCACAGTTTCCTAGCATTCATGAGGCTGCTGGATACTTCACCCCGCTGCATCGCTTTGGTAGATTGCGCGATGTTATGACGGAGCACGACCGGATCCACCTCGCAGAGGGGATCGCAACTGCCACTCAAGTTATAGGAGTAGCTCTCCGAAGTTGAATAGATACGCGACGGGCTAATTCTTGGTGCGCGGACAAAAGCCAGGGGCAAAGAAACCAAGCGGTTGCATACGCGAGTGGTGCTAATTCAAGGGACAAAAGACAACTGTTACGCCCGGGCACGCAGAGGAAAGTGAGGCAATGGCCAGGTTCGAAGATTTGAAGCGGGAAGCGTGCGTTCGTGGTATAAGCCCCTCGGGCCTGGTGACCGTCGTCGATACTCAATGGTTTGGTACCGATGTGGTTCAGCTGACCTATCGGGATGCGGCGGGGCGCGTCCAAGAGGAATTGATCTTTCGCGACCGCGAGCCTGATCTGGAAATCGTGTCCGAGGGAAGACCCTGGACGTTCAACGCGGACGGAGCCAGGTTCAAATTGGTCTCCGAGGCCTACCGCATTCACCTTGCCTACCTTTTCGACCCCGTGTTGGCGGTGCACACGTCACTCGTGCAGCCGTTACCCCATCAGATCACGGCGGTCTACAACGAGATGCTCCCCCGGCAGCCGCTGCGATTTCTTCTGGCCGACGACCCCGGATCCGGGAAGACAATCATGGCGGGGTTGTTGATTAAGGAACTGCGGGCCCGGGGTGACTTACAACGCTGCATGATCGTCTGCCCCGGAGCGCTCGTGGAACAATGGCAAGACGAGTTGCAGGAAAAATTTCAGCTCCCGTTCGAGATCCTCACAAATGACAAACTGGAATCCGCCCGTACGGGCAACTGGTTCGCTGAAAACCCATTGGCTGTCTGCCGACTGGACAAACTCAGCCGTAACGAAGACCTGCACGACAAAATCAAGCAAGTCGATTGGGACCTGATCGTCGTCGACGAAGCTCACAAAATGTCCGCGTCATACTTTGGTGGTGAGGTGAAGTACACCAAACGCCACCACCTCGGACAACGGCTTTCCGAAGTCTGCCGACATTTCCTGCTCATGTCCGCCACGCCCCACAACGGCAAGGAAGAGGATTTTCAGCTCTTCATGAGCCTCCTAGACGGTGATCGATTCGAGGGAAAATTCCGTGACGGCGTGCACGTGGTCGACACCAGCGACATGATGCGCCGGATGGTCAAGGAGGATCTGGTCAAGTTTGACGGCAGGCCGTTGTTTCCGGAACGGTTTGCCAGCACGGTGAATTATACGCTTTCTCCCGAAGAAGCCGATCTTTACAGAAAGGTGACCAACTATGTGCGCCAGGAATTTAACCGGGCAGATCAGTTGAACAACGACGGTCGTCGCGGGACTGTCGGCTTTGCACTCACCATCCTTCAGCGACGTCTCGCCTCGTCACCAGAGGCGATTTACCAATCCGTGAAACGCCGGCGTGGACGCCTTGAAAAGCGGCTGAGAGAAGAGAAACTTCTCAAGCGTGGCGCCGAGGTTCGCCTCCATCCGAAAGCCGACGATCCCCTGTTTTCCGAAGATGACATCGACGATTTCGAAGACTCACCGAGCGCCGAATTGGAAGGAACCGAGCAGCAAATCCTTGACCAGGCCACCGCTGCCCAGACCATTGCGGAGCTGCAACTGGAAATTCAGACGCTCGGAGATCTGGAGACGGCCGCCCACAAAGTTCGTCAGGGTGGCAGAGATACCAAGTGGGAAAAGCTCTCCTCCGTGCTACAGGACTCCAGGATGTTCAGTGCCGAAGGCTATCGGCGGAAGCTAGTCATCTTCACCGAACATCGTGATACGTTGAATTACCTGGCGGACAAGATTGGCACGCTGTTGGGGAAGCCAGAGGCGGTCGTCGTGATCCATGGTGGTATTGGACGCGAGGAGCGCCGTAAGTCGCAGGAAATCTTTACCCAGGACGCCGACGTCCAGATCCTGGTGGCAACCGATGCCGCCGGCGAAGGGATCAACCTGCAGCGAGCCCACCTGATGGTGAACTACGACCTTCCCTGGAACCCGAACCGGCTGGAGCAGCGGTTTGGACGCATCCACCGGATCGGCCAGACCGAGGTCTGCCATCTCTGGAACATTGTGGCCAGCGAGACTCGCGAGGGGGACGTGTTTCGCCGACTCTTCGAAAAGCTCGAAGTGGAACGCGAAGCCCTCGGTGGAGCCGTATTCGACGTCCTCGGCAAAACGATTCAAGGAGCCGAGTTGCGATCGCTGCTCGTTGAAGCCTTACGATATGGCGAGCGGGAGGAGGTCAAAAGGAAGCTGCACGAGGTTGTCGACAGGAAATTCGATCGCGAGCATCTTCGCCAATTGATTGAAGAACGGGCACTGGCACACGACAGTATGGACTCGCGCGACGTACAGCGAATCCGCGAGGAAATGGAACGAGCTAGCGCGCGGCGGCTTCAACCTCATTTCATAGGCACCTTCTTTCTGGCCGCCTTCCGGCACCTGGGTGGCACGATCCGCAAGCGGGAA
>JBNJEM010000584.1:0-5074 GCA_051745935.1 Planctomycetota bacterium
CCGGCCGCGCTGTCGTCCCCCGTTTTGGCCACGTGAATCTCCCGTGCGGATCCGGTCGAGATTCCAACAACTACAACCATCAGATACATCGACCAGACGTCCAAGTTTCCAAGCTTCATCGTTCAGTGCCTTTCTCGAATGCCACGATCCATCCGTGTGCCGTGTTATCAGCGCACATACTGAGGACCATCACCCGCTCATGATCGTACGACGTCGCCATCGACGCTGCAACAAGGCCAGTCAGTTTTTCATTCCAACGAGCCATGTTTAGCCATATCAGCCGCCGAAACGAGGACGGTCCCCCTCGTTGCGGCGTTATCGCGTTATCACGGGCGATCAACGCCAGGGTTTTCCCCAAGGCCTGGGCAAGTTTGGCGAGGTATTCGCGGAACGGAATCCCAAGCCCGCGCCGCGGATAAAATGGCGGATCAAATCCGGGACCAGACGTGTCACGGCAACCTCCGATAATGGACTACGAGTCAGCCATTGAATAACCATTCACGGAGGTGGCATATGAGACATCTGATCCATCGCGCCATGCATCAGTCGGATGATTTGGTGATCGAATTTGACTACCGCGACGCGCGGGGCGCGGTAACTCGTCGAGTCGTCAGTCCGATTTGCTTCCTGAATCCCGGCCGGTTCCTCGCGCTCTGCCTGAGCCGGGAAGAACCTCGCCAGTTCTATTTGGACCGCTGCCGCAACATGGCACTGAAACCGGCCGCCGACTACGTGATGCCGGTCCCCATGGCCTGTTGAATGCCACCTTTCCAAAACGATTGCCGAGTCGTCACGTGTTGGAGATCCGGTCGGCTTTGCGTGGTCGGTTTTCCCCCTGGAACTCGCTCAACGATTCCCGATCCGATCAATGACCGTTTGTTGGCGTCCATCAGCAATTCAGGCCTTCGCTACTGGCGTACGCTGACGATTTCAAGGGCTTTCCGTTCGGGCACGCCGGGGTCTTCTTCTCGCTCCCAGTGGTTCGTCCCCGGACAGCGTGGCCGACACGCTCCGCAGCCGTTGCATCTTCCCTCATCGATGACCGGAACTTGGCAATACAACGCTTCCGACCAGCGATAGTCAATGGCATCGTAAGGACACTCTCTTTTGCAGATCCGACATTCCTGGTCGTAATACAGAACGCACAGTTCCATCTCCAGTCGAGCCACTCCGATTTTTCGCCGGTTCTTTTCTTTGAGCGTCAGCGGTTGAATAGCGCCGCTCGGACAAACCTGGTTGCAGCGTCGGCATGTCTTTTCGCACGCGCCACCGTTGCTGAAATCGACATGGGGTACGGCAAACGTCTCCCAGCTCGTGGCGCTTTCGTCGGGACGCAGTATGCGAGTGGGACAGACGGCCATGCAGCCGCCACAGCGAATGCAGAGGGAAAAGAACGGGGGACTTGCGCGGGCACCCGGAGGGCGCAATCGCGCGCGGCGAACTTTGCCGGCTCGCGGACGGCGCACGCCAAGATACACCCCCGCGGCGCCCAGCACGGCAAACGTTCCATGGACCAGAAAACGTCTTCTCCTCGACCGCGACATTCCATCGGTCCGGACGCCATTCCTTTCTCCGTGCGCGTGTTGCGATTTTTTCAACGTTTTCAGTGGCCCGTGCAAGAAATCCTGCGTCGCGCCGAGAGGACAGGTTTTCAAGCACCATAGGCCAGGCAGAAAAATGGAGCTCATCAGAACCAGGATCCCCAGATACGCCAAGGCCGGATACGAATAGCCGTGACATAGGCCGGAGAAGATCACCAATGGATCGAAACACAACAACAATGGCATTTCGAGGAGTGCCAGGAAAAGGGCGGCCAAGACAATGATTCCGCCAAACGCCGGCAACCGAGCGACCCATCGACGTCCCGGCCGAAAGTGGCCCAGCACATCGTGGAGCGTCCCCAACGGACAAGCGTAACGACAGAACCATCGTGGTCGCCATGCACCAAGAAGAAGGACCGGTACGGCAAAAAGCGAGACCACCATGACCGCGCGGGCCGCGATGCTCCTTCCGATCGCCAAGAAGGGGCTCGCCGAAGGCAGGAGCAGAGGCACCCGATCGCCGGGAATCGACGAGGTCGCGGCAAGCACGGCCAGGGCCAGAAACACGGACCGGGCAATCCATCTCGGCACGTTCGCCCGGCCTGGTCTTGGGCGTCCAGGGTCCCGTTTCTCCTCGTCCCGCGGCCCACCGGGGCCGTCTGCTTGAACGCCCTCTTCGGCGAGATCGTTCATCCGAGATAGGCCCCCTGTTGTTTCAGAAGGGCTTGCAGCTCGGGAATGTTGACGGCCCTCGTTCGGCACCCTTGCCGAACTGCCATGGCCGCCGCGCACCCGGCCGCGTGACCGCTGACCCAACAAATGGGAATCACCCGGATCAAATCGGACATCTTCGGTTCTCCGGATAGTGAACGGCCCGCCGTCAGCAAGTTCTCGACATGGCGCGGTAGCATCGAACCGAGCGGGATCTGCCATGACTGGTGGTTGCCACCCCAGGCGCCGCCAATGGCGACGCAGTCGTCAAAGGTCCGGTTCCGCTTCACGCCTGCGATCGTCAATGTCTCCGTCCCACTGAGCACGCGGGAAATCCGCGCGCCCAGTTGAGGTGCCGTTTCCAGCAGATAGACCGATTCGTAGCCTGGGGTGGCGCGAAGTGTCCGTACCTGCTTCCAAATCTGTTGGCGATGCGCCAATTCCAATCGCGAGAGTTCACGGACGTCGAGCGCGTCGGCGTCCGGGCCATGCATGTTCACCCAGTTGACGCCCGGAATCGGCGTGTGCTTTCCGACATGACGTGGGGGACGTCCGGCGGGCCGCTTTTCCTGGTCCACGTCATCGAGGCCGCCAATGCGATATGGCAGCCCCAGATGGTAAATCCTCCGTTCATGCTGGGCGCCGGCCGCGGCAAAGATATCCCCATCTCCGGTGGTGTCGATCACTTGGTCGGCGAGAATCGCCTGTTTCCCCGACTTACTTTCGAACACCACCCCACGAATGGTGTCCTCTTCCATGATCGCATCCACGGCCCAGCTGTGCAGAAAGACGTCGATTCCCGCTTCAGTGATCATCTCGACTTGAACGTATTTCAAAGCCTCGGCGTCCACCGTCGGATTGACTCCGGCACGGCGGTCCACGATGCCATAAGGAACCTCGTCGAGTCGCCGCATGATCTCCTCGCCGATTCCCTGGCAAACCTGCTTCTTGCCGGTGACCCAATGTCCCAGGATGATCAGTACCAGGCCTCCGGTGGACAGGCCGCCGAAATGGCCGTACCGTTCGACCAGCGTCACGTTCGCCCCCGCCCGGCTCGCGCCCAAGGCCGCCGTCACTCCAGCGGGGCCGGCACCGACAACCACCACCTCCGTTTTGTGGATCGTCGGCAACACCTTCCGCGGTTGGATGACCTGACCGTTCGCCAGAGTGCACGGTTCCACCCGGCCGCCGTCGACCTTCACGCCTTCCGGGGCGTCGTCGCGGCTGGCCAGATCGGCCAGCACTTCGCGTCCCCCCGTCGCCCCCGCCGCCCCGATCGCGCCCATCATTGCCAACCACTGCCGCCGCGTAATGTGTATCCCCATCGCTAAACTCCCAAACAACCATTGGTAAAACAGCATTCTGACGCGAAACCGGTCCAGATGCAAGCGCGGGGCGCGACCGCGCGATCGCGGCACCGGGCGGTGGTCCGCGACCTCTACGATGGGGGACGCCCACGAGCTCTAAATCAGCGAGCACGATTGTGCGACATGTTCACGTTACTCGCGCGTTTTGGTGCTTGGTGCTTGGTGCTTGGTGCTTGGTGCTTGGTTCGTAGTGGTTGGTGATTTCGAGCGTGGTGCACGGTTTGTCCGACATTGGGAAGGTGGAAGTGCCTCCCTTCCGCCAGGGGCGCCGCATCATCTGCACGGTCGAATCCGCACGGTCGCACCCAAGTAAATGGCATGCTGGGCCGTTCCGCTGAGCCACAACCTGTACTACTCCAAGTGCTGGAACACGGCACTGGTGCGGAACCTGTGGCTCCGCAGCGCGTCGATTGATGCGCTGCGAAGACACTCAACTCACGCCATCTCAAGCGGACGGATACGGCTGAGCTCGGCACGACGGTCCCTCGCAAAACAAAGACAAGCCCCGAACCACCGTCTTCCCAACCCTGTCAAAACAAAGGACTTGCACCACCTTCGCCATGCCGGTACCCTGAAACCGTCGACCCTCGTGGGAGTACGCGGAGCGAGAAACCGGTTTTGTTAGCGGCTGTAAGATCGTTCCCAAACCGGTTTTCCACCGGCGCGTGGCCGGGGGGCCTTCGTAAACGCCACGGCGATCTCTTGGCAGATGCTTAACTCAACACAATGCAATGGCAACGAACAACAAGGGGAACTTCATGATATCAGGCGGGATTTGTGTTCTACCACGTCGTGGAGGCTGTATTCGATTCGCCATCCTACTGGTGGGCCTTGTCGCAATGACGGTGAGCGGGACAGGGGTCACGGGATCAACCGCCGCCCAGAAGACGGGCGATGCGCGGCCCTGCGACGTTGTCATCTACGGTGGAACCTCCGCTGGCGTGGCCGCGGCGGCGCAAGCGGCGCGTATGGGCCGGTCGGTGGTGTTGATCGCGCCTGGACAACATCTGGGCGGCATGAGTTCGAGCGGGCTGGGCAGGACCGATATTGGGAACCGGAAATCGGTGGGAGGACTCGCGCTGGAATTCTATGAGCGGGTCGGCGATCATTACGGAAAACCACTTCAACTGACATTCGAGCCGCATGTGGCGGAGCAGGTCTTCGACGACATGGTCGAAGAGGCGGGGGTTGCGGTGGTCCGTGGGCAGCGACTGGATCGGTCGGAAGGTGTCCAGAAGCACAACGGGCGAATCATGGCCATCACGATGGAATCCGGGCTGACATTCGAAGGGCCTGTTTTCATTGATGCGACGTATGTGGGGGATTTGATGGCCGCCGCCGGGGTTTCCTACACCATCGGACGCGAATCGTCGGACACGTATGGTGAATCCCTGGCCGGCACGCTCAAGAGCGAAAAGTACGTGACCGAAGACATCGATCCGTATGTGAAACGCG
>JBNJEM010000585.1:0-5071 GCA_051745935.1 Planctomycetota bacterium
TGAAAAGACGGGCCTGGAGACCCGTCCTACATATACTGTTTGCAACGTTAGGGAGAAGACTCCTTTGACTTGGAAGCCATAACAAAACCATGCCGATGTCCCGTAATCCAAGGGGTTTTGGAAGCGAGAGCTGGCTTTTGTTACGGCCTGTATATTTCAGGCGGTCGGCCGTGTCCGGATGGAAAGTTGCCCGACGCAAGCCGTCCTCCCGTTGGTCGGACTCGCGGCGGCCAAAACCATCCGCGACCGGTGTATTTCAGGCGGTCGGCCGTGTCCGGATGGAAAGTTGCCCGACGCAGGCCGTCCTCCCGTTGGTCGGACTCGCGGCGGCCAAAGTCATCCGCGACCGGTATAAGAGACCGCGTAAGGACCCAGGATTCTCCATGCATCGAATAAAGAATATCCATGGAATCGCATGGGGCATGGCGGCTTTGACCATGTTGCCGTGCGGTTGTGGCGGGCGCGCGCGTGAGTCCGCCGAGAACGTCCGCAATGTCCGCGAGTACAGTGGCTCGGCCAGCTGCAAGGCGTGCCACGAGAAATTCTATGACCTCTGGGAACCTTCCCACCACGGCAAGGCGCTTCAACCGTGGTCGCCGGAGCTGGCTTCCGCCCTGCCACCGCAGGAGGAGCCGATTGAAGCCGAAGGCCGCCTTTACCTCGCCCACACCACGCCGGAACGGGGCTGGATCAGCGACGATCAGGGAACGGACTATGAGATCGCCTATGCCCTGGGCGGAAAGAACTACTATAACTTTTTGACTCTCATGGAGGACGGGCGGTTGCAGGTGTTGCCGATTTTTTATGACGTTCAGAAGGAGTCATGGCGAAACACCACCACAAGCATGCTCCGCCACTTCGCTGACGGAGAGCGGGACACGCCGGTCAGCTGGCGCGACTCCATGCTCACCTTCAACGCCGCGTGTTTCAGCTGCCACGTCAGTCAGATCGAGTCCAACTACGATCCGGAAACCGATACCTACGAGACGACGTGGAACGAGCCGGGCATCAGCTGTGAATCGTGCCACGGGCCCGCCTCCGAGCACGTTCGGGCTTTCCGCGCGGCGTCGAGTGACAACCCACCGGAAGATCTGGAGCTCATTACCTGGAAGGAGCTGAGCGTCGAGCAGCAGAACGATGCTTGCTCTGTTTGTCATACCAAAGGCGCGCCCATCACCAAGAGATTTGAAACGGGCGACAAGTACTGGAATCACTATGACCTGACCACGTTCGAACATCAGGATTACTACCCGAACGGACGCGACCTTGGCGAGAACTACACCTTGGGGAGTTGGCTTCTGAGCCCCTGCGTGAAAGAGGGCAACCTGAGCTGCACCCACTGTCATACGTCCAGCGGGCGCTACCGCTTTAAGGGCGAAGCGGCCAACAATGCCTGTTTGCCCTGCCACCAGGAGCGTGTGGAAAACGCCGCCGAGCACATGAACCACCCCGACGGCGGCGCCACCGAATGCGTCGACTGCCACATGGCCATGCACTCCTTCGGCGGCATGAACCAGTCCGACCACTCCATGCGTCCGCCGCTACCCAACCTCAGCATGGCCGTCGGTTCGCGCAACGCATGTAATATATGCCATACCGATGAAACTCATGAATGGGCACTTGAACACGTACGGTCCTGGCACCCCGACTTCGATGAACACACCGAACCGGAGATGCGGCGGGCATTATTGGTGCAGGCGCTGCGCGACGGGGAATGGGAAAAGCTGCCGAATGTGTTCAACTATATTTCCGATCCGGAGTCCGACCCGTTGTTTGTCACCTCCATGATCCGGCTGCTCCCCCCGTCGGGCGCCTCGCGACAGCACACGATCCTCCGCGACCTGACAACCGGCGCCGCCCACCCGCTGGTCCGTTCCGCGGCGGCGGCGGCGCTTGACGCGGATAACATCCCGGCTGACCGCCCCCCTTTGTTCCAGGCGATCTCCGACAAGGTCCGCTTGGTTCGCATCCGGGCCGCCGAGCGGCTGGCGGCGCTTTCGGAAGCTGACATTCCGGAAAAACATCGCGAAGCTTTTGATGCCGCGATGGAGGAAATGTGGACCTCAAACAATCTGCGCCTGGACCACTGGAGCTCGCACTTTAACACCGCCAACATTCTGATGCGTCAGGGCCGCCATGAAAAAGCCGCCGCGAAATATCAGCGGGCGCATGAGCTGCGTGACGACATCGCGCCGCCGCTTGTCAACGGCGCCATGGCACTAGCCAATCTCGGACGCCTCGAAGAAGCCGAAATCCGTCTCAAAAAGGCCACGGACCTGCCCGAACCCTCACCCGAGGCACACTTCAATCTCGGCCTGCTCTACGGCGAACAGGGCCACGCCGACCAGGCCGAGACCGAATTGCGGAAAACCTTGGAACTCCAGCCGGATAACGCGCAGGCCGCCTGCAATCTGGCGATCATAGTGGCGGACAAGGACCAGTCCGAAACGTTCCGCCTGCTGAAGCACGCCATCAAACAGGATCCGTACAACCCGCGTTATGTTCACACCCTGGCCTATTACTATATGCAGGCCCGCCAGTTTGATAGTGCGAAGCAGGTGATCGAAGAGGGAGTTGAACGCGGCGTCAACTCGCGCGACATCCAGATCCTGTACCAACAACTCATGGCAATGTCGCCGGGATCGAAACCGAAACAATGAGCCACGGCGCGCGCGGAGGGATCTGCGTTCACGGCTGCCGCTATGCGCCTTGGACACGCAAGGCCCGCATGGATGCCGCGGGCTTGTCCCGTGGTGGTTCACGTTTGCCGCTACAAACCGACCAGACACACCACTGCTGGCCGTCGGTAGCGCCGTCGGTAGCGTGGAATGTAACGTACCACGGGACAAGCCCGTGGCATTTGCACCTCGAAAAGCCTTTCCTCAATATGTGCAACGGACGTGCGAACGTCCGCGAATATGCGTCTTTTGCCCGTGAACGGTTACGAATCTCGATCGCTTGGATGCCGCATGATTACGCCCGCCGATTGAGACGAGAAGGGGAGCGGGCGAATTGCCGACACGACTCAGGGGGGCTTCCGCCGGAAACCAATCAGGCTGCTTTTGGAAAGGGTTCCCCGCGAATACAATTACGGGTTTTGCTGCTGCTGCTGCTGTTTCTTCTTTCTGCCATGTTTGGGCTTTGGCATGACGGCTATCTTGGGCATCTCCGCGTTCTACCATGACTCGGCGGCCGCTTTGATTATCGATGGAAAGATCGTCGCGGCGGTTCAGGAAGAACGGTGGTCGCGCCAGAAACATGATGCGGATTTTCCCCTGCGGGCGATTGACTATTGTTTGGAGGAAGGGGGGCTGACCCCCGCGGATCTTGACTACGTGGGGTTCTACGACAAACCATTGCTCAAATTCGATCGGTTGCTGCAGACGTATCTGGCATACGCGCCGAAAGGTTTCCGCTCCTTCGCCAAGGCGATGCCTCAATGGCTTGGTCGGAAACTGTATGTGTCCCGGGAAATGCGCCGCGGTTTGATGCGGGAATACCGAAAACGATTCATCTTCGCGGAGCACCACGAGTCGCATGCGGCGAGCGCGTTTTACCCTTCGCCTTTCAACGAGGCGGCCATCCTAACCGTTGACGGGGTGGGGGAATGGACAACGGCTAGTTTTGGCACTGGACGCGGGGGACGTATCGACCTGACGCACGAGCTTCGGTTTCCGCATTCATTGGGGATGCTGTACACGGCCTTCACCTACTACTGCGGGTTCAAGGTCAATTCGGGTGAGTACAAGCTGATGGGATTGGCGCCATACGGCGAACCGCGTTATGTCGAGGACATTTTGGACCAGTTGATTGATCTGAAGGCGGACGGATCCTTTCGGATGGACATGAGGTTTTTCAACTACTGCCAGGGACTGACCATGACGTCGCGCAGGTTTCATCGCCTGTTCGGCGGCCCGCCCCGGTTGCCGGAATCCCAGATCACTCGGCGAGAAATGGATCTCGCCGCGTCGGTACAGGCGGTCACCGAGGAGATTCTGCTGCGAATGGGGCGGCACGTCCATCAAGTGACGGGGATGTCAAAACTCTGTCTGGCCGGTGGCGTGGCACTCAATTGCGTGGCGAATGGCCGCCTGTTGCGTGAAGGTCCATTCGATGGTTTGTGGATCCAGCCGGCGGCCGGCGACGCCGGCGGCGCGCTAGGCGTGGCTCTGCTGATCTGGTACCAGTTACTGGGCAACTCGCGCACCGCGCTCCCCCACGACGCCCAAGCCGGTTCCCGGCTGGGACCGAGAGCGGCGGAGCAAGAAATCGAACGGTTTTTCAAGTCGGTCGATGCGGTCTGGACGCGGTTTGACGGCCGGGAGGCGCTTTGCCGACGCGTGGCGGAGTTGGTGGATGACGGCATGGTGGTTGGTTGGATGCAAGGCCGAATGGAATTCGGTCCCCGTGCCCTGGGTGGTCGAAGCATTCTCGGGGATCCCCGGAGTCGTGAAATGCAGTCGATCATGAACGTGAAGATCAAGTTTCGCGAGTCGTTTCGGCCCTTTGCCCCGGCTGTACTGGAGGATCGCGCGAGCGAGTATTTCGAGTTCCCGCCGGGCCAAGACAGCCCCTACATGCTGTTGGTTGCCAACGTATCACCGCATAAAAGAATTCCCGTCACGACCGAGGCGTCCGGTTTTGACAAACTGCGGCATCCGCGGTCCGTCGTGCCCGCGATTACGCACGTGGACCATTCGGCGCGCGTGCAGACCGTCAACGCGCGGCGGTATCCGGAACTCCATCGTGTGATTCAAGCGTTTTATGAGCGGACGGGATGTCCGCTCCTCATCAACACCAGTTTC
The DNA here is from genome assembly GCA_051745935.1 of Planctomycetota bacterium. Lineage (GTDB taxonomy): Bacteria > Planctomycetota > Planctomycetia > Pirellulales > Pirellulaceae > JBNJEM01. The sequence continues at coordinate 4,806 of JBNJEM010000585.1, forward strand.
AACGTGCGCGGCGAACCGATCGTCCGCACGGTGGAAGAAGCCTATCGCTGTTTCATGGGAACCAACATGGATGCACTCGTGGTCGAAAACTACCTGCTGCTGAAAGCCGATCAACCATCCGCTGATCGACATTCTTCACACTATGTTGAACAATTCGAACTCGACTAAGGCGTCGCGTCAAAATAAGTTGACTAATTTTCACAGAGGAGAGTCGAAGAATCGCGGCATTTCGCGGACAGCGGTGGATCAAGTTATTGTGACGCGGC
>JBNJEM010000586.1:0-5062 GCA_051745935.1 Planctomycetota bacterium
GAGTCGGAACTCAATGCCGACCGGGAGCAGTTGGTGCAATTGCAGGCTGAACTCAAGTCACGAGAATCCCAGCTGGCCGCGCAAAAGGACGATTTGGACACGGTCCGAGCGGAACAACAACAGACGCTACAAGAGCTGCAACAAGCCAAGGAGACGCTCCGCGAGGAAAGACAAGAACAGCAAAAACTCTTGGCCGAGAAGCATCAGGAACTCCAGGCTCGGGAACAGGAGTTGGCCAACGAAACCCAACGACTGGACGCTGAAAAGCAGGATCTGAGCTCCAGATGGGAAGAATGGCGCGACCAACGGCACAGCCAGGAAACCACGGTGGAGTCCCAACGCGCGGAGCTCGAAAAGGAACGAACTCAGCTAGAACAGCAGCGCGAGGAATTCGAATCGTTCCGTCAAGCGGCCCAAGCAGAACTGGAACGGACGCGATCACTCGTCCAACAACAGATCGAGCAACTGGAAGAGCAAACCAAAACGCTCGAGGCGGAACGCCAGGAACTGCATCAACAGCGTCGCGAACTCGATGGTGAACGAGCCAGGTTGGATCAGTTCGCGACAGAGCAAACGGAACAGTTCGCCGAGACGCGGCGCCGGGAGGATGAAGCGTCCGAATCGGAGTGGTCCGCGCCATCCACCATGCCGGAATCCCCGGCCCAGGAAGCCAAAGAAACCTCGTACGCGGTGATGGGACACCAATTCGAAAACGTCGATTCGCTGTTTCCAGGAGAATCCTCCGAGAACGAATCATCCGGTTCCGCCAACGGCGAGGAAAAACCGCCTCTGCCCGATCCCGTCCCCGTCGACCCCGCCGCCGACGAAGCCTACGAAGAACTGGTCGACCGCCTGGTTCAGTTCAACTGCGCCCAGAAGAAGAAATGGTTCCAGTTCTGGAAACCGTGAACGGAGATGCCGGGGAATCCCAACCCGTCCGGAGTGGGTTGAAGTATACCCCGTCGCGGATGACTTTCTCCGCCGCGAGTCCGACCAACGGGCGGACGGCTTGCGCCGGGCAGCTTTCCACCCGGAAAAATCCAACCGCCTGAAATATACATCGTGGGCCGAACACTCCAAAGGAAACCCCATGCAACTTGATGTCCCTGCATTGTTGGACCCGGTCAATCAGATTGCCGAGTCGGCGGGCAGAAAAACGATGGAATTTCATGGCCAGGAGCTCATGGTTGAAGTCAAAGCGGACAATTCACCGCTCACCCTGGCGGACAAAGCGTCGCATCAGCTGATTGTCGCGGAACTCGAGCGGTTAACACCAGAGATCCCGGTCGTTTCCGAAGAATCGGCCGAAGGGGAAGCCATCAGTCTGGCCTCGGACCAATGGCTGTGGCTGGTGGACCCGTTGGATGGCACGAAAGAGTTCATCAAGCAAACGGGGCAATTCACCGTAAACATTGGTCTAGTGCATAACGGTTTCCCGGTCCTGGGCATCGTCCATGTCCCCGTCTCTGGTACGTGCTATCAAGGCATCAACACGGAAACCGCCACCGGGGCTTGGATTCAACAAGCCACGGGGGAGCGGGCCGCGATTGAGACGCGAGCCGCGAATCTGGAGCGGTTGACGGTGGTGGCCAGCCGAGATCATGCCGGCCCCGCCGTGGAAGCGTTCTTGAAACGCATCTCGGGAGCCGACGTCACGAACATGGGCAGCTCGCTGAAATTCTGTTTGGTCGCGGAAGGCAAGGCGGATTTCTATCCCCGCGTGGTGCCCACCTTCCAGTGGGATACCGCGGCCGCTCAAGCCATCGTTGAAGCCGCCGGCGGACATCTGACCGAGTTCGACGGCGAGCGATTGACCTATCGCAAAGACCGCTTGCGAAACCCGGCCGTAATGGCCTTTGGGGATAACCGGATTGACTGGCCCGCGTTCTTCAACGGCTCGTGACGAAGGCGACAAGCGGGGCCGAAAGCTCGGGCTCTCGGCACATCCGCGAAGTGGGCCCCCTGCGAAACAAGCGTTCAAGCCTTTGGAGTCTCCACCTCCGCTGCCCGCCAGACGCACGTTCCGGCCTGATAGGTGGCGAGGACGTCGAGAAGCCCCTCTTCGCCGATATCGAATTGGATCAAGTCGGCCGCCGCGCCGGCTCGGAGCATGCCGCAGTCAAGTCCCAGCAATTGCGCGGGGCGAGCACTGGCCATGTCCATGGCGGCAGCCAAATCAATTCCGGCGTATTGCATCACATTCTTGATCCCCGCCGTTAGTGGCTTGGTGGCGCCCGCCAGATACTCAGAGTGCCCCGCCACGACAGCCCGGCCGTCCTCGAGCACCTCAATGGCTCCGAGCCCCGTCTCTTCGTACAGCCCCGGTTCCGTCCCAATACGGCCCGCCACGCCGGCCATGTCACTGACCAACACCACGCTTTGAGGCGTTTTCGCCCGCACCATGGCTTTCACTACCGCTTCGGGCAGGTGAGATCCGTCCACAATGAGGCTAGCCACCAGCCTGTCCTCGCTCAGCTGATCCCAGATGTAGTTGGGATGACGGGGCAAATAGGCGTGAGCGCCGTTGCCCAAATGCGTGCTCATGCGAGCCCCCGCGTCCACCACCGCTTGAATCTGCTGGGAGTTCGCGTTGGTGTGCCCGATCGCCACGATCAGCCCCGATTCGGTGGCCCTGCGCGTGAACTCCACCGCGGAAGGATACTCAGGCGAAAGCGTCACGAGACGGATATGGCCGCGAGCCGCTTCCTGTAACCGCTCAAACTCGTCCCAGTCGGGAGGCCGACAGTACTCGACCGGATGCGCCCCTCGCGGCCCCTCTTCCATGGAAATAAACGGCCCCTCCAGGTGAATCCCAGCAACCCGGCAAGCAACGGCTGGCCGCGTCTCAATGGCTTCGGCGATCGTCCTCAGCGCATGAAGAAGCGTGCCATGGCCTTGGGTCACGACGGTGGCCAGATAGTGCGTCACGCCCAACGCATCCATCGCCCCACTGATTTGCTCAACCCCCGCCACATCCAAGTCGCCCCGGGTAAACTCGGCCCCGCCGTATCCGTTCACTTGCAAATCCACCAAGCCGGGCCCGATCCAGGGCAGACCACTTTTCTCCCCGCACCGCAGCACATCCACGCTGGCAATGGTACCGTTCTCGATCTGGAGCGACACGGGCTGTCCGTGATCGTAGCGTCTTCCTTCCAAACGCATGCCATCCTCCCGCCACCGGCGCTGACGATCCACTTTATCCACATCAACCGAGCCCTTATTATACCGGCGCCCGCAACAAGTCACCAGTTGAAATGGCACAGCCCTCGTCGGATAACTCGCCTACCGGTCGCAACGCGTCGCGATCTGTCATGTCAGACATCGGGGGCGCCGGGGGAACAAGAGCCCCCCCGAAATCGGGAGAATTGGAGCTGGTTTCAGCACTAGTCGCACATCCGGCTGCGGGCGGCCCATAGACCCAGCGCGGGGTTTCGGATGAAAAAGATCTCCTCTCCGTCGGGCATGGTGTTCCATCCGTCACGCAATGCCGACGGGTCATATCGGCTTTGCATTTCCTCCAGCTCCCCATACGCGTATCCCACGCCTTCGATCTCGTCGCGGGTCAACCCGCCGGGACAGTAAACGATTTGGAACCGTTGCTCGCTGGAACCGTGGATCATGTGCGCGGCGGCTGACAAATTGGCCTGGAGGTCGTTGTTTTCTCGGACAAACCGCATGATTTCAGGGGTGGTCCGGTAGCCGTATCTGCGAATCAAGCGGTCGATTTCCGGGTCCTCGCCGAACATTTTGACGCCGGGGGCCAACACGATCAGTTGCCCGTGGTCGGCGATGGCCATGCGAGTGCGATAGACGGCTTTGTTACCCAGCCACGTGCTCTGGAATTCCTCCGGGTGCAGGTAGACGACGATCTTGTCCAGTTCTTTGTCCAATCGGGTCACGTTCACTTGAGCGGCCAGCTCACCGGCCAGCTCAAAACACTCCGGGTCGTCGCCGACAAACAGCCCCCGGACGACGTTTTCGCCGCGGCTATCGGGACCGATGACGCTTAGCACGAACAGCAGCGGCAGGCCACCGCAAAAGTTCTCTTGGGCATGGTTCAGGATCCGACGAAGCGGCGTATCGGTCCGCCCCATCATCCGCTCCATCCCATACGCCGCACCGATGAAATGACTCTGATTGATCCCCTCCGAGCCGCCGGTACCCACGAAAACATTCTTGTTGTGATTGGCCATTCCGATCACTTCATGGGGAACCACCTGGCCAATTGATAGAATCAAATCATGGTTGCCTTCCCAGATCAGCTTGTTCAATTGAACCGGCCACGGTTGCTGGTAAATCCCTTCGGTCACCTCCCGCACGAACCCCGCCGGCACGTGGCCGATTGTCACCACGTCGTCGCGCCAATTGTGTTCGCGGATCAATGATTTAGGAAGCCCCGGGAACATTTGATCCAGTTGCTTGTCCGACATGTTCTCATGCGTACCCAGAGCCGGCATCACGTCCACCAACCGATCCCCATAGTAGGCATGGGCCATGCACGTCAGCGGGCCCGCGTGACTGTGCAAACGGGTGAAATCGGGGGGCAGCGCCAGCACCCGCTGCCGCGGCTCAATGGCCTCGAACACCCCAAACAACGCCTCGCGCAACTGCTGGTCCGCCAGTTCCGCGTCCCGACCGCCAAGAGCTAAATAAACCGTCATGAGTCACTTTTCCGTCTGGGTAGAACAAACCATGAAACGCGTCCGACGACGAAGTCCGATCCCCGCGAAATGCCCCCGCGAGCCCCCTAAGGAACCGCCCCCTAAGGACCCCATGTCGGCCTGATGATCCATTGGAACCATGATTGTAACCGCGTGCCGGCGTTGGGTCCATGAACGGAGGTGTATTTCAAAACAACGCGGCCGCCTACCTGGCCTAGATCACCAGGCCAAACCCGTCAATCTCAGTGTTGATCTATCCGAAAAAAGGCGATTTCCTCGCAACCGGCTCCGTGGTGGCCCCAGCCTGGGCTGATGAAAAACCCGAAAATCGGACAAAATAGAACAAGTGGGTTGTCCCGAGTTTGTCGCGCGTGCTTGATTGAAGAGTGGAAGATTTCGCG
>JBNJEM010000587.1:0-5060 GCA_051745935.1 Planctomycetota bacterium
TTAGGTCTCTTAGAGGTCCTTTCGTCTCAATACCGGCGAAACGAACGGCGCAACAATATGGATGGCAACGACTTGGAGTTTTTCCTCACCCCAGGCCTGACCCGTGCTGGCCCAGCGATTTGGTTGACCACGGGCCGGGCGGCCCCTACGATAGCGGGGGAAGAGGAACTTTGTTGGACCTGTTTCGCCGATTCGCGGACGTTTGGTTTTCCAGTCCGAGAACGGTGAAGCGGCGAAACACGTGGAAATTCTTTGTCAAACGGGCGTTGGCGGGATCGACTCGGCGTACCTCGCCGTGAATTGGCACAAGCGTCACGAGTTTTTTGTTTGGAAAGGGTCGAGTGAGAGGAATTCCTATTGTTTTTCACGTCTGTACGGAATTGTTGTCTCGTCCTGACTTTGGCGATTGAGCGTGCGCAGTGCGTCGTGGCCGATGACTTGGAGGTTTACAGCGCGTCACCAAACCTGGATTCCGCTTCCAAAATCTCCTTGGATGGCTGAAAGTCTAAGTGGTTTTGTGATGGCTACTTAGTTCGACAGCGCGACTTTGGTGCAACCAGTGAACGCAAAGGGTTGCGATAGAATGTTTTAGCCCCACCGGCCGTGGTGCCGGTGGGGAAGTATCGAAGTGGCGATGTGCAATTAGGTTTCAGCCGTTCAGAGGGGGCGGCTTTTCGGGGGTACACAGCGTTCTCGAGGGGGTCGGGGCGGCTCCCGAGCAAGCAAGGCCCCCGGCAGTGGGAAAGCAAGAGGTATGTTGCGGTAGGAGTCAAACGATGGCGTGTGGGAGATGCGTAACAGGGCTACAAAGCGTTCTGATTCTCTCTCTTTGGGCGCTGCTTTCCGGGGCGGGGGAAGGGGCGGACCGAATTGTTCTCCGCGATTTGGACATTATCACTGGGGTGACCGTTGAACAGTTTGACGTGGACGGCGTACGGTTGAGCGATGGACGAGTTATCGGGTGGGATCGGATCGAGCAGGGCCGGGTAGCCGAGGCCAAGCAGGCGGCGTTTGACCGCATGCTGGAAGAGCTCGGATCGCATCTCTACCGCATCCGCCAGCGGCTGTCGGTCAACGACTATCGGGGCCTTTTGGCGGATGCGGAAGCCGTGCATGATCATTACCGGGGGCGGCGTGGGGAAACGGCATACATGGTGTGCCAGGCGCTCATGTGGTCGCGATTGGCCGTTGGGCGACGTGAAGCCGCGCTGCCGGCTTATCTCTGGTGCTTGGAATGCTTGCGGCAGGCGGCAGCCGACCAGCGAGAACTTTCTCTGCCGGGGGCCCGTCGCTTGCAGGTGGACCTGTCCAGTGGGCTTTCTCCCGAGTTGCCGCCGGTTTGGTTTGACGACGAAGCCGCTCGAGAGCGGCTCGGCGAGGTAGGTCGAACGATTTCAACCATGTCCGAACCCCGGCCGCCCGCGACGCGAGTCTATTACGCGACGTTGGCCTTGGCCGCGGGGGAATCGGACAAGGCCAGGCAGGCATTAGCAGGATTAGAGGCACTTCCTCAGTGGAAGTCGATCATCGACGCTCGCATGCAACTGGATGGCGGAGACACGACGTTGGCAATCGACGCGTTAACTCGCCAACTCGATCAACTGGATGACCCCCTGAAGCCGATCGCGCTGTACTGGCTGGGTCAAGCGCGGCTGTCGGAGTCCGACACCGACACCCGGCGCGCGGGGGTGTTGGACTTACTTCGCATCCCGGCCTTGTTTGGGGAACGGCACCCCGAACTGGCGGCCGCCGGGCTGTACACGGCGATGCGTACCTTGGAAGAGTCTGGAGACATGACCGGAAGCATTGCAATCCGTCGCGAACTGCTTGATCAGTATGGCCAGACGTGGCATGCCGAGCGAGTTCGCCCGGAGGACAAGAAAACGCAGAGATGACATATGAAGAGAACGATTTCGTGCCGGGGGCAAATCCCCTCCGGCCTCGACTTTTTCCCCCTGTGCTTGGGGGGAGTAATCGGGCGGCGAGCTGGACGTTGCATCGCGATGTGGATACTCGGTTGCCTCTTGTGCAGCCCGCCGATGGCGAGACCACTTCGAGCTCAAGTCGCGGGGGATGAGCCGGATGAGCCGGAGGTGGCGGAGAAGCTGGAGACGGCGGCGGAGCCGGAGCGGTTAGAGGAGACGGTCCCCGAGGAGGCCCCTTCAACGTCTTCTCCGGCTTCCACTCCCACCGAGGAACCGGCGGAACGAACTCTGTTGGACACGCTCATTGACGGTGGCCTGGTCGGCCTGTTGATCGGATTGCTCTCCGTGGTTTCCCTGGGATTCATCATCGAACATTCGTTGTCCATTCGAAGAAACGCTTTGATTCCGGAAGAGGTGGCGGGTGAACTCGAAGGGTTGATTGAACAGGGCAAGGTTGACGAGGCCATCGAGGCCAGCGAGGATCCCAACAATGAATCGCTGGTTGCCGATGTCGTGCTCGCCGGCTTGCGACGCTACAAGTCAAGTGAATTCGGGTTCGCGGAATACAAAGCGGCGGTGGAGGAAGCTGGCGAGGACCAGACGGGCCGGTTGTATCGCAAAACCGAAGTGCTGGGGGTGATTGGTGCCATTGCGCCCATGCTTGGGCTCACCGGAACCGTCCTCGGCATGATCGAGGCCTTCAACAAGATCGCCGCCACCGGGGGAACGGCGCGTCCCGACGAATTGGCTGGCGGTATCGGCAAGGCTTTGGTCACCACCCTCATGGGCCTCATCGTGGCGATTCCGACGATGATCGCTTTCAGCTTCTTTCGCAACAAGATTGACTCGATTGTGGCGGAGGCGGGAAAACGGGTGGAACAGATCCTGGCGCCGTTGGGACGGCGGCGACAAGAATAGCATTGGTGTAGTGGTTTGTTGAAAGCCGGCCGCGAATTCCGCGTGCCGGTCGCGGATGACATTGTCCGCCGCGAGTCCGGCCAACGGGAGGACGGCTTGCGTCGAGCAGCTTTCCACCCGGACAAATCCGACCGCCTGAAGTATAGTTGCCAACGCCACGAGCCACCGGCACCGGGCCGGTGAAGACGCATCGACGTGGCGCCATCCAATTGATTAATCCCATATACCTCATCCCAGCATGCGACTATCCAAACGGTCAAGGACAACGCGAGCGGGCATGAACATGACGCCGATGATCGACATTGTGTTTTTGTTGATCATCTTTTTCATGACCGTATCGCAGGTGTCGGAGGTCAACCGCGAGCGGTTGAAGCTGCCGGAGCAACCCGGCTCGCAAGACCAAGAGGCATCCGTGTTGACGATCAACTTCCTGGCGGACGGATCCATCGTGGTGGGGGGGGCGAATTATGGCTTTTCCGAGCTCATTGGCTTGGTCGCGGACGAGCTGACCCGATTGGGCGACGATCCGACTCGGTTGACCGTGGTGTTGCGAGCGGACCGGGACGTCGCCAGCGGCGTGGTCAACCGCGTGGTTGAGGCGTTGGCGCAAATGGATATACGAAAAGTACGATTTCCGGTACAGGTCCCTGAACAGTGAGCATTCCACGCATCCCATGAAGCTATCCAGTCACAAACGCGAACGCGAATCACGTCTGGAGCTGTCGATGGCCAGCATGATTGACGTGGTGTTCCTGTTGCTGATCTTTTTCATGACCACCTCCAGGTTCATGCAAACGGAGCGTGATTTGGATTCGGGGATTAAGGTGGAACGTCAATCGCCGGGTCAGCAGGAGAGCGATTTTGAACCAGCCATCGTGGATGTCGTCCGTTCAGACGGCACGATCGTCTTCCGGCTCGGGGCTCGGGAGTTCACGAAACAGGAAGAGCTGATTCGGGTACTCCGTCAATTTCAAAACAAGGCGAACGGGGCCTTCGTGCGAGTGGGCGACGAGGTCCCGTTTGACAAAGCCGCCGCGGCCGTTCAGGCCTGCAAGACGGCGGAATTCGCGACGGTGTCTTATGTTCCCTTGGATTAAAACGGCTGGACAATCCATTCCCATGGCGGGCGGGCCTGTATTCTCGCGGCGCCCCGGGGTGACGCGCGGGCTTGTTGGGAAGGCGCCGTCGGCGTCATACCGGTGCCGGGCAACCGTGAATCAAGGCGTCAGCGTGACACTTGGGCGGAAGGGACGGCGTGTTCCACCACCTCCCGCTCGCTTGTGTCGGCAGGGCTTGGGCGCGTGGATGCCACTTCTGGTCATGTGGGTTATATCAAGCCTGGTCATTGTCGCCATGAGCCCCGCGCCGTGCGCGGCGGCTGCCGGGAATGATTATGAGCGAGTGGAGCAGTTCTTGACCCGTCTGGGACTATTTGAACTCCGTGTCGCTCACCTGGAACAAACGTTGGACGCGCCGGTGGACGAGGACTTCAAGCAGCGAGTGGCCCGCGACTTGGCCGACTTGTACGCCGAGCGCCTCGTGGCTAGTTCGGACGACGAGGCACGCTACGATGACACGATGCAACGCATTGAAACGTTGCTGGAGGAGTATCCGCGGGCGAACACCACGGCCTTGCAGGTGATGCTGCTGCAAGCCGACTACTATCGCGCGGAGTCGCTGATCGCCGCTTGGATCAATCAGCCCCGAAAGACGGAACCTCGGAATGAAGCGGTGCGGATCCTGGAGAGGATCACCCCGCGGTTGGTTGAACACCAACGGAAGCTCAACGAGCGAGTGGAATCGCTATTGGCCAAGACGGATGAGTTGCCCGAGGGGGAAGAGCTAGACGCGGCGGAGGAAGAACTGCAGCGTGTGGAGGGCGTGGCGGCTCGGGCCACGTTTTTCGCGGCGTGGTCGAACTATTACCTGGGGCTGGCCACCGACGCGGAGTCCGGCGGGAAGCCGTACGTGGCGGCTCGCGATATTTTCTTCAAGCTTCTCGGATTCGACAACGCGTTACCCGAGGAGTTGAAAGCAGAGTGGATCGGACTTGATTCGATCTGGCGTGCTCGCGCTTTGATCGGTTTGGGGTTGAGTTTGGCGGCGTGCGGCGATTTGGAGGGCTGTACGCGCAGCTTTGAGGTGCTGGAACACGCCAGTGTGCCGGCGGAGGTTCGAGACCAGGCGCCGAGCTGGTACATGCGAGCGTTGTTGGAC
>JBNJEM010000588.1:0-5053 GCA_051745935.1 Planctomycetota bacterium
AGTGATCCCGACTCCGCTCAGCCGCGCGAGATTGGTTGGCGTAGTATCGGCACCGTTGTTTGGCGTCTTGGCACTTCCGTTTCCAGTTGTCTCGGCTTTTCCGGAAGAACGGCACCAATTTACGACGAGGACTTCGATATTCTTGGGACGTGTTCTCAGTCACGGATGCCATGCCACACTCCTTTTGTCAGCACCAACGGATCGCCTCCAAACGAAAACCAATATCGGGACAAAAAACCCCAAATCCACCAATACCAAAAATTGCTCCAAATCCGTCACTTTTTAGCAGCCCATACCTGGCCCCGTATCCGTCCGCGGCAACACGAACGGTTCGCGAATCAGGTTCATACCGTCAACACTGAAAACGACGATGTGGTTCGCGAATGTGGTCTGGACGAAGCGTTGAGAACGGTCTGGAGAAAACTTGATTCCCTCCGGGACGCGTTTGATCGGCAAATAGTTGAGCACCCGGACAAGTCGCTGGGTCAGATCAACGGTCGCCAGATGGCTGGTTTTCGTAAGATCCTGACCCGTTTCCAGGCAACTGATCACCGCAAATCCACCGTTGGGGTGAAACGCCAGGCCTTCAATGCCGTCCGCGTCCCGCCGCAATCGCTGCGTGACTGCGGGACGCTTTAGCGTCAAATCGACCACCAACACGTTATCCAATGTCCCTTTCCCGCCAATCCAAAACCCATGTGGCACAAGAGCCATCTTGCTATCCGGGCTGGTGCGAGGCGAGAAGCCCTTGTTGATTGGCCCCAAACCATCGTTTGCCCTAACGCGACGAGGGTCCGTGATTGAATTACCGTTGCTCCTGGTTTGAATACACCTGAGATCGTCGTAAAATGGTCGACACTTGTAACAGTTGGAGCAGACCAGTGGGGGAGGTGGAATGACGTCATCGAAGGCACGGATTGCGGCGGTGCTGAGTCGAGAGTCGCTCAAACATGTGGTCGAGCAGCTCGGCCTGGACGATGTGGATCGGCGGAGTGCGGACGCGATGCGGCAAAAGCTGCGGCGGACGCGGCGGGCCGGAGAACGGGAACTGGTGCAATGCCTGCGCGCCCAGGAGCTTCGCGAGGTGTGCCGGGGTCTCGAACTGCCCACGAGCGGCCGGCGCGATGAGTTGGCCGAGCGGGTGCTGGCTTCTCGGGCCGGGAAAGGAAACGGACGAACTGCAACGTCAGGGCGGAAAATGCAGGAGGACAAGCAAATAGGTACCGAGGCAGCAGCGGCAAGGAATGGTGGGAACGGGAAGGCTGGGAAAAAGAACGCGGGAAACGGCAATGCCGCGGAGACGGTCGCGCACAAGCGGCGGAAACTGACGCTCGCACGGCTCGAGCGTCGGCTCTTTGAGGCCTGCGACATCCTGCGCGGGAACATGGACGCGTCGGAGTACAAGGAATTCATTTTCGGCGCCCTGTTCATGAAGCGGCTCTCCGACCAATTCAATGCCGACCGCGAGGCGTGGCGGCGGCATTACGAGCAGCGTGGGATGCGGCCCGACTTGATCGAAAAGCAGCTGGCCAACCGCGACAAATTCGATTTCTTCGTTCCCCCAGAATCCCATTGGAGTAAGGTCCGGCACCTCAAGCAGTCGGTCGGATCGGGACTCAACAAGGCCCTGGCGGCGATCGAGGATGCTAATCGCGAAACTCTGCAGGATGTGCTCAAGACCATCAATTTCAACCAGAAGGTGGGCCAGCGCACGCTCGACGACAGCACACTGGTGGAGTTCATCCAGCACTTCGATCGCATCCCACTCTCAAATGATGCCTTCGAGTTCCCGGACCTTTTAGGAGCCGCATACGAGTACCTGATCAAGTACTTCGCCGACTCGGCCGGCAAGAAGGGCGGCGAGTTCTACACGCCCGCCGAGGTCGTTCGGATGATGGTCCATTTAATCGAGCCGCGGGAGGGGATGGAAGTCTACGACCCTGGCGCCGGCTCGGGCGGCATGCTGATTCAGTCGAAAGAGTACGTGCGAGAGATCGGGGCCGATTCCCGCAACCTCGCTCTCGCCGGCCAGGAGCTCAACGGCGGCACTTGGGCGGTCTGCAAGATGAACATGATTCTCCACGGAGTGCGGAGCGCCGACATCCGGCAGGGCGATACGATCCACAACCCGTTGCATTTGGACTCCCGCGGCGAGGTTCGCCGCTTCGACCGCGTGATCGCCAATCCGCCCTTCTCGCAGAATTACTCAAAGCGGGACATGCAGTTCCCTGAGCGGTTCCACACGTTCCTGCCCGAGTCGGGCAAGAAGGCGGACCTGATGTTCGTCCAGCATATGGTCGCCTCGCTCAAAAGCGACGGCAAGCTCGCCGTGGTCATGCCGCACGGGGTGCTGTTTCGTGGGGGGGCGGAGCAGGAGTGCCGCAAACGATTTATCCAGGACGGCGTCCTGGAGGCCGTTATTGGCTTGCCTCCGGCACTCTTTTACGGCACCGGCATCCCGGCGTGCGTATTGGTGATCAACAAAGCGGGCGCTTCGGATCGGGGCAGCGTGCTCTTGATTAACGCCGACCGGGAGTACCACGAGGGCAAGAACCAGAACTCGCTGCGGCCCGAGGACATCGAGAAGATCACCCACGTCTATCACAACCGGCTCTGCAGGTATTGGTGTGACACAACGGCACAGCCCTTTGGCGCAACGCGCTGAACGATTTTTCCGGGGGATTTCGTGGGATCGTCTCTTTTCCCCCTCCTATTGGCAAACTCGCGACAGTGCTAGCAAAATCACGGAGGTGCCACATTACCGGTTTTCCGGCTAAGCAGAAATCGTTCACGGCGTTGCCGTTGGCGCCTGCACCCGCGAACCAACCGCATTCATCATTCTGACTTTCGCGACCCGTTATGCCTGAACACCAGTTCGTCGAAAAACCGTTCCTTAACCATGTGATGCATCCGCCCGGCCAGAGCCTAATCGAGGCGGACGAACACGTATATTCGAAACAGGAGACCGATCTCGCGACCATGACTTTTACACAGCTGGAGGCATTCCCGATTCCGCTATCCAGCCTCGGTGACCAGCGTCGTCCAGTCTCCGTACTCGCTGGTTATGACTGTCACTTAGGGCTTGAGACAGGACAGCGCAAAGTCTTATCGGAGGTGAAAAGTTGCCTCATGCAGCACCTGCTTACCGTCAAGGTCCGAGGAAAGGTTTCTAAACCCAAGGAGCCTGAGCGATGAAGCAGCAACAGCTTTCGGTCGTGTTGACTGAACTGCGTTCGCTTTCGCAGGAAACCGAGTGGGTCGAGTTCAAACATAACAATGCCGATCCACATACGATCGGTCAGTATCTGTCTGCGCTGGCCAATTCGGCGACGCTGCATCGCAAAGACACTGCTTACATCGTATGGGGTATTGAAAACGCAACGCACAATATCGTCGGCACGACTTTTAAGCCAAGACAGGCCAAGAAGGGTAACGAACAACTGGAGAACTGGCTGCTACGGTTACTGTCACCTCGGATCGATATTCAGATTCACGAGTTTGAAGAGAGTGGCCACCAGATCGTCATCTTTGAGATTCAACCGGCACAACGCGTGCCCGTCAGTTTCAGCGGAACGGAGTACGTCCGTGTAGGTGGCCTGACAAAGAAGCTGAAGGAGCATCCGGAAAAAGAACGGGCACTTTGGGGCCTTTTCGCGGAAACTTCATTCGAGAAGAGTTTTGCACTCACGGATGTCTCCTCAGATGATGTACTGAATTTGATTGACTATCCGGCCTGCTTTGATTTGCTGAATCATCCACTGCCTGACAATCGAGAGGGTATCTTGGATCGGCTTGAAAAAGAAAAGGTGATTCAGGAAAGAGCCGATAGTCGGTACGATATTACGAATTTCGGTGGTATCCTGTTTGCCAAGAACCTAAACGACTTTGACCGTCTCGCTCGTAAGGCGTTGCGTGTCATTCAGTACATGGATAAGAGTCGGGTCGAGACGCTTCGAGAACAGTTGGGTGGCAAGGGATACGCCATTGGCTTTGAAGGTGCCGTTGCCTACATCAACAATCTTCTGCCTCAAAATGAACAGATCGAGCAGGCTCTACGTCGTAACGTTCCCGTTTATCCAGAAATCGCCATTCGTGAGCTTGTGGCCAATGCTCTCATTCATCAGGACTTCTCGATCACGGGAACTGGTCCGATGGTCGAGATTTTCTCGGATCGAATCGAGGTGACGAACCCGGGAACACCGCTGATCGATATCTTGCGATTCATTGATGAGCCGCCCCAATCAGGAAACGAAGAGCTTGCCGGAATAATGCGGCGAATGAACATCTGCGAGGAGCGGGGCAGCGGGGTTGATAAGGTGATTTTCAACGTGGAATTGTTCCAGCTTCCGGCTCCGGAATTTCGGGTGACGGAGAGGCACACGAAAGCAATCCTCTTCGCCCCAAAATCACTCAACGACATGGATCCGAAAGACCGAATTCGTGCCTGCTACCAGCATGCCTGCCTTCGCTATGTTTCCAATGAACAGATGTCGAATTCGTCGTTTCGAAAACGTTTGGGAATTGATCAGAAGAACTATTCCATTGTCTCCCGCATAATCCGAGAAAGCGTTGATGCGGGGTTGGTCCGGGCAGTCGATCCGAACACCAGCAAGCGTTACATGAAGTACGTGCCATTCTGGGCGTGAACAGCGGAATTCGGGACATCTTTCATGTGATGGCCATGTGATGAGCCCAAGCTTGGCGATAACTGTAAGCGACGTAAGTCTTTAGCTGTCAGTGATTTGTGACATGTGATGCGTCAGGTTTCCATGTGATGGCTATGTGCAAAAATGGAAAAACAAGCGGAATGCCAAAGGCTGATATTTTTTGAACATCACCCCGGAAAAGAGGGTGGAATGAGGCTATTTGCCCATGCCTGAATACCAATTCGTCGAAAAGCCGTTCCTCGACCAACTCATCGCCCGGGGCTGGCAGGTGATCAATCAGGGACCGGGTTTTCCGACCGATCCCACGCCGAGCCTTCGGGCGAGCTTTCGTGAGGTGGTCCTCGCCGACGTGTTCCGCCGGAACGTGTGGGCGATCAATGTGAGCG
>JBNJEM010000589.1:0-5045 GCA_051745935.1 Planctomycetota bacterium
AATCTTCCTGTCCTCGAATCTTCCTGTCCTCGAATCTTCCTGTCCTCGAATCTTCCTGTCGTTCCTTACCGCGCAAAGTGTCAGCTGATGGAGGGCAATATGGGTCCAGTGGAGCTGGCGGAGTGGACTGTCGGCAATCCGTTTCTGAAAAACCTGGACGTTTTCGGCGGTCGGTTCGACAGAAAGATTTTGCGACAGGAAAATCGTGTTTTACAGCCCGTAATAAAACCGAGTTCTCACTTCCAAACCCCCTTGGATTACGGGACATCCGCATGGTTTTATGATGGGGCCTTATGGAAAGATCAACGTCAGACGGCTAAATACCTCTATTCGCTTAGCTGATGTATGGCTTGGATCTCCAGGTCGAGCCGTTCAATTTCAGCCTCCACCGCTTCCCGCTGTTGCCAGGCAAAGCGAAGCGCCGTGCCACAATCACTGGAAAGATGCCGCGGCGTTGGAATGGGCTTACAAGCCAAACCACGATCCTGTAATGCCTTTTCCAACCGGAATACCGTGTGCGTCGAAAAGAACAGCACCACGCCTTGCTGATCCATGCTAATCCTTTTTCACAATCAGCGCGAAGCCTTCATCTCCCGACTCGGTCAGCTCCACGCGACAGGAGAGTGATTCAGCCATCCGAGTCACGTTCTCGCAACTGGTGGCCGTATCAACCATGACTGAAATCGTCCCACGACTCAGACTATTGATCGCCTCTCTCACGCGCAACACCGGTTCCGGACACGATAGGCCTCGAGCATCAACTGTTTTGTCCGCTGTTTTGTCCGCCATAACTCCCTCGCCACGTTCAACCCCCGACATCCGTCAAGGGAGCCCTTTTGCAACAGACCGCGCATTTGCATTTCGCATCAAACTCAACTCGCACCCATTTCCCGCCTTGTGGTGAAACGCTTGTCCCGTCTCGGACGACTGCCCGGCATCCAATGATACGGGATCCTCGCGGCCTGGACTTCCCGTGAGCTTGAATGTCGCCGTCACGTCCCGCGTCGGAAAAACAGGGTCATGGGACCGCATCGCCGCGTTAACGCACCGTTATACTTCAGGTGGTTGGATTTTTCCGGGTGGAAAGCTGCCCGACGCAAGCCGTCCTCCCGTTGGTCGGACTCGCGGCGGACAAATTCATCCGCGACCGGTATATTCTATTGTGTTTTCAAGGCATGAGCTACCGGCTACCGCGACCATGGGGCCCCCGCGTTTGAGCCCAGTTGTCCCGCGGCCACTTGACGAAACCCTCTGGCTGGACAAGAGTTTCAAGAGAGGCTCATGTTGCCGGTTGACATGCCCCCTTCGGGTTGGAAAGATGCCCGCCACGGCTCGCTGCCCCGGGACTCGCGGCGGGAAACGTCCGTGGCGATAGGTATTGGGGCCGTTTGGGGGACGCTGTTTCCGCGGCTACACGCGGACGATTAAACGCGCAAATGCGAAAGGATCTGGTTGTGGAGTATCTGTTTATCATTGGCTTGCTCGTCGCTTGGTTTGTATTGCAGCTTTGGATACTGCCTAAATTTGGCATCTCCACGTGAATGAAGGGTCAATGTTCCGTGAGTTCACGGAGATCGCCAGCGGAAGGTGAAGGGGAAGCTGCTGATTCAGAAGGGTCGACGACGGATCGCGCGGTGGACGCTGACCAATGGTCCTCTGACCGGGATCAGCCCAGCGGGCATGCGTGAGAGGGTACGGGGCGCAGGATTCCACTTTGGGGGCGTTTTTGACCGATAACGACCCAGGGCGTGCTAATCCAACCGACCCGCGCCGCCACCAGTCTATTGCCGGCGGTATAAAACCGCGGAAACCGGCTGGGCCGGGTGGGTGGATGGTCGGGTTGTCGGGACGGGGAAGGAAAGTAACCTGCTGAAATTCGCGGGGTTTCGTGGTGGCTTCCGGGTGTGGAAAAAAACTTCGTGCTGTACTCGGGTATGGTCCTTGCGTGTTTGCTTCGATGGCGATAAACTATAGGTGGATGTATTGAGATTTAGTCTCATTTTCAGTAGAGAGCCACGCCGTGATCGACCGAACACACAGTTGCGAGCCCATTCCGATCGAACGGTTACGTAGAGGGCAATCCGCGTGGATTGATCGGTTTGTGGGGTGTTCGGAACACGTGCGGCGATTGGAGGAAATGGGGTTGCGCCCGGGCATGCGCGTCACGGTGTTACGACACGGGAAGCCGTGTATCATTCGAGCTGGTGGGTGCCGGATCTGCTTTCGATGTAGTGATTTGCTGGGCGTGTTGGTTCGCGGTCAACAGACCACTCCGTAACGGAGCGTCGAGGGCCCTTATCTTTGTGGTTTCGTGGTATGGTTTTGGTGGACACGTTGTCTCATGAAGTAGCAATAGTGTCCCGTACAGTCGCTGATATCGGGTATCCCGTCACAATTTGCAATGTCCAATACCACCGCTGGAGCGAAAATTTGCGTCGCTTTGCTGGGCAATCCAAACACGGGCAAGTCGACGCTGTTCACGGCGTTGGTTGGCACGGCTCAGCGGGTCGGTAATTACCCCGGCGTGACGGTGGAGAAGAAAATTGGGCAGACTCGGTACGCGGGGCGGCAGGTGACCGTGATTGACCTGCCCGGCACGTACAGTCTTGCGCCGCGAGCCGTGGATGAGACGGTCACGGTGGATGTGTTGCTTGGCCGTCGCCGGGATGCTGAAACGCCGGATGTGATCGTCTGCATCGTGGACGCGAGCAATCTGGAGCGGAATCTGTATTTGGTCAGTCAGGCGCTGGAGTTGGATCGTCCTCTGGTGATTGCCTTGAACAAGGTGGACATCGTCGAGGAACGCGGGGATCACATCGACCTCGAGCGTCTCCGACAGCGGCTTGGGGTTCCGATCATTGAAACGCAGGCGCATCGCCGTCTTGGGGTGGAAGATCTCAAGCGCGCCGTGATCGAAGCGGTCGGCTCTCCGCCGCCCGCCACGCCCAGCCCGTTGCCCCCAGTTTTCCGCGAAGAAGTGGCGTTGTTGAAGAACGCCTGGGACAATCACCAAAATCGCAAGGTCCCACGCTATTTGGCGGAACGTTTGTTGCTGGATACGGGGGGCTATCTGGAACATCCTGATTTTGGTGGCAGCGATCCGCATCTGGTGGCGGAGGTTCACGCGGCTCGCCGGCGCCTCGCTGAAAAAGGGTGCATGGTCCCGGCCGTGGAAACGATGGCACGCTATCAATGGGTGGACCGCGTTCTGAAAGGGGTTGTGGAGCGGGGAAGTGGGGAACGGACGACGGTTACCGATTGGATCGATCGCGTGGCCACGCATCGGGTGTCTGGCGGGATCATCTTCGCGGTGCTCATGATCATCGTGTTCCAGGCGATTTTTTCCTGGGCGGGCCCGTTTCAGGAGTTCATTGAACAGGCCACGGCGGCACTGGGAGCTTGGATCACGACGTTGATGCCCGCCGGGGTGCTGCAATCATTGCTTTCCGATGGCGTGGTGGCCGGGGTCGGCGCCGTATTGGCATTTCTGCCGCAAATTGCCATGTTGTTTTTGTTCGTGGCGATTCTGGAAGAGTGTGGCTACATGTCCCGCGCCGCGTACCTCATGGACGGCATGATGTCGCGGGTGGGGTTGAGTGGCAAATCCTGTATCCCACTTTTGTCTTCGTTTGCCTGTGCGGTGCCCGGTATTATGGCCACCCGCGTGATCGAGGACCGGCGTGATCGACTGGTGACGATCCTGGTCGCGCCGTTGATGAGTTGCAGCGCTCGACTTCCCGTCTACACCTTGCTGATCGGCGCCTTTATCCCGAACCGTCGATTTCTAGGGGGGTGGCTCGGGTTACAGGGAATAACCCTCTTGGCGCTCTATGCGCTCGGCATCGTGGTGGCGACGTGCGCCGCGAAGGCTCTGAAGGTCGTATTCTTCAAGGGCGAGACGCCGCCGTTCGTTATCGAATTGCCTGACTACCGGTTTCCGTCCGCCAAAACAGTGCTAAGTCGCGTGCGAGAACAATGTTGGACCTTTATCCGAGGGGCCGGGACGCTGATCCTGGCGGTGACCGTTATCGTTTGGGCCGCCGCCTACTTTCCGCGTCCGGAGAAAGTCAAAGTGGAGATACAAAGTCGGTTCGCGGACGACGTGGCACGGATTGAAAGACAACTGGAGACGGCCCGTTCGAGCCTCGACGCCTCGTGGAACGACAGCCAACGAAGACAACGGATCGCGGAGTTGAAGGAAGCCAGAAAAGAACTTGAAACCACGATCTCCAACCACGTGGCGGGCGCCTATATGGAACAAAGCGTGCTCGGGCGTTTGGGAAAGCTGGTCGCCCCCGTCGTTCGGCCCCTTGGCTGGGATTGGCGCATCGGATGCTCCGTTATCGCCTCTTTTCCTGCCCGTGAAGTTGTCATTGGCGCGATGGGAGTCATCTACAACTTGGGGGATAACGCGAGCGAGCATTCCAGGTCGCTCAAGCAGAAACTCGCGGCCCAAACATGGCCAGGTACGAATCGCCCCATATTCACGGTCCCCGTCGCCCTTTCCATCATGGTGTTCTTCGCCCTTTGCGCGCAATGCGCGGCGACCTTGATCGTCATACGAAAGGAAGCCGGGAACTGGAAATGGGCAGCGTTCGCTTTCATCTACATGACCTGCTTGGCATACGTCGGCGCCCTGCTGACATATCAAATCGGGACGTGGTTGAGCGGGTTGGTTATTGGTTACTAGTTATTGGTTACTAGTTATTGGTTACTAGTTATTGGTTACTAGTTATTGGTTATTAGTGGTTGCGATTTGTGACCGGATCGGGGGCGTTTTCGAGGACGGGACGCCAATCTGGTCTGATGAAAACTCTGGTAACACTTTACCTGTCGGAATCAGAACAACATGCGATCCCTGTGGTCCTTTCGGTCGCTTAGCTCCTTGCTTGAACACCAGCACGCCGTGCGGCCCAACAAAGTTGGCGGCAGAGGTTGAGGTGTTTCGTAGCCGTTCACGGGTGCCGCTACACGGCCTGGATACGGGAGCTCGCATGGATGCCACGGGCTTGTCCCGTGGTGGTTCACGCTCGCCGCTACACACC
>JBNJEM010000590.1:0-5044 GCA_051745935.1 Planctomycetota bacterium
AAACGAATCGATGGAAGGACTCGGTAATTCACACCCACTGTCGCTGGGCTTCATCGGCGGCTCAATTGACTCGGCGGTCGGCTACACCCATTTGGTTTCCTCCACCATGGATAACCGCTGGTCGGTGGCTGCCGGATGTTTTAGCACCGACCTGGCGACGAATCACCAGACAGCTCGGCGTTACGGGGTCAGTTCAGACCGTGTCTATCCCGGTTGGCAAGAGATGTTGGTTGAGGAGCGGCACAGACTCGATGCCGTTGTCGTTTTGACGCCAACCCCCTCGCACGGTGATATCGTGAAGGCTTGCCTGAAGGCAGGCCATGCCGTGATCTGTGAGAAGGCTCTGGCGGCGAATAGATCCGAGGCCGTAACCATTGCCAGAATACGAGATCGGACCAACGGCTTCCTGGCAGTGGTCTACAATTATTCCGGATACCCGATGATACGAGAGCTGCGAAGAAGGATTGCCCGGGGCGAGCTGGGTGAAATACTGCATTTTCATGTCGAAATGCCTCAGGAGGGTTACATCCGTACCCATTCGGATGGAAACAAGCCAAAGCCACAGGCCTGGCGTCTGTTTGATGGATGCATTCCCACGGTGTATCTCGACCTAGGCGTTCACCTTCATCACCTGACCCATTATCTTCTGCGCGAAAGTCCACTTGAAGTTATCGCGGACCAGGAAAGCTTCGGATGGTTTCCGGAAGTGATCGACAACGTTCAATGCCTCTGCCGTTATTCCACGGGCATTCAAGGACACTATTGGTTTGGAAAGTCGGCGATTGGCCATCGAAACGGCCTCGGACTCCGCGTCTATGGCTCCCAAGGCTCGGCGGAATGGTGTCAAGCTCACCCCGAAGACCTCATCCTTTGTCACTCGAATGGACGCAGGGAAATCCTGGATCGAGCATCTACCGTGTCGGTCGCGAACGCCGGCCGGTACAACCGGTTCAAGCCGGGGCACCCGGATGGATTCATCGAGGCCTTTGCGAACCTTTACCACGATATCGCAGATTGTCTCCGAGATCATCAGGCGGACAAGCAGTGGTCTTCCGACGAGGTATTCGGCGTTGATTTGGCCATTGAGGGTCTTTCGTTCTTTGAAGCCATGGTTGATTCAATCCGCACCAGGAGCTGGCAAGGCCTCTCTCGAGAGATTGGTCAAACCTTATGTCGCGACGAACTATATGAAAAACTTCATTAGAGCATCCAGCGGTTCCCAATCACGATATGGCGTGCTTTATGCCGCGAACTCTTCTAGTTGATACCAACCGCGCTGCCGTACCGATTTATCGCGCTCTGTGTGGCATGGGCCATGATGTCTGGGTGGTGGGAGGAGTCCCGACAGAGACCTTGGCCAAGCTATCGCGGAATTATGTGCAGCTCGATTATTCCAATGCCGATCGTCTCAGCGATTTCGTGAAAGCGAGGGGGTTTGATTACTTGGTGCCGGGTTGCACGGACGTATCCTACCGGGTCTGCTCGGAAATAGGCGAAGGCATTTTTCCGGAAATCGACAAGCCTGGTAATACACAAGCGATACATTCGAAGACGGAGTTCCGCGGGACTGCCATCGATCTCGGATTATCGGTGCCCCGTGTTTTGTCGCTGAAGGAAGCCGTGGGTGTCGAGGCCGTCATCGTGAAGCCCGTGGACTCCTTCAGCGGGCGAGGCATAACGGTACTACATGCGCCCGGGACCGACCAGCTAGATGCGGCTTTCGAGTTGGCGTGTCGAGCATCAAGGATCGGACAGGCCATCGTCGAGGAGTATGTTTCGGGGCAGTTATTCAGCCATTCCGCTTTCGTGTGGAACGGGAAGGTGGTGGCTGATTTTGTTGTGCAAGAGGACTGTACGACGAATCCGTTTACAGTCGACACCAGCCGGGTGGCATCGCACTTCCCCACGGAGATGATCGAATCATTACGAAAGGATGTTTGTCGCCTCGTCTCATCATTGGGGTTGAGCAATGGTTTGATGCATACCCAGTTCATCGCGGAGGAAGGCTGCTACTGGATCATTGAGGTCGCACGCCGCTGCCCGGGCGACATCTATTCTTTACTCATCGAGTTCTCCACGGGTTACCCCTATGCCGCCAGCTACGCGGCCCCGTTCATTGGAAAAAGTCCCGTTCCCCGGGGTGAGGACAATATTCAGGAACGAATCATACGGCATACCGTGACATCGGGAAATGCCGTATCCCTTTGGGGACTTCGTTTTACAATGCCGGTCCACGTTCGGTTGTTCGTGCCGCTGGCGACATCGGGGGACATGATTGAGCCCAGCCCTTACGGCCGAGTTGGAATTTTCTTCTTTCGTTCGCCATCGGACGATGAACAGGAACAGCTCTATCGAAGATTAGTCGACCGGGAGCTCTATTCGTTCAGTTAAGAGCAGCAAGAAGGAAAACGACGGCTTTTTCAGCTTTCCAATTGTGGCGATTGCGCGACGTGATGTAACAGGGATAAGCTAATTTACTTCCGCGTAGCCGTTCACGGATGCCGCTACACGGCCTGGACACGCAAGGCCCGCATGGATGCCCCGGGCTTGTCCCGTGGTGGTTCACGCTCGCCGCTACAAACCGGCCAGACACGCCACTCCTGGCCGTCGGTAGCGTGGAATGTAACGTACCACGGGACAAGCCCCTGGCATTTACACCTCGAAAAGGCTTTCCTCAATATGTGCAACGGACGTGCGAACGTCCGCGGATATCAGCCTTTTGTGCGTGAACGGTTACCATTTTTCCGCTATGATCAGGTACGAGCGGTCACATATATCTTGACATAACCGCGTGCCCCAGCTAGCACGGGACTCTTGCCGGAATCCTTTTCTCTTGTTACCTTTTGGCCCAAAGTCCCATGCCGCGCAATGCGGGAAGGCACAGATTCGAGCCAGGAGAAATGTATGTCGCAGGTCGAACACCACAAGCAAGCTGAGCTGTTCGGGCACCCCACGGGACTTTACACCCTGTTTTTCGCCGAAGTGTGGGAACGATTCTCATTCTACGGCATGCGGGCCCTGCTGCTGTTCTACATGATCAAGGGCTTTCTCGGCTTCGCCGATCGCGATGCGAACGCCGTGTATGGCGCTTATACCGCGCTGGTTTACATGACGCCGTTTTTTGGGGGCATGGTGGCCGACAAATTGATCGGCGCTCGGACCTCCGTGGTCATTGGCGGTCTGCTCATGGCGGCCGGGCATTTGCTCATGACCGTCCCCACCGACCTGGGGTTCTTCACGGCCCTCGGGTTGCTGATCTGTGGCAGCGGGCTCTTCAAGCCCAATATTTCCACGATGGTGGGGTCGCTCTATCCGGCCGGCAGCCCGAAAAGAGATGCCGGGTTCACGATCTTCTACATTGGCATCAACCTGGGCGCCGCCATGGCCCCCCTTCTGTGTGGCTACATTGGAGAGACCTATGGCTGGCACCGCGGATTTGGGCTCGCCACCATTGGGATGCTGATCGGGCTGGCCGTGTTCGTCGCCCCAACCCTCCTGTCGCGGCTGCTCATCCTCGCGACCGCGTTGCTCTCCGCGTACGCTCTCGTGTTCTACAACGCCGGCGATGTGTTCACGTTCTGGACCAACGTGGCCGTGGCCATTGCCCTGTTGATCTCCGGCGCCGTCGCGGTAACGGCGTTGGCACGAGGTGGATTGCCCAAGGAGGCGGGCCAGACGCCAGCCCCGAACCAGTATTTGGCGAATGTGGCCAAAGTCCTGATCGGCACGGTCGTTGTCCTGCCAATCGTTGTTCTGCTGGTCTCGGGGTTTGTTCTCATTCCCGGCATCAACGAGATGCAGCAGCTGATTCCGCAATCCATCGTGCAGCCCCTGGAAACCAGTACCAGCCCGATTGCCAGAGGCGTGGCGGAATTCGTGAGCGAAGCCAGTCGTCCCGCCGGTTTGGTTCTGATCGTGGCCGGGTTGCTCGCGGCGGTCTATTTGTTTCGAGAAGCATTCCGGATGGACCGCGTTCCCCGGCAGCGCATGTACGTGGTTTTCATCCTCACCTTCTTCTCGCTGCTGTTCTGGGCCTTCTTCGAACAGTCCGGAAGCTCCGTGAACAACTTCACCGATCGAAACATCGACCGCGTGGTCGAAACGACCGTCGTCGTCCCGGACGACGTGGGCCGCACCGTGAAATTACGATTAAGAGCCGACCCCGGCGATGATTCCCTGAAAGACTTGGAATTTCTCAGCCAAGAATTCCTGGGGCACGAGAATGGTCTCCGGGAGGCAATGAACCAGCAGATTGAAGACGCCATGCGGCAGGTGGAAGCGGCCAAGGCGGAAGACAAGCAAGTCCCGCCGGAAAAGCTGGACGACATGATCAGCAACGTCCTCGCCCAAGAAAAACTGACCATGACCGCGCTGACGTACCTGCGCAAGCATGCCAGAAGCGAGGACGCATCAGAGGCCGATCAGACGATCCAATGGCAATATACCGAAGAGAACGTCGGCCGGATCGGATTGGGGGGCACCGAAATCCCCGCCTCCGTGCTTCAATCGGTAAACCCCATCTATATCATGATATTCGGGCTGGTGTTCAGCGCGCTGTGGGCGTTTCTCGGCGCCCGCGGCCTGGAACCCAGCACGCCGGTGAAATTCTCCTTCGGCCTGATTCAACTGGGACTCGGCTTTGCTTGCCTCTATCTCGGCGCCCAATACAGCGATCCCAACGGCATGGTGGCCGCTTTCTGGTTGCTGGTCATGTACCTGCTGATGACCACCGGTGAACTCTGCCTCTCGCCAGTCGGACTCTCCATGGTGACCAAATTGTCACCAGGGCGTCTGGTGAGCACCGTGATGGGGGCCTGGTTCCTGGCCACCGCCTTCTCGCAGTTCCTGGCCGCCATCATCGCCCAGTTCGCCGCTGTTAACGAAGTCGGCGAAAAACTGGTTCCCATTCCCCTCGAAACCGTGCATATTTACGGGCGAGTCTACGGCATGATCGCCCTAACGGCCATCGGCTCCGGCCTCTTGTGCCTCGCCCTCGCCCCGTTACTCAAAAAGTGGATGCACCTGGAGGAAATCCCCAGCCAGT
>JBNJEM010000591.1:0-5036 GCA_051745935.1 Planctomycetota bacterium
CGGGCCCGTGGCATCCAGGCGGGCCCGTGGCATCCAGGCGGGCCCGTGGCATCCAGGCGGGCCCGTGGCATCCAGGCGGGCCTTGCGTGTCCAGGCCATGTAGCGGCACCCGTGAACGGCTACCGCCAACCTAGCCTATGACGATGAGCCGTGACATAGTTTTTTGTCATTCATCATTCGTTCGTGTGTTCGTCCTTCGTGCTTTTCCCCCCCGGGTCCGGCGGTTCACCAATATCGAGAGAGGGCCCGGTGAGTGTGTCACCTTCGGTTACCGTGTGCTTCCGAGGCGTTTCCGTTGTGTTGCAGCCGTCGCATGGCAAGCGAGATGAGGGAGCAATTCGTTGACGGGGATGGATAGCGGGATGCGCGGCGGGCGCTGCCGCGCGGCAACTCCCGTAGCCGACTTGTTTGTCGGCGCAGTAGGTGCTCCAGAGCGGTCCGAACTGAGAGAGGGCGTTTGGGGGGCACGGCCCGCGGGAAAACGACTGTCGCACGCTGCGATAATACGCGAATTCTTCTCGCCAAGTTGGATTTGACCGACCGTATCGGCCAGACGCGTGGGACGGGGCATGTTGAAAGTAATGGGTGCCCTGTAGGTCCGCAATGACTGCTGGCTGCGGGGACGGGGACGAAGAAGGGGCCCGTTCAACGTGAGACATCTCGTCCGGGACAAGTTGGCGGTCATCGGCAGCCGTTTGGTCGACATCCGTTGACTGGGCCTGGACAATGGCCGCGAATGAGACAACGATTCTGGCAGCGAGAAACGTGCGATTGAACATGGTCGACTCCTTGTCGGTTTGGGGAATTCCATTCGGAGGGAAACGCCGGGGCATGGAGCCCGGAGGGTTGTTGAAACCCGGGGGGTGGGAAATCGGCGCCCCTACTCGCGCCGGGCACCGGGCGCTCGTCTTTGGCAAACATGCCTCACGGAACGGCTCCACGCAAGTGACAATGTTGATTTTTCTCAACGCCGTGGAGGGCCGAGCAAACTCTATTCACCATATCTCGGGTCAAAATAAAGATTTACGGCCATCCACGGACCCAGTGTCTGGTCGTGCTCACTGGCCGGTTTGTCCTAGCAATACGGCTTGATACGGCTTGACAGGCCTCGTTCCGGTCCGATTCTCTTGGCCCTTGGTCGTCGTTCAGCGCGAGCGGGCGAGCGTGTCACGAACGACCGTGTCGGGAAATTGAGCCCTGGCATCACGCGATTGTTGTTTGACGCAAGTCGAAAACCATAAGAGATCGCTACTGGAAAGCGTCACCTTTGGCCAATCTCCGTCTTCTCGCGGGGCGCAAATATCGATACAGGTGGTCGAAACGGTTCTTTTGGAAGCGGCGCTCTGGGGAGAGTCGATGATTTGTCCACGACTCCCCCTCGACAGTGGTGTAGTGTTGAACAACGGAGCCTTCGCCACGCGGGGTTGAACAGCTTGCCATACCGGTGGCGGATGACTTTCTCCGCCGCGAGTCCGACCAACGGGAGGACGGCTTGCGTCGGGCAGCTTTCCACCCGGAAGATTCCAACCGCCTGAAATATACTTTTTGAGGACGACCGAGCGACCGATGCTGGCCATGATCGCCGTAGCACTGATCGTTGTTGCCGTGTGGGGGGCGGTGTTTTTTCGCCATGCCGGCCTACTCGGTGGTTGTCTGGGCGTGTTACTGTTGGGCAGTTGCTTTGGGCATGCGTATTATCATGTCAACCTTGGCCCCCTTCCACTGACGGCGGAGCGCGTGTTGCTGGGAGGCTTGTTGGTGGGGTACCTGCTACTGAGGGCGCGGCGGCAAGTTGATCGCAAACAACTGAATCACGTGGATCTACTTCTGATCGCGTTCATGTTGGTCCTGCTCGTGAGCACATTGACCCATGACTGGCGGGCGAACAACTTCCAGGCGCTGGCGTCACTGGTATTTTTCTACGTGGTCCCATCAATGCTTTACTGGGTCGCGCGGGAGTCTTGGTTGAGCCAACGGGGGTTGCTGGGCTGTTTGGCGTTTTTGGCTGGTTTCGGGATCTACCTGGCTGTCACGTCGGTTTTCGAGCAGCAGCAAGTCGAATCGCTCGTTTTCCCGCGTTACGTTGCGTCGGAGGCTCATGTCGAGTTTTTGGGCCGCGGTCGGGGTCCATTTCTCAATCCGGTCGGTAATGGCGTTTTTCTGTGTGCGGGCCTCTTCAGCCTACTGATGTTTTGGCCCCGCGTGAGTCGATATGCGCGCGTTCTCTTGCTATTGATCGCACTGGTCTATTTGGCGGGCATTTTCTGTACGCTAACGCGCGTGGTTTGGTTGGCGGCGGGTATCGGGCTGATGGGGCTCGTGGTTTTGAATCTGCCACGCCGATGGGGAGTCGTCGCGGTGCTCGCGGCCGGCATCCTGGCCGCCGGTGTGGTGGCCCTGAAATGGGATGATCTAAAGGCTTTCAAGCGTGATCGGCATGTCAGTGTTGCTGAAATGTCACGATCCGCCAGTCTACGCCCAATACTGGCTTATCTCGCGTGGCGGATCTATCTTGACCACCCTCTGCTGGGCTGCGGTTACCGGCAGTATGAAACCGTTGTCGGCCATTACGTGTCCGACCGGTCAACCACGCTGCAGTTGGAACGGGGCCGGAACTTTGCGCAGCACAATGTGTTCCTGGCGTTGTTAGCGGAGACGGGACTCGTCGGAATGAGTTTGTTCCTGCTGTTGTTGACCACGCTGGCCCAGACCGCCTGGCGACTGTGGAGGGCCAGCGGCACGGGGTTGGCCACTCGTCAAATGGGACTGTTCATGCTCTTGATGCTGGGCACTTATGTCACCATGGGTATGTTTCAAGATTTGGCATTGATTCCCATGGCGCACATGCTGCTGTTTTTTTTGGCCGGTCTCACTCGCAACCTGCAGGAACACGGGGTTCGAGGAATCGTGCCCGCCGGCGCCGGCGAGCGCCCGAAAACCTGCGAACAGCCGTTGCACGAGACCTCTTGCACGCCGTCTGGGCTGCCCGGCACGGTGCCACAACCGCTCCTTCGGTGAAGCACCGCACAGCACCAGCCCGACGCGGAAAACCACGTTCCACGGATCAGGTTATATTTCAGGCGGTTGATTTTTTCCGGGTGGAAAGCGGCCCGACGCAAGCCGTCCTCCCGTTGGTCGGACTCGCGGCGGAGAAAATCATCCGCGATCGGTATATCCGTGTGCTCCAGGCAACGGATGCCCCCGGTTTTTTCCAGACCACGATCGACCGGCCGCCAAAAACACGGTTTCTTCAGAACCGAAAGTGGAATCCGAATCGACCGGTGTGAAGTCCTACCCCCCCATGACTGAAACCGCGGCGCCCGTGGCTGCCATGGTAATAAGAGCGTCGATGCCCAGGAACGATCGTGGGCGGACGCACGATCACCGGTGGGTGAAACGGAACCGGAGGACGAATAATCACCGGCGGATGATGTCCCTTGCGATGGTACCCATGATCTCGGTGCGAGCGACCATGCTTCCCGTGATAACGGTGCGAGCGCCCACGCTTCCCGTGATAACCGCCACGATGGCCGTCATGGTGACCTCGGCGAGGCCCGCGATGGTGAGCACTGGGGCCGCCTTTGCCAGGATGATGACCGCGACCGCGAGGCTCGGCCATGGCGGGAGCGGCGGCCAGGGCCGAAATGGCCAAGGCGATGACGGCGAATTTGGTCGTGTTCTTCATTTTTGGATCTCCTTATGACTCCTGTAACTTGAAAGGTTTACGACCTTCGTTCAACTGGGTGCAGTACGGGTGCAGGTCTCGTGCCAAACCTCGCACATTGCCGGAGGTTACCGCGCGGCAAACGGGTCCATCGCCTGAAAAGCCAAAACAAAACCATCCAGATTTCCCGCGATCCCAGCTGTTTTGGAGGCAGGAGCCCGATTTTGTTATCGACCGAAAACGACGGAAAAGCCCCTCGCCCGCTCGAAATATCCCCCCCCATTCCCACCCTCGCCGACCGTCCCGGACTCAGGAGTGACGTCATTCGGACGGCGCCTGTCGTCGTGTTGATATCATCCGAGAATTTCGGGGCGGGTGTGACCAAACGTGTCCGCCCCCTGGCGATACCGTTCATGTCAGACGGGGCGGAGGCTTCGCGGCCGCGTGAACCGGGCCGCGTCGCGCCGGTTCCGTGAATGACCTGTATGTTTCAGGCGGTCGGATTGGTCCGGGTGGAAAGTTGCCCCACGCAAGCCGTCCTCCCGTTGGTCGGACTCGCGGCGGACCAAGTCATCCGCGACCGGTATGTCAGCGGTGGGTGGCAACGGTTTGTGCTCCGCTCGACCACGAATCACACGGCGGGGGTTGGACATGTCCGGGAGGATGCACAGCCCGGAGGTGACCGATCCGTTCGCGCCAGATCGCTGTTGCCCGAGAGCGGTATGACCAAGATAGAACGAAGGAGAGACGTGATGCCGAAGTACTATGTGGAATCCGGACCCGTTAAGCTGGTATTGGAAGCGAAACATGCCCAGGAGGCGGCGGTGAAGGCGTTTCAATGGTCGTGTGACCAGCAGGCCACGATCCAGACGGATTGTCCCTTGGAGCACGTGCGGTTGGCTGAGCGGCGGGGTTGGCAGCTGCACGAAACGGTATGGGTGAACGAACGTGGATTTGATCAAGCGGACGGACAGGTCTTCGACACGCTGGACGTATTGGTTGCGTGGCAGGAGGGTCTAAATGGCTCGAGGCTCCGACCCGAGACCGGCCGGCGGGGGAAAAACTCCCTGGAAAGTTTTCTGGGGTAGGTTAAGCAAAACAGCCGGCCCCTACCGCGGACCGCGTCTGGAGCGGCGTCGCGGCGATCGGCTGATCGCGCTCGAGTATCAGTGGCCCGCCGTTCTGGTTGCGTTGCGCGGCCGGCATCGGCGACCGTGACCGGGCGCGGGTTGATTTTGAAACAGAGGTTGGTCAGCGTGCGACGGGGTCGGGCAGGGGTGAGGAAAAACTCCAAGTCGTTGCCATCCATATTGTTGCGCCGTTCGTTTCGCCGGTATTGAGACGAAAGGACCTCTAAGAGACCTAAAAAACC
>JBNJEM010000592.1:0-5030 GCA_051745935.1 Planctomycetota bacterium
GCCGGTGGAGCGGACGACCGTTACCTGTTGGAGTTCAATATGGCGACGATGCAAGAGGGGACCACGGCCGGGAAGATCGTGGATGACAATCTTCCGGACAAGGACTGCTCCGGTGCCACGGCCTGGGTCAGCAGCCACAAGAGATGGTTCTGCTGGACCGGCCCGGTAACGGGGTTTGGACAAGGCTATTTGGAGATCGTCAACAACGCGGACTCGAAAGGGAACCAGGTGTGCAAGAGAGGGGGAAAGTACTACGTGTTCGGCAGCTTGGACTTGCTCGACACGGGCGACGAATGGTACTACGACGACCGCTCACACACGCTGTATGTCCAACTACCTCGCGGGGGCGCGCCTGGAAACCGCGTGGAAGTCAAAAAACGCGAAGGTGCCTTCGACCTGCGCGGTACAAGCCACGTTGCCATTCGAGGGTTGGATATCTTTGCCGCCTCCATTGTGACCGACGACCGCTCGGACAACCTTGTCTTCGACGACCTGGAGATCCGTTATGTTCATCATTCCAGCCGGGCCGAGCAGCAATACGGTTCCCAGACGCGGAGCGGAATGATCCTGCAAGGCCGCGGGCATACGGTGAAGAATTGTGAAATTGCCTATTCGTCCGGAAACTGCATGACCTTGGCGGGAGAAGATTGCCGGGTGGTCAATAACTACATCCACGACGGTGATTACATCGGCTCCTACGCCGCGCCCCTCTGTTTCAGCCGTGGCGGGCGTGGTCACGTCGTGAGCCACAATACGATAACGCGATCAGGTAGGACCACCATCAACACGGCGGGGTTCCACGATTGCCTGCTGCAATACAACGACGTGGGGTACGCCGGTTACTTGTCCGACGACCTCGGGCTGACATACGGAAACGGGGTGGAAGGGGGGAACTCGGAGGTCCGCTACAATTGGTTCCACGACAATATATCGGATAGCCATAACATGGGATTGTATTTCGACCATGGGTGCAAGAACATTGTCTTTCACCATAACTGCATCTGGGGCGCGAACCATGCCGGCATGATCAATAACCAGTACGGAAACTATCTTCTGTACTACAACAATACGGTTTCCGGCGTCGATCCCAGTTACCTGTCGACCTGGGCCGCCGCCCAGAAAAAGGACCTGTATGGTTGCCGCCTGGTCAACAACCTCGGTAGCGGTGGCACGAGGGTAAAAGCCCAGGGATTGGAAATCTCCCACAATACGTGGAAATACGACAAGCTGATCGATCACAGGTATCTCACCCCCGGAACCTCGCCCGTCGATTCAGGCATGGTGGTTTCCGGTATCACGGACGATTACGTCGGCGAGGGCCCTGACCGCGGGGCGTACGAACTGGGCGGTCACGAATGGAAGCCGGGACATGATTTCCAAACCCCGCCGGCGGAGATGGATATGGGGCGGAGCCGAGCACCATACCGCAATCTGATCCAAAATGCGGCCTTTTACAACGGTGAGATTGCGCCGTGGGAAGTGGCCGGGCAGCGCGTCAAGATCGTCGAGGATTTCCACAGCCAATGGGTTACTGACGGGAAGGCGATGATGGGGGGCTACAGCGCCCGCCTGGGCTCCGGCCAAAACGCGCTCCGGCAAACAGTCAAGGGTTTGAAGCCCAACGCCACGTACGAGCTGATGGCCATGTTCCGCGTTCCCCAAGGCGAAGAGGCTCGCCTGCGGGTTTCCCAGTTTGGCGGGCAAGAGAAACGTAGCCAGGGCGTTGTGAAAGGGGCTCCCGAATGGCGAAGACGGAAGCTGCAGTTCACCACCGGCCCGGAGAATACCTCCGCGGTCGTGTGGCTGGAAAGAACATCCGGCGGCGACGACCCGGTTTACGTCGACGACCCTGGTCTGCGCTTGGTTGATGCCGCGAAACAGCGTCAGCGAAAAGTACGAAAGAAGTAACCGTTCACGGGCAAGAGGCTGATCTCCGAGACCGTTCGCGCTTCCGCTGCACATGTTAAATTCGACATCGCCACTTTGGTTCGACCGATGAACGCAAAGCGTTACGATAGAAAGTTTTAGCCCCACCGGCCCTGTGCCGGTGGTTAGGGGGTTTGACGACTAGACGGACGCCCACTTTCCCGGCCGCCCATTGGCCGCTTCCCGCGGAAGCCACGGATTGCTAACATGGAAACATGAGTGAATTCGCCCCGAAAGAACAATCTTCCTGTCGTATAATCTTCCTGTCCAACCGACCGCCGAAAACGCGGAGGATTCCCGGAAACTGATTGCTCCCACTCCACTCCACTAGTCCCACTGGCTCAATATGGGCGGAACTCAAGGCGCAACAAGCCGGGTCATCAATCAGCAGCGTCATCAATCGGAACCCGCAGCGGACATTTCGCACCAGCGCGCGTGATCGTGGCATCGGAGTAACCTACCATGAACTCTCGCTACAAACCATTCAGCATTTCCGTCATGATCGCGGTCATCCTTGTCGGTGCCGGTTTTGGTACCTGGACGGGATTGGTTTACAATCCGACGCTCTGGTGGATTGCCACGATAGCAGGAGGGTTGTGCGGCTACCCGTTGGCAAGAATTTACCTGCGCTCGCTGAAAAACTCATGCGACAAAGGACACGGTGGGCCGGTGATCTGGGTCAGCGGCACGTTTGTCGCAACAGGTTGTGGGATTGCATGCACGGCTCTTCTGCATGCCATCATGATCATGGTGACTGCGTACGGTTCAAACGTGGCGTCCCTCGGCGAACTCGGCGACTCGCGGGACATTTGGCCGATCGTTTTTTTTGTTGGCGTCGTGATTGGCGCGGGGGCCGGTTTTCTGGTCGGTGGAATCTGCTCACTGGTATTTGTTTTGTCCGTAAAGGCGCCGGTCCATGAAACGGCGTGACTGGCTGACGCTCACACCCCTGTTCTTCAAATGCCTCGGCAAACTTCCCACCAGTCACTTGCTGTATTTGGCCCGGCAATTCCGCCACGAGTATCCTCATCGCCACGACGGCAAACTGTACATCAATGCGTTCTTTCCACCCTATCCGTCCAAGCCGTTTGACAGGTTCTTGGCCAACACGCTGCAAGGAAAACGCGTGCCCTATTCGGTCTACTTCGGCGTTACGGATCGATGTCCGTTCAAGTGCGCCCACTGCAGCTACGGCATGCATCGGGAGGGAAGGCTGACCACGGAACAAGCGATCGACGTCATCGGGCAGATAAAATCCCTCTCTGCCGCCACCATCGGGTTCACCGGCGGCGAACCGTTGATGCGAGATGATCTCGTCGAACTCGTGCGTGC
The DNA here is from genome assembly GCA_051745935.1 of Planctomycetota bacterium. Lineage (GTDB taxonomy): Bacteria > Planctomycetota > Planctomycetia > Pirellulales > Pirellulaceae > JBNJEM01. The sequence goes on from JBNJEM010000592.1 coordinate 3,259, forward strand.
TGTCGGCGAAGATATGTCGAGCGTTTTGTTCACGACAGGGCACCGGCTCACTGAAGAGCTCGCTCGAGAACTGAAGCACGCGGGGCTCGACACGATCATGATCGGCCTGGAGTCGGATGACCTGTCCGAACACGACGGCATTCGCGGAGTTCCAGGCTCTTTCTCCGAGGCTTTATCAGCCGTGGCTCTTTCCCGAGACGCGGGTTTTCACACCGCGATATCGACGGTGGCGACGAAGCAAAAAATCGCGGATGGCAAAATCGAGCGGATGGCGGAACTGGCCGCCAGGCACGGCGTTCACGAATTCCGCATCCTGGAGCCCGTGCCCACCGGGCGGTTCCACCATCGCAAGGATCAAATCCTCTCGCAAGCCGAATCAAAACAACTCGCCGATTTCCACAAACAATGGAATCGCGGTAATCGCCGTCCTGCAATTTCAGCCTTCTCGCACCTGGAATCGGATGAGATGTTCGGCTGCGGAGCCGCCTTCCACCACCTGTTCATCGACGCACTCGGGAACGTGTGCCCCTGCGACCTCACGCCTCTCTCGTTCGGCAACGTGCTCGAACAGCCCCTCGAAGACATCTGGAGTGGCCTGGGCGAGCTATTCCCCTTGCCACGCCGCGGTTGCCTCATGTACGACCTATGCAAGAGGACGGATATGTTCGAGGGAGCCTCCCAATTGCCGCTATCCCCACAAGAAAGCGCGAGTCTCTGTCGAACTCTGCCCACGCCGACCTCTCTGCCGGGAATCTACAGTCGTCTGTTCAAGGACCGAAAACCCACAAATCCGCCAGCGAGCCGGCGGTAACCAGAAAAATCTCACCATAGATATACCGCATCGCGGCAGCCGGCTGCCTGAACGTGGACAAGACCGCCAGCAGAATCGCCGCGACGGAGGCCGCCAGGTAAACCACGTGACAATATCCGAGCATGAACGGCACGAGCGTCACCAGACTCCCGGTCAAGACCAGCACGCGGGCCATGATCTGAAACGTCCGGCTTTGGCAGTAGCCGAGGGTGTCGCCTCTAAGCCGGTTATCCCCTTCCACGTCCCGTATGTCTTTCAACATCTCGTAACCGGCGGCCGACAGCAGCAGCCACACCGGGTGAATGAAGAGCACATTGAGCCGGGGTGTATTGACCGGCTCCGCGAGCGTAAAGGCCAGCGGATACAACGAGGTGGTCAGCAGGGCGACGAACAGGTCCTTGAACACGCCGATACGTTTGGAAACCAGGTCGTAGCAGATCAATCCCGCCGCGATGGCCCCCGTCCCCAGAAAAAAGAACGGGTTGCAAAGCCAGGCCACCGCCATCCCCGACATGAGAAGAACGCCGGCCCAGAGCACCGCCACTTTGCCGCTAACTCTTCCAGCGGCCAGCACGCGATGCGGGCAGTTAATCTTGTCGATCCGCACATCGCGGACATCATTGAAAACATAACCGGCGGAAATGACACAGAACAGCGCGAAAAACGAAAACGCCACCTCGCGCTGGATGGCCGCCAGTTCGCCGCTTCTCAGATAAGCCAGGATCACCAGGAACCCGGCCGAAAAGGGAAGCGAATAGTACAGCCGCATCAGGCGCAACAGGGGACCGATCATTCATTTCCGCCCTATACCGGCCAGGTACCGATGAGTGATGGTGATCTCCTGGTCGGTCATGTATACCGGTCGCGGATGACTTTGTCCGCCGTGAGTCCGACCAACGGGAGGACGGCTTGCGTCGGGCAGCTTTCCATCCGGAGGAATCCGACCGCCTGAAGTATATAC
>JBNJEM010000593.1:0-5016 GCA_051745935.1 Planctomycetota bacterium
TTGAAGATCTCACATTTCGTGAGATCCGCGGACACCAGATCAAGTACGATTTCGTACTTGAAAAGACGGGCCTGGAGACCCGTCCTACATATACTGTTTACAACGTTAGGGTTTACGCATCGCACGAAAGCCTGCTGGCGCACAGGGCATGGTAGGGAATTCGACGATATCGCCGGGCCGGACAGCAAGCAAGGCCCGATTCTCTGCTGTCTTTGGCAGCTCCACTACTTATACCGCTCACGGATGACTTTCTCCGCCGCGAGTCCGACCAACGGGAGGACGGCTTGCGTCGGGCAGCTTTCCATCCGGAAAAATCCAACCGCCTGAAATATATCTGCTGCAAGCCACGCTTTCTGCCGAAGCATTCCGCCGACGCCATCGAAATGCGCCAACCGTTAGGGGGCTGCGTCGCGGAACTCCCCACTTCATCCAGTGTGTGCTCGAACACGATAAAGCCAGCGGCTGGATCGGTCACCTCCACGCGAGGTTGGCAGCGAGACGATCGCATGATAGGATTGATAGCATATGAGACCGCATTCCAAACGTTGAAATAGCGTTGCATACATGAAGACCACCGTCACCGCGACCGAAGCCAAGACCCAATTCTCACGCCTTCTGCGGCAGGTCGAGGCTGGGGAGACCATCGCGATCTCCAAGCGAGACGAGACCGTGGCCTTTTTGATCCCGCGTGGCCGGCTGGAGGCCCTGGTGGAGACGTTGGAAATCTTGGGCAACCCGGCAGCCACGCAGGCCATCCGCCAGCACGAAGCTGGGGAACTTTCCTTTCAACCGCTGAGCTCGCTGGATGAAGACGAAGGTTGAACTCTCCGAGCACGTCGCCAATTTCGTGCGATCGCTCGCGCTGGCCAAGCGGGGCTAGGGCTCCGGCTCATTGAATCGGCCCAGGAACAAAACTGCGCCGGTGCGCGTATCGCGGATCAAGAAGAGAAAGGGATGGTCGGCGCGGAACTCCGGCGACGGACGCCCGCGGAGGTCCACTATGGCCCCGGTGGCCCCCGTCGCTTCAGTGCCCGTTTCGTTGACGTCGACGAAACCCTTGTGGACCACTTCATGAAGGTACAGCATCCCCTTCTTACCGTCCATGCCCGAAAAGTCGGCGCGACCGGCGGCAAAGGCGTCAGACATCCCCATCGAGGCGAGAACGGGCTCGAGTTGGAACTGGGCGGTCATCGAAAACTTCGGCAAGCAAACCTTCACCGTTCGAGGCCGAAGCCTCTCGGTCCAATGTCGGAGGTCGGCCGGAGAGAAGCCTTTTTCCAATGCACTCAGGCCGTCTTTCCGCCTCGGCAAGAGAATGGTCATCGTCATGTCGCCGCCGGCGTAGCCCATTTCGAGGCACTGGGCCGCGTCGTCCTCGGCATACTGAAACTCGGCCTCCTGAACCATCATCGGCGTTTCCACTGCGTTGCCGACCGCGGTGGTGAATGGCAGAGGACGGGTGTTGTCCGGCTCGAACTGATTCCGCCAGTGCCCGTGGAAGTAGATGGCGTTGGTCAGCACCAGGTGGGTAAGGCCCCCAGCCAACACGTCTCTCGGGATCAAATCCCGGATCTTCCCGTTGGTTTGTTCCTCAACCCAGGCGTTGATTGTCCTGCGCGCCGCCTCGGTGTCGCGATCGTAGTCCACCCGGCGAAGCGCCGCGCCGTAGTGAGCGTCGAGCAGTTCGGTGAACTCCCGGCGGAAGCCGTACTTGCGCTGCGCCCACAGGGCGTTGGCCACCGTCAGGTCGAACTTTTCCTGTTCGCCCAAAGCGTTCAGGTATTCCACCATGGCGTGGAAGCCTTCGTGGACATTGCGATCGGGTAGATGCAGGACCGCGGCCATTTGGGCTTCAGTGTCTCCCCGCGCGCCCGCGTAGGTCATGGTTAAGGCCGTCGAGACGCTGGCCGGCGACAGAAAGAGGTTATCCTGCGACTGTTTGGCCAGGCAGCCGTAGAGGTCGAAGGTGAAAGCGTTCACGCTGTCAACCACTTCGGCCGACGGCACGGGCTCCGAGCCGCAAATGTCGGCCGTACGAATACCAGGAAACGATGTGCAAATCAGAACAACGGCGGCAAGAGGCAAAGTAGTCGGTTTCATGAGACAGGCCTCGATAGGGGTACAGGAAACAATCTGAGTTGCGCCACATGCCGGGCTTACGATATTCTGATGCCCGGCAGGAAGTGCAAGTTCCAGCAAACGGAAAAGAAACTTTCCTCCCGAGGCAGGACCTCCAGCGGACGGGGCGTTTACAGCCAAGTCCGGGCGTTCGGCGATCACTTCGCTCGCTCGGCGTCGTCGGAAGGCGTGACGTTTACCGTAAGCGAAAACGTGCGTTGTCGTTTCTTTGCCCCTTCCCAGGGCCGGCTGTATTCCAGCTCAAGGCCGGTTTCACCGGTCCCCTTCGCCTGAAAGGTGAACGTCGTGTGTCCGCCGCTTCCGAGCTTGCCAGAGTCTTCCTCGGCCGGCTCGTACTTTTGGTCGATTACTCGCAGGATATTCTGATCGACGTCCGACACGGACCAGCGGAAACCGGTGGTCGGGTTGGATTCCAGCCGGATCATTAACTTTTGGCCGGCAACGACGGTCACTTCCGCCTGATCGTCGGACTCGCCCAGCCGCAACGGCTCCGGCAGGCCATTCTCAGCCTCGCCAGTGTTCTCGCCGTTGGGCCGATACATCACCCAAATGGTGGAGGAATCGACGACATGACCGGCGGGGGCCTTGATCTGCAATCGCGACATTTCCTGGTCGGGGCGGTCCGAATGGCGCGAACTGTTCCAGCAGAACAGCGCTCCAGGACCCGCGCTGGCGCAGGGAGCGGCGAAGCTCGTTAGGGTTTCCCATCGGTCCGTGGGGCTCTTCGGCGTCCGAACGGAAAAGCCGTCGACCATTTTGTTCAGTTCGCTCTCGCCGCCGGTGACGGTGCCGGCGACGGCCATGACCTTGACGGGTTTGCCCTCGCCAAGGAGGTCGTTGATCGGGTAAGTGTGACGCCGGTAGTGGCCCCAGCAGTTTTCATGGGGTGGGCGGTTGCCATCCAGCGCGGCGTGTTCTCGACATGTGAGCTTTTTGACACGCGGAAGGGCAACGCTTGCCCGATCTTCCTCCGCGCCTTCCTTGTTGTTAGGAGACGGTGAACCAGAAGACGAACGTTCCTCGGTCTCCTTGTCCCACGGCTGCTGGGCGAACGCGACGGCGCCAGCTCTCTTGTCCGGCAAACCCCCGGACCGCTCCACCTCGGGCTCGCCCTTCGCATTCCAATGGGTGGTGCGATAGGTGACCCGCTTGCCTCGTTGCTGTAGATACGTGTGGACCACCTCGCCAGGATAATACGGTACACAAACCGACCCCGGCATCGGCGGGTTCTTCTGCCACCTGACCACCAGCGTTTGATAAGGCTTCACATTGCCTTCCTCCACTTCCGTCACTTGCAGCCACGCCTGGTATTCCCCAAGATCGACCGTCATCTCTTCGCCTTCCGGTCCCCGCGAAGTGTGTCTCTTGACGTCGATGCAGGCAACGCCGAGAACCCGAACCGTGGCCACCACGTCGCTCTTTTCTCGCAACTCTTCCTCGCTCAACGGCGGCGGTACGCCTTCCGCACGGGGTACGTTGAAGGCGCAGACAAAAACAACCGTTACCCACGCCAACAGCCACATCCCGGCCGGTCCACTCGTCAATCGTCTGATGGTTTGCATCGTATTCTCCTGTTCGGGTAGATGGCAATTTCGAAACATCGTTGCCCGCCTACTGCCGCCACGTGTTCCAACGGCTCACGCATTATTCAACACCCCTTATCATTCAGTTCCGATGGCCGACCCTGGCCGATCAGTACAACCACCAGCCGCAGATCGGCGTTGGAACCCCGCCCGGGCACATTGGGACATGCAGCCGCGGGTCGTCGTCCGGGGTGAGAACCAGCATCGGGTTTTTCGGCAGGTCGGCCGGGTCGATGGCGACCCGCTTTCCATCGGCACGAAAGCCTACCGGCTCAAGTTGCGCTCGCCGCTTCCCGATTGGTGAGGCCATCACGATGAGGGACTTACCCATGTTGTCGGCCCCCTCGCCGTGGATGAACATGACCAGCTCGGCGTCGACGCCATGCTCTTCGAACTCCTCTTCCACTTGCCGGGCAATCGTCAGCAGGGATTTGGCCTTCGCCGTGTGCTTTTGGGCCTGCAGCAGGGCGGCCACCACGTTGATTCGTTTTCCCGAGCCACTCGCCGGACGGAGAACCGCCTGCCGAAAGTCATCCCGCGACAGAAGTGCGGCAAAGCGCTTGGCGAGCAGTTGCAAGCAGGCGTTCAACGCCCCAAATTCGCCCGTCTCACGCTGCACCTTCTTTCGAACGAAGATCACAAAGCCCCGACACGATACGTCGCTGCGCCGGTTATGCCCGTCGCGGCGAACGCGCAGGAAGGAATCGAGGCCGATGTATTCCTTGAACGCCCGAAGCAGAATAAGGCCCACCGCGGTGGGGAAGTAACCACCAGCGCCCCCGCTTTTCGCGAGAGCCGGCGACGACGACCTGGTTGCCAGGAACCCGGCCATCAGTCGCTCCACACCGGCTTCGGTGGGGTGAGCCGGGTCGCCGAGCACATCCTGGTGCTCCTGGATATATTCGACCCACGCCCGCTGCGTTGCCGGGTCCATATGGTGCAGCACGTCCCAGACTTCACCGGCCGCCTCGGCCAGCTCCTCGTCGCTGACGGACTCGGGCACCGTGTACGTGGCGGCGTACGCCATGTTTTTTACGTAATCGGCATGGCCGGGGCCACGCGGAAGCGAACCGCCCGAGCCGTCCCCTTCCGCGCCCAACCTGGGCGCTGCGCCTTCACCGCCGGGCTCGGCAGCGACTGCGGAAGCTCCCACCGAGAAGACAGCGATCAACGACCACGCCGAGACCATCGCCAGCTTTACCCTAACGTTGCAAACAGTATATGTAGGACGGGTCTCCAGGCCCGTCTTTTCAAGTACGAAATCGTACTTGATCTGGTGTCCGCGGATCTCACG
>JBNJEM010000594.1:0-5010 GCA_051745935.1 Planctomycetota bacterium
TCACGAAATGTGAGATCTTCAAACAACCGCAAAAAGACATTTATGCGCTGTAAAAGACGGGCCTGGAGACCCGTCCTACGCCGTCTTTATGCAACAATGGGGTTAACTAATCGACGAAATCATCATGTTTCCTCTCGGTGCCCTCGCCGCCGCTGACAGCGGCGGCGAGGGCACCGAGAGGATAAGACGGGTCTCGCCGCTGTGTAGTTTTCAAACCACGCAGCCACCGGCACAAGGCCGGTGGGGACGTATAACAAACCAACGAGCCACCGGGGCGCAAGGCCGGTGGGGAAGTAGCAAACTGGCGCTGTCCAACTGGCCGAGCCTCCGAAATGGTGTGAGCTTCAGCGGGTTAGCAAACCCTGTTCCACCAAGACAAGCTCGATGAGGAACTGGGGCAACGCGCGGGAAACGGAACAGCTGTTACGGCGCTCACCGGTGGAGCCGGTGGGATGTTTGAGTCAGCTCATTGAAGCAGAACGGCCATGGCGAGCTGGCTGGTCGTGGCCCATAAACGGCGCCCGGCACAAACCAACAATGCCACGGGCTTATTGGCCCGGGGTGGGCGAGGCTCTTGGCTACAAACGGGCGTCCCGGACAACAGAGAAGGCAATACAACTCAGTGGGATCCACCGGTACGCGCGGCGACAGGCTGCTCGGCCTAATTCGGATCCCCAGCGGAGTTTCTCCAGGAGGACAAGAAGATGATTCGACGACACAAACCACGTCGCGGTGTCGTGCTGTTAGTCGTCCTCACACTGCTCACGTTGCTGATTGTGGTCGGCGTGACCCTGGTGGTACTTTCCGGTCAATTCCGGCGTGCCGCCGAGGCCAATGCGCGGCAGGAACGCTACGGTGACGATCCAGAAAAACTGCTGGATCGCGCCATGTACCAACTCGTGCGAGACACACCGGAAGATTCCCGATCGGCCCTCAAGGGACACAGTCTGTTGCGGGATCTGGTGGGAAATGATGGCGTGGCGGGTACGGTAGAATCCTGGGACCTCCAAGTGGATGGTGAGTTTCTACGGATTAGGTTTGCTGTTCTGCCGCCAGAGAACCAGCCATTCGGGAACCGCTTTCGAACTCAACCCGGCTACTACAACGGGTGTACGTTCAATTTGTTGGGACCAGCTTTTGCCCAACGCCCCAATGGCAGCGGCGATATTCCAACCGTCGCGGAAGGAGCACGGATAGTCGATTACACGCCCGAGGTCTCGGGCGGGAACGTGACCGGTGGCACCCTGACTGTTGAATGGCCGGCCGGTGAAGGGAGCAGGAAAGCCTATCCGCAAGCCGATGCGCCGACGCCGTTTCTTATCAATGGGCGACCTTTCAATGGTAAAGGGGCGGGATACCACCCGACAAAGCACACGCTGGACGCCACGGTTTCACTGGGTTCGATCAGCGGGGACGTCGCACTGCTCCCAAACTACAGGAACTACGCGCCTTCAGACAAGGACAAACCGGGGGTGGGCGGCCTGGATGAAACCTGGGACGCCGTGGACTATCAGAACATGTTTCTGGCCATGGTTCCGCCTGATACCAGCAACAACGGCATCATCCCCTCCTTTCATCGGCCGGCACTGGTGAATTACTGGCTCAAGCGATTTGGTGACGCCGCTGATGACCTTTCAGGTCCCGAAGATCAGGTCGCTGCTTTTCGCTATCCCTACGGGCCGGATGGAATTCGGGGCACGTCGGACGATCCATTGGAACCTCAGGTCGCGGATCAAATCGTTCAGCTCAAGCGGATGATCATTCTTCGCCCGTTGCCGGAAGATCATCCCCATTTCGTGAACGCCACCGATTTCGTGAATACGATGGGACTGCCGGATGAAGACGCGGGGCAGAGTCTGCCCGAAATGGTCTGGGATGTCGACAACGATGGCGACGGGGTACCCGACAGCATTTGGATGGACGTTGGGTTGCCGATTCAGACCGACGATTCCGGGCGCCGTTACAAGCCCTTGGTCGCCATTCTGTGTCAGGACCTGGACGGGCGGCTGAACGTGAACGCCCATAGCAGCCCGGCACACATTAGCGATCAGTATGCCAACCTGAGCAGCTGGCCCGGCACCGTGTCGCTGCAGTCATCTCCGGCGCCCAGCGACGACCCGGCACCGTTTGCCACGTCGTCTCCACCACCGCTACAAACGGCGTTGTTGCCGCGTGGCCTTGGCGTGGGGCCCGCCGATGTTTTTCTCGGGCACCTGTTCGGTCGTAATCAGTTCGAGCGATTGTTGTCACGGCGTTACCGTCATGATGTGACGGACTCCGGCAATGCGGCGGGCGTCAGTGACAAGGATGACGCGATGAGCTTCATTAAGAACCTGGGGCTGCCTCGGGACTATGCTGACACCTACTCGGCATTCGGTATGCCCCCCGATATCTGGGGGCGCGGCGCCATCGGTCTCGATTACGCAGGTCAACCGTTGGTGTTCTACATGGGCGAGCCAGGTGAGACAGTGGGGGATCCCTATGAGTTGGTCCTGAGCCGAAAGGCGGCCGGTTACACGGACGCGCCGTTTACCGTGGCCGAGCTGGAACGGATTCTGCGGTACGAGGATGTTGATGCGTTCGGGCTGCCCGACCGGCTGTTGACAAGTGCTATCGACACGTTTGGTCAAGACCCGAGCTCGAGTGCGGCCGACATCGAGGCAAAACGTCAAAACCGCCGTCGCGTCACCACGCGCAGCCGTCACATTCCCGCGCCCGGCGGCGGAGTGCCGGCTGACCGGCGTGACGAGCTTGCCAATCTCGTGCCCGAGGCCAAGTCGAACAGTATCCTCGACCTGTATCGCCTAAGGCTCCGGGAAGGTGGTGTTTCGGAAGCGGAAATCAACGACGAAATGCTCAAGATCGTGCCGTGGGAAATCTGGCATGGCCAGCGGTTTAACGTCAACCGTCTGCTTGGCAATGGCCGTGACGACAACGGGAACAATGTCGTGGACGAGCCGGCTGAAGCCGACGGGGATGGGGAAATCGTGTGGCCTGATCGTCCTGGTTTACCACCTGGCTATGATGGTGTCCCATTCGATTATTTCAATGATGATCCAGTCTTCGCCGACAATCCGGACGCGAAAAGGTACGCCCCTCAAATCCATGCCCGCCATCTCTATTGCCTGATGATGCTGCTGACCGAGAAAGTGGGACCCGGTGGATATCTCCATCCAAGCGAAGAAGCAGGACTGACGGCCGCCGAGCGCGCCGAATTAACAGCCCATCGGATCGCCCAATGGGCCATTAACGCTGTCGATTTCCGCGACGCCAACGCCATCATGACGCCCTTCGAATACGACGTGAATCCATTCAATGGCAATGGCTGGCAAGATATGGATGGAGACCCCGCTACGGACGAAGGCGGCGACCGTCGTCTGGTCTGGGGCGCCGAGTATCCGGACCTGTTACTGACCGAAGCCACGGCGTTTCACAATCGGAACGTCAAGGACACGGCGAACGACCGCGCGGGAGAAGGCAAACGCAAGCCGGAAGAGGAAGAGGAAGATGGTGATGATGATCTGGACCAGTATCGTATCCCTCAAGGGTCACTGTTCTTGGAGCTTTATTGCACTCGAAATCTGCCCACGAATCCGCGATATCCGGACCCAACCAATACCAGTTTCCCTCGGGAACTCTACGACAAAAACGGGATGCTCGATCTGGGCCGCTTAGCACCAGGCGGGGCGCCGGTGTGGCGGGTAATGATCAGTGAACCGTTGAATGAGGCGGATTCTCCGCTGAGTCCACTCGAGCGGTCACAGCGATGGACCGGCGAGGGGAAACCGGACAGTACGTCATTCAATCCCCATTGGACCGGCAATCCCAACACAGCCTATAATATGGACTTGCCTACTTCGTTGCTAGGCGCCCCTCCGCCGTCACCCGAGGAGGATCATCAGATTGAGCCGGAGCGGTATGTCTGGTTTACGCAACAAGCGCCGCCGAAATCGGGTCCTGGATGGGCCACATTTTTTTGCCGAAATCCAAATCCTGTTAAACTGCGGCCAGGGGGATACGCGGCGGTTGGCCCTCGCGAGTTGACACGCGTCAGTGCCGCCGACGACAACGATCCGACAACTTTCTGGGTTCCTTCGCCTCAGCGCATCGTGATGAGCGGCAACACGTTTCGAATGGTCGATAACGACGGCCGGCCTCGCTACTTGGAGCTGTTGGACCCTCCCAATCCGATTCGCGAGCCGCTGGGGATCATCTGCGCGGCTCACGCGCCACCCTCGTGGAGCAATGAGGCGTTGGTCGAGCGCGGCATTGGGCTCAACGTCTCCGAACCATTGCCCAACGACAACTATTACGAGGAACCTGGCCACGTCTTTGATACGGCGGTCGGCGTTCCCGATGGGTACGCGGACCCGGACCCATCGAAGCGAACCACGGACCTGTTTCCGGACGAACCGTTCGACAACGTCGAGGGACGCCCGCTGGCTGACAATAATATGCAGCACACGGGCACCACGCTCGATTACAAAGCGGCCTTTGTCCAACGTCTGGCCAATCCGCTTGAGCCGCACGATGCGAGGCGGAATCCCTATATCACGGTGGATTGGGCCGCGATTGACCTCACGGTGTACAACGGCGAAGATGTGCGCGAAAAGAGCGGGTACGGAGAGGGAGATCCGTTCGATCCGTACGACGACCCGGCCGATGACGATGACTCCAACGTTCGATTCGCGACGCGGCAGCGTGGTGGCAGGGCAAAGTTTCCTAGCGACGTCCCGCCGCCTTATGGACCGTTCATTGCCTCCACTCCCGATTACCAGATTTGGTCGCCTCAATCGTATCCGCCGTTCGAGACCGAGGAGATTCCGAATCCCATCGTGGATCAAGAAAGCGGCGAATCGCTGGAGCACTACTTCCAGCACAACCTGGTCCACTCGCTGGGCTACTTGAACGGGACGAGGGGCAAGCCGCTGCCGGCGGAATTCGTTACCGCCGTGAATAATGCCGTGGGAATTGATTACACGGGGGCTCCACAGCGTCCGTTCCCCAGGC
>JBNJEM010000595.1:0-4985 GCA_051745935.1 Planctomycetota bacterium
CGAACGTTTATTTTCTGAATTTGACTGGAAGCCGCTAGAGAACGCTATCGAATACTATAGCCCAACCGAAGCTGACGGCGGTGGGGCAACCTATTACTTGGACTGTGAAGGTGGCGTCGCATATCAGCGTACCGGATACTGGTAGTCGCGCTTACATCGTTGATCATGTACTATTTCAGTGGCACGCTGAGTTTTTCGGAACCAAGACTGGTTGTTAGTCGAGGGGTTTCAAACCGGGAACCAAAGAGAGCAGTGTTGGGCGAACACCACGTCGCGCGTGGCTGCAGGTGACGTTCCGATGGTAAAGATCTCAGTTCGATGGCAGCCTGCCAACGCCGCGCCAGACGCCGGCATTCAGGGTCTCGGCAGTAGCGTTGATTCCAGCGAGTCGGATAGTAAACGCGACCGCATCCTTTGCGCAAACACGTTCGAGGCCGTCGCTGCGCTCTGGCGACACGTCCCGACTGTTGATTATGCTGGGGCTGTCCCATGGGAGCTGCTTTCTCCCCTGCGGACCGCTCCGGGAGGTTTTGCCGAACCTTCCGGAGCACTTTTTTGTTCACGAAAAACTCACTGTGAAACCAGCATAATTGCGGCCGCTACCAGAAAAAAGAGAGAAGGAAACGAAGAAGGACACCAATGAGATATCTCTCACCAGGGGAAGCAGACACTTGGCCCGCTTTAGAAGTAAACGAAGGAGTAAGCCAGAGGGGGAAGTAGCCCGGGCGAACAAAACGGTGGAAGTACGGGCGAGTTCACCGACGGTACCAGTTCGATTACAAGCGATTTACACCCACCCTGTCAAGCAACACCCACGGCGGTGGTCGTGGCGGCATGCCTTCGCTTGAACATGCGCCGTGTTCCGGCAGCCTTCGGGATGGTGTTTCCGCGTGCTCAGTCGCCGCCGCGTGGACCGGTTATATTTCAGGCGGTTGGATTTTTCCGGGTGGAAAGCTGCCCGACGCAAGCCGTCCTCCCGTTGGTCGGACTCGCGGCGGAGAAAGTCATCCGCGACCGGTATATTCGGCTATTTATGAACGAAGCCATTTATGAACGAAGCAAGGATCCGGCGAACGGCCAAACTATCATCGCTTATGGCTACAGTACCGATTGTTTTCAGGGAAATATTCCGGCTTTCAATCGGAGTCCAATTCGCCTGCTTTCTCCATTTGTATATCCTTCGCTTTCTCGCTTGTCGAACGATCTGCAGGCGCAATCGGTTCATGTCCGCGACGGATGAGCTCCCCGCAGGCAAGGGTACGGTTTTTGAGGAAGACATTTGATACCATACACTGTTGCCACAACTCAATGGCTAGATCCTCTTTGCCGCGCAACTCGAGATACTTCGCGAGGAAATAATCGACATTAGGCTGGTCGTGGCGGGAGTCGTCGGGGTGCAACGTTCGAGCGGTTTCGATATTGAACGCCACACGTCCGCCTTCGGCTAAGTCCTGACGGAACAGCTCGGCCAGTCTGATTTCATTGTGCTGGGGCTCGTCGGTCGCGGCATTAACATACTCAGGCCCCTTGTCAACAATGCGCCTCAAAGCGGTGTCGCGACGTTCGGTTTGTCCAAGTTCATCGGCAATCAGTGCAGCGTGTAAGCCGTAATAGGGATTGTCGGCTTCGTGGAACACCTTTTCATAAATCTGCACGGCTTTCTTCAAGTTGTCTTCGAGCACATAGAAGGCTGCCGTACTACTGGGATACCTCTCAGCCTTGCGCATCGCGGGGTTCTCGAGTTGCTGCTGAACGCGCTCTCGTACTGGTTTTACGTTCCCTTTTCCGGTTCGACGGCAGAACAGATACCATGGCAAATAGCCGCTATGGGGGTAGCGGTTTGCGTTAGCCTTGTAATAGTCATTGGCCTTTTCCCAATTTCCCAACCCCTCGTGGCACCTGGCGGCCGCAAGCAGGCCATAGGATGCATATGAGCTGGCCGCCTCCTCTGCGTACGGTAAGGCCTCTTCCCACTGGCCTTTCAAGCGTAGACGCAACGCGATCTTCTCCCGGAACCTATATTGACTCAACCCTAGATTTGGCAACTCAAGATACTCTTTCATCGTAGCGAACCACTTGTCCTCTTGCCCCAGCCCGTCGTACGCCTTCGCCAAGGAGAGATAGACTCCTCGCGAGGGTTGCAGTTCGATGGCGGCCTTCAAGTATTTGATAGCCTCTTCATAACGCTCTTTGGCCAATAACTGTTTTCCCACCACGGACTGAACAACCGCCAGGTCCGAATACTCCTTGGCCCACACGGCTGCTTTGTCCTTGTATTCATCCCACTGGTACTCGAGCTGGAGGCAACGGGCCGACGGAGAACGTGGGTGAATGGCCAAATAAAAATCGATAATGTTGGGGAAACTGCGTGCCTCAAGATACGGCATGAAACACATGTGCCGCAGGTCGTTCATGGTGATGTCGAAATGGACGATCATTTGGAGGAGGACCGGAGTGGACATCTTGTCATCACCGTCCCACAAAATGTCAAGTATCCCGGCTGCTTGCGGTTCCATGTCATCCCAATCGCATCCAGTGGCCGCCTTCCTTTGTGCCGCGTCCTTCTCCTTGGGATCCCATGCCATTGCATCGAGGGCGAGCCGGTAAGGATGGTCGGCGACCAAAGGCTCACTCCGCTCAATGAAGTCTTCCGGCGGTACACCCAACATGTACCGGAGAAATCGGGTCCGTTGCCATACGTTCAAAAAAGAGATTTCGCGGATCAAGTGGCCGAGGTTTGCCCAAGATAACTCACCCTTGTCGGCCGCAACCTGCTCCGCCGGTCCTTTTGTGGCGTCATTTTCGTGGCTACTCTCGGTCGACTCCGCATCTTCGGACGAGTTCCGCGTCGTTTCGCCCAGCAAAACCTGCATTAATCGACGGCGTGTGGAAAATTCCGTCGTCGTATCACTAGTCCCAGCGCCGAACAACCGAGCCAGCGGGCTCTCTTTCTGGGCCTTCGTTTGGCAGATTGTCCTCGCCGCCGGCGGGAGCCCTGGCATGCCGAGAAGCTCCAAATATAGACGCTTGCCCAGCAGGCGGTTTCCCCGCTTGGTCGCTTCGTGAAGGGGGACTACGCAGCAATAGCGGCAGACAGCCTGATTGAAACGATAACAATTTGGCAACGCATCAGCGGCCTCCAACGCGGCCGGGCGCAGGCGAGGATCCCCTGATTGCGCGCCGCCACATTGTTTGATCAATTCAAACCGCATCAGATGGGCAAGGGGCGCGATGCCGCTTTGAAAGTTATCTGCTTTCAAACCAGAAATGTCTTGTTGTCCATAAGCATCGATCACTCCGACCCACGCTGGGGGATCGACCGTTTCCCCGTCCCGAGCCTGATCGCGACGCTGCGCCGCCGTCTGGAGATCCTCCACGACCGAGATCGGAATACCTGTCAGCGCAAAGGCATAGGCTCGATGCCAGCGGGCCCAACATTCGTCGTCTCCCGTGGTGAGCATCCGCTGCGCATACAGCAGCGCCCGCGCCTTAAACACCTTGTGAGCCGGGGCCCAGTACAATTCGGTTAAGACCCCGAGGTTGGCGTAGCCCCGCACCAGGGCGCCCAACAGAAAGGGGCTTTCCCCCTGCCGGCGTATCAGGTCGTGAAGTTGACGAATGGCTGCAAACTGAGATGTGAAGACAAGATCTTCCAGACGTGTTTTGACCTCCTCGGGCACTGGGTGTTGCGAGTGTGGCCGGTCCTTCGCCGCGAATCCCTCTTGCTCGAGAATTTCCTTGAAACGGCCACGGGAGAGTTCTTCGGCCGCGATCAAAGATGTTTTCAGCTTTCCGCGCTCCGGCGCCTTCGCCAGCCCAAGCTGGGCCACCTTCTCCTTCCGCTTGTCTGGGAGACCACGACGGACTTTCAGCTTGAAAGCCGCTGCAGCGGAATCCTGATCGGACTCCGGAAACTCCGTACTGGCCAATGCAAACGGCAGGTTGCCGCCCTCCGCGGACATGGGGTCCTTCAGCCGGGCATCGCGAGTCACAGCTCCGCATTCTTCCCGGGCTGCCAACAGGAACGCCTGTCGGTATAGTTCCTGGTGCAGCAAACCTTTCTGGGTCAGGTTTCTCGTCTTGCGTCCGTTGCGGGCCGACTTGTCGAGGTACACGAATGGTCGCGCTGGATTGGCGTCGGGTGGCGCTGCTCGGTCCTCCGACGTAGTTTCGTTTTCGGAATCGCTTTTCGCGGCGTCCACCGAATCCGTCGTTTCAGCTTTCGACGAGGACTCGGACGACCATAACGGACATGGCGCCATGGCAAAGGCCACTAACCACGTCAGAGTTTTCAGGAGAACGGGATTCCGCATGATATTGTCCTCCGAATGCGAGTCATTTACGGGATTATACCGGTCACGGATGACTTTCTCCGCCCCCGAGTCCGACCAACGGGAGGACGGCTTGCGTCGGGCCGCTTTCCAACCGGAAAAATCCAACCGCCTGAAATATAGTCAGGAGATGACGATCTGTTATCACCTGACGTTGGAACTAAACCGTGCCGATGTACTAGTTCAACGGGACGTTGAGTTTTGCGGTACCAGTACCACGACTGGCTGGTAGACAGGTTTCAAAACCGCAACCAAACACATTATTCTTGCATCGACGCCACCTCGCGCCCGCTCGTCCCGCGCCATCCCCATGCCAAACCTCTGCGCCCGATTACAAGCGATTTGCACCCCGCCTGTCAAGCAACACCTGCGACGGTGGCCGGAGTGGCATGGCTTCGTTTGGAAGGCCGTGGCATTTCGGTAGGCGCCCGCGTTGTGTTTTTACGGGCTCAGTTGGCATCGCGTGGACGGGCTATTCTGCCAGTCCGGACGACGGAAGGAAACAGCACTTGAGTCGTCTTACCGCAGAGGGCCTCGGTGCCCTTCCTGTCGTAGCTCCTCTTGTTTGCGTTCCACGGCCTCACGGCGTTTGTGCTCCGCTTCTGCAGCCGTCATGCGGCGCAGGCCAAACCCCTCGATAATCGATGGCAACAC
>JBNJEM010000596.1:0-4972 GCA_051745935.1 Planctomycetota bacterium
TGGCATCCATGCGGGCTCCTTGGCATCCATGCGGGCTCCTGTGTCCAGGCCGTGTAGTGGCACCCGTGAACGGCTACAATTTGACAAACCAACGCCAGTTTAATACACTTGTTTGATACAGGCGTACACGGGGCGGTTTGAGAGGCGGATGGGAACACGGGATGAGCACAAAGGACACGCGCAGCCGAATTCTGGAAGCGGCGGGGGCGGCTTTCGCGGAGCATGGGTTCCGGCGGACCACGATCCGCGGGATCTGCCAGCGCGCGGGTGCCAATTTGGCGAGCGTAAACTACCATTTTGGGGACAAACAACGGCTCTACCGGCAGGTACTCCGCTACGCCCACGATTTCGCCGTCAGCCAAAGGCCGCTTCCCGAATGGCCGCCGGGCACCGCGCCGGAGCAAAAGCTGCGCGACTTCGTTCACATCACGCTCAATCGCATGCTGAGCGTGGAACATCTGCCCTGGCATCATCGGCTGATGCAGCGGGAAATCCTACGGCCGAGCGGGGCCATGCTGGAATTGGTGGAAGACTACCTGCGGCCCAATTTCCAGACGCTCCTGGCCATTCTCGACGAGCTGGTACCGGCCGGCACGCCCATGCCCAAGCGACGGCAATTGGGTCTGAGCATTATCGGCCAATGCTCTTTTTATCGGATGCATTTCTTCTCCGCCAGCAGTCGCGGGCTCCTGCACATGTTGGTTCCCGAAGCGGAGCTGGAGGAGCACTTCGGCCCGGCTGAGTTGGCCGACCACATCACCGATTTGTTGCTCTCGGCGCTGGGGCGGCGGCGGATGCCGCTGGCGCACGACGACGGCGGGCACCCTGACGCGGCCGACGCGGCCTCGCCGACTCTGACGGAGTCCTAACCGACCATGAGTAAACGAAAATGGTTTTTCAGCGAGCTCCCGCGGACCGTGATTCCCGTGGCGATTTTGGCCGTTGGGGTTGGGGGACTGGTCGTGATCTCGGGCGGGAAGAAACCGGATAAATCGGCCGATGTCGCCGAAGCCGTGCCGCTGGTGGAAACCGCTCGCGTGGAGGCCCACGAAGAGGGACTCGTGATCGAGACGGATGGCTTGGTGGTTCCTTTTCGGGAAATCAACTTGGCCGCCGAGGTCGCCGGCCGAATCAACGAGAAATCGCCCCAGTGCGAAGCCGGTACGTATGTCGAGGCCGGGGAGTTGCTGATGGAGATTGACCCGCGCACGTATGAACTGGATGTCCAGCGGCTCGAACGAGAGGTCGACCAAGCCGAGGCGAACCTCCAAGAGCTTAAAGTAGAAGCGTCGAACACGGAGTCGCTGATCGAGCTGGCCGCGGAGGATCTGGAGCTGCAACGCCGTGAACTGGAGCGAATGCGCAAACTCTGGGATCGCAAGGCCACCAGTGAAGCCTCGCTCGACGAGGCGAAACGCGCGGAGGTGACGGCCCGGAACAGTCTCACCTCGCTGGAAAACCAGCTTCGCATGACCGGCGCGCGGCGAAACCGGCTGCGGCAAGCCAAGGCATTGGCGGAGGCTCGGCTGGAGCTGGCCGGGGTCGACTTGTCTCGCACCCAGGTACACGCCCCGGTGGACGGCGTGGTGGTGCGCGCGCACGTGGAGGAAGGTGGCTATGTTCAACCGGGGACCGAATTGGTCGCTTTGGAGGACACGTCAGCCGTGGAGGTGACGTGCAGCCTCCAGGTGGACGAGCTCGGCTGGCTGTGGGAGCATGCCGGCGTCGAGTCGCGAGGCGAGCATCCCGACGCGAGGCGGGATTACCAGCTGCCGCGGGTTGCGGTTACCGTCATCTACGATGTGCGGGGGCGCCGCTACGCCTGGGACGGGGTGCTTGACCGCTACGACGGCTTGGGGCTGAACGAGAAGACACGCACGGTGCCGTGCCGCATCGTTGTGTCCGAGCCCCGAAAGACGCGGGCGCTGGCGGAGGATTCACGGCGGCGGGGGCCCCGGGCGCTGGTGCGAGGCATGTACGTGACCGTCCAACTGCACCTGGGATCCCGCACGCCGCTTCTGAAGGTGCCGGAACGGGCGGTTCGGCCTGGCAACCAGGCGTGGCGAGTTCGCGACGGCCGCCTCCACATCGTGGACCTGGACGTGGCCCAGGCCACCGACGAGTTGGTCCTGGTGCGGGCGGATTCGGGGGATTGGGTCGCCGGCGACCGAGTCGTCATCACGCCGCTCTCCGCGGTCCACGACGGCATGTCCGTCCGGCTAGCCAAGACCAATGAGCTCGCCACCGATGACTTCCCCACGGCTGAGTTGCCCGAGACGGATTTGGCTCGAGAAGAGAGTGTCACGCCATGAGGTCGGTTGTCCGCTGGGCCATTCACAACACGCCGGCAATGAACACGCTGATGATCAGTGTGCTCGTGGTGGGGGCTGTCTCGCTGATGAATCTCCGCCGCGAGGTGTTCCCGGAATTCGACTTGGAAATGATCACGGTCACGGTTCCTTATCCAGGCGGCAGTCCCGAGGAGGTCGAGGATGGGATTTGCAGAAAGATCGAGGAAGCGGTTCGATCGGTTGACGGGATCAAGAAGCAGACGGCGGTGGCGCGGGAGAATTCGGGCAGTGTGGTATTGGAACTCGAGGAGGGAGCTCGAGCCCAGAAGATCCTCGGCGAAGTTCGTTCCGAGGTGGACCGCATTTCCACCTTCCCGGTGCTCGCCGAGGATCCCGAGGTGAAGCAGCTGACGGTGCGGCGTCCGGCCATCCAAGTGGGGTTGGTGGGGCCGGAAACCGAACGGTCTGGAGGGGAAGTGGAGTTGCGGAACCTGGCCGAAGCGGTCCGTGACGACCTGATTCGGCTCCCGGCCGTGTCCCAGGCCGAGATCGTCGGGGCCAAGGACTACCAGATCGACATCGAGATGTCCGAGGCGACGCTGCGGCGTTACGGTTTGACGCTTCGGGAAGTGGCCCGGATCGTGCGCCGTCGGAACTTCGATTTGCCGGGCGGCCTGATGCGAACCGAAGGCCAGGACGTGCTCATCCGCGGCAAGAGCAAGCGGTTGACGGGACGAGAGATCGCCAAGATCCCGCTGGTAACGCAGGCGGAAGGCGTGGTTCTGACGGTCGGAGACCTGGGGACCGTGCGGGACGAATTCGCCGATGTGACGTCGTTTACACGCATCGACGGGAAACCCGGGTTGGCGATCTCGGTGAATCGCACGGCCACGGAGGATCTTCTGGCGATGGCCGACGCGGTGAACGGGTATGTGGAGCGGAAGGAGCTTCCCGCCGGCCACGAACTGGTGACGTGGCAGGACGATTCGATCAATGTGCGGGACCGGATGGAACTGCTGGGCAAGAACGGTCTTATGGGCCTGGCCCTGGTTCTTTTGACGTTGTCGGTGTTTCTGGAGCTACGGCTGGCCTGGTGGGTGGCCCTGGGCATCCCCATTTCGCTGCTCGGGGCATGCGCGGTGCTGTTTTTCAGCGGGCAGACGTTGAACATGCTCAGCATGTTTGCTTTTCTCATGGCATTGGGGATCGTGGTGGACGACGCCATTGTTATCGGGGAGAACATTTACACGCACCGGCAGCGCGGGGTGGGATTCGTCCGCGCCGCGGTGGATGGGACCCTCGAGGTGCTCCCGTCGGTAGCCGCGTCGGTGACGACCACGATCTTCGCGTTCCTGCCCCTGTTTTTCGTGACGGGGGTGATGGGGAAATTCATTGCCGTGATGCCGCTGGCGATGATCGCCATGCTCGCCCTCTCGCTGGTGGAAGGCATTTTCATCTTGCCGTGTCACCTGGCCCACGGCGACGGGGATCGGGCAGAAGGTCTGATCGCCCGCACGCGGCGCGTGCGACGAACCATGCCGTCTCTGCTCCGCTGGACCGGGGGCTCGCTGGCATTGGGCGCCGCGTTCCTACTGGCCCATTTTTTCTATCCCTTGCGCAAGGTAGCCGGGCTACTGGGCTGGATCAACGTCCACGCCCTCCGCTTGTTGAATTCAATGACCCGGCGAATCTACCTGCCGCTGCTGCGAACGTCGCTTCGCAACCCGGCGATCGCGGTCAGTTCCGCGGTGACGTTGCTGCTTCTGGCGGTGGCTTTGGTTCGAGGCGGGCTGGTGCCCTTCGTTCTCTTTCCAAAGCTCGACAGCAACACGATTGACGCGTCCGTCGCCTACCCCGATGGGACGCCGGCCGAAGTCACCGACCGGGCCACCCGCCGCCTCGAGGCCGCGATCCGCCGCGTCAACGCCCGCTATGAACAGCAGGGCACGCCGGTGCTGCGGCTCACGCGGCGGTCGGTGGGCTACACGAGCCAAAGGCAGGGGGCCGGGATGACCACCGAGCTCAGCGGCGGTCACTTCGGTGGCGTCACCGCCGAGCTGGTTGACGTGGCCGATCGGCCCGTTAACAGTCAAACGCTGGTCCGCCAGTGGCGGAACGAGGCGGGTGAACTGCCAGGCGTGGAAAGTTTGACCTTCGGCGCCGCGGCGGCGGGACCGGGCGGGACACCGATCGAGTTCAAGTTTCTGGCCAAGGAGGATCACGCCGACATCCTGGAGCAGGCCGTGGCACAAGCCAAAGCCAAGCTGCTCGAATACCCCGGTGTATTCGACGTTCGAGACGACAGCCGGCCTGGCAAGTGGGAGCTTCAGTTGCGAGTGAAAGAGGACGCCGAAGCGATGGGCGTCTCGGAGGCCGAGGTGGCCGAGACCGTCCGCGCCGCGTACTATGGCGAGGAAGTCATGCGGCTCCAGCGGGGCCGGCACGAAGTGAAACTCATGGTTCGCTATCCTCGCAAGGATCGCCGCTCCCTGGCCGCCTTCGAAGACATCCGCATCCGCGCGGACGACGGCGCGGAACGGCCGGTGACCGAGCTGGCTGAGGTCCATACCGAACAGAGCCTCTCCGAGATCAACCGCGTGGACCAGCTCCGCGCCATCACCGTGTCGGCCGACGTCGATGAAAACCGCGCCAATGCTCGCGAGATCGTCAGCGAGCTGCAG
>JBNJEM010000597.1:0-4970 GCA_051745935.1 Planctomycetota bacterium
GGTAATTGTGAAACGCAAGCTGCATCTGATTCAGCCGAGATTCAGAACTTAACGCGATTGCCATGCGGCGGGCGTTACGGACAGCGTTCGCCAACGCGACGAGAATTACCAACACGACACCGATGCAGAGAATCCAGAACAAGAGACGACGCAGCGAGAAATGAAGGCCGCGCCCATGCGGCTCTGAAACAGCACTTTTCGCGAAATCCGAGTTCATTTTCGGGACCTGACACCTCATCTTACATCATTCGGGATCGGCCGGATTGGCCAATTGTGCTGCCCTTCCACCGAGTCATGGGCTATGTCACATTTCGGTCGTATTTCGGCGCGTGCGCTAATACGTATGAGTTGATGAGACGGCGATAACCCAATAATCTCATTGCGAACGGGCGACGGAAACATAACATCCGGGAAGAGCTGCTTCCAGCTGCTCGCGCTCGTGGTCGGTTGCTGTTCCAAGATGGAGCCTCTTTAGGCTATTCATCTTCTTTAGCGGCGTCAGATCAGCAATGTTACCCGTTAGAACAAGCTCCTCGAGCTTCTTAAGGTCCTGGAGTGGCAATAGGTCGTCCATTGTGCGTCCGGCAAGCGTCAGTTTTTTCAGGTTCGTCAGATGCGTAAGCGGTGACAAATCCAAAGGTGATGAACTCTCTAAACGACGTGGTTTGCTTAAGCTCAATTCTTCGAGTTTTGTTGCCCCCACCAGCGGCGACAGGTCCTTGATATGTATGCTATATGAAACTTGCAGCTTTTTTAGATTTGGCAAGCCAGCAAACGGTGACAAATCTGTAATGGGGGAGCCAATCAGTCTGACTGATTCCAGTTTAGTCTGGTTGGCTAATGAAGGCAGTACCTTAACCGGGTTGTTTCCTCCGTAGCTGTCGTTGACAGAGAGCCCCGTCAGATTCGTCAGGTGTGCGATACCAGCGGATGACATCCTGAACTCATCGCCAAAGAGGTTGTTCGCGCCCCCCGATAGAGCAGTGTAAGTCCTGTCCGGCTCTCCACCGGTCGCCAAGATCGGAACGTACGGCAATCAATCCCAGCCGACTATTCGGAACCTCCGGATTTCCTTTTCATCGTTTCTTTCGACCGCGTCCTGCGGCGACGCCGTGGCTTCGGCGACTCCGGCGGCCGGACTGCCGCGACCAGACAGAGTTCGAGAAGCTTGGTGGTGGGTAGTCCAACTGTGTCCGCCGCTTCGCGTAATCGCCCGAGCGTCGCGTCATCATCGGAGAATGGCAACCTAGCTGCCTTGAGGTTTCCACTGTAGGCCCCCATACCTAGGCGTTGTAAATCGTGGACAAGTCGAGGTAGGTGACTGTCAACAGCGTCGGCAAGGAACTCAGCGTTGGTGCTTTCGGCGTGATCCCTTGCTTCTCGCATTGCGACCAATAACGATTCAGGGAGATTGACAACGCGGTAAGTGATCGCATCAGACATAAATGAATCCTCTGGAAGGGGGTGAGGGGAATAATTATTCACCCTCCGAAAAGCTCACGGAAAAAACTGCGTCAATAATTCGCTCGAGGAGTCGGGGGATGTGGACGCGGGGAGGGAGTTGCCCCATGGAGCGGCGACTAATTAGCGAAATAGAAAGAGGCGATAATTGGTCATTCGAATAGGGTGGACAGCAGAATGGACAGCAGGAATATGTCCCGCGTGTGCGCTCGGTGTCCTAGCGTGTCATGGGTTGGCACAATGTCCACGTTTTCAGAGAGACGGTAAGGACCGTCTCGATGGCAACTGCTGACCCTATCTGACCCCATCTGACACGGGCAGCTACACGATGACATGAAAGTGTCGGAGCGGTCTTCGGAACCGAGGGTTAGGGGTTCGAATCCCTTCGGGCGTACCTTCTTTAGAACCCATAACAAAACCGTGCAGGTCTGGTGTTATCCAGGGATTATTTGAAGCGGAAGTCAGGTTTTGTTACGGGCTGTTAAAAGGGTCCGAGGCCAGTCGTGACCAAAAACGACATCAGGTGGACAGCACGGAATGCTGTCCACCCCCTAACTCGCGGAATCCTTTCTCAGGGGGATCGCAAGGCCTGGACGGCCCGCGTCTGGACCAGGTTGTCCACATGCGTGTATTGCATCGTCATCCGCAAGCTCCGATGGCGAGCCAGGGACATCACCACCTCCGGGGATTCACCGGACTCCCAGGCCCCCGTAATGAAGCTGTGCCGGAGCGCATGGAAGTCAGCGTATAGGCCGTCCGCGTCCTGGTAGGGAATACCTGCCGCTTCCAGGTCAACCTTGATCATCTTGGCTTGCGGGGATAGCTGTTGCAAGGTGACGTAGCGGCCGTTTTGTTGCTTTGTTTCATAGATCGGTCCATCGCCAACCCAGAAGCAGTGGGTTTCATTTGCCCGGTTGACGGCCATGCTGAGACACGCACCCGACTCGAGCATTTCCGGTAGATCCGCGAATTCCGCGCGAAACTGCTCATTTAACGTCGTGAGATAGTTTCGAAATACAGTTTCAATGTCGACATCGGGAGGGAGTGAGATCTCATCCGTGGACAAATGTTGTTCGACCACCCAGCGAGCGACACTTCCGCCGAACGCGCAACTGGAAATCCCATCCGCCACGGCGATAAGTGAGAAGGGAAAATTCTCCGAGGGACACCTCGCTACCACCCGATCTTGATTCTCTTCATGGATCCGTCCCTTGCACGTTTCGCAAATGAGTTCGGGAACGTCTGCGATCAGCGGGCGGGAAGTGACATTACCACTTTCAACACGCTTGTTCCCGCTCCGCTGCATCGGTTGGTTCGGCGATCTTGTGAGGAACGCTCACGCGATTTCTAATTCGTTGCCCAACTCATGGATATCTTTTCCCGTGGCTTCGGCATACAGTACGTCTGGGCAGAAATCGACTCCGTTGGGCCAGACCACCGTGCCAGCTTCGCCATCAACCGCAACCTGAGCAAACGACTCGACGTCCTGCAGAGACTCAAATGCGCCGCCGCGCCCAACTATTCGCCTCCGGAAATCCAGGTTCGCGACGGTGCCGTCCGAAAAGCTGATCTCAAGTTCGTAATCCTTTAGGTGGCGTACGCCAGAAACTCGTGGAAACATAATATTACCTCCTAGTCCAGGGGGTCAATTCTTTGAGGTGTTTCGTCATTGTGCAGCCGGTCCCAATTGTCAAGCAACTTCTGTTGGTGAATTGCCGCCCACTCCAATACCATCCCGAGAGCGCGTCGTGGAAACCGCCCGCGGAGGGCCGTACCAGCAAATGTTCCGATGAGACCCGCAAACAGCAGAATGAACGGAATTGCTTCCGTTTCCCGATCTGCAGCCAACTGATAGACGAACATGCCAACTGCAAGCACATTGCAGACGATCGAGAATCCGAGGAGCCAGCGATAGCCCAACATTTGGTGGTGACTCTCCTGACAGCTAACTATGTACTTATATGCAGCACCCACGGGGCAAACCCGGCGGGCGTTCTGCAGAATCACGCGCTGCATCAAATCCGCAGTTTATCACACAAGCCAAGCGGGGACCAGACTTTGCGCCCTGTGGCCTATCGACCGAGGCCGGACTATTCGCGCATTGGGGCTGCACCATAGCGCTCCCACCGGGGTCGAGAAATACCGTCCGCGACTCCTCGCGCGGTAGCTGAAACACGATCGGCCCGAGGATGCGGAGACGGGCCCCCAAGTGAAAACGTGGTCAGCTATCTGGCCCGCTATGCCAATCGGGTGGTGATCGCCAACGATCGGCTGATCAAGATCGAGGACGGCGAGGTGTTCTTCTCATACAAGGACTACCGGGATGACAATCGCCGCAAGGTCCATCATCTGCCCGGTGTCGCGTTCCTGGCACAGTTCTTGCAGCACATCCTGCCGCGTGGCCTACACAACAAACGACGATATGGCTTTTGGGGCTATCATGTGCGCACCGAAAACCTGGCCCGGATCCGCGACCAGCTGGGCGTGCCGCCGGTGGAGGTTCACCATGAGGAGGTGGAGGAAGCGGACGAGCCGCTGGCCGATGGACCGCGGCCCCGGCACTGCGCGGTGTGCAAAGGCGAGATGGACTACGTCGGCGGCACGCATCGCCCCTCCGCCCGCCGCGTGATGGAATTTATCTGGGACGACATCGTGCGGGCCGTCGACGTTAAACTCGCGGGTGGCACTGGCTGAGTGAGCGATATATTCCTGACACGGAATGAAAGATTGAAAAAGTGTGCGACATCAATCCCGTATTAACTGCCTTGAGATTGAGCGAACGGAGCCAGTGTGGGGTGAGGGCCTGTACACAGTGACCGAGTCATGGCACCACGCGAGGGAAGTGGAAACCGTGCACTGGCTCCGCTCGCGTTTAGCGCTATCAGGAATGGAGGCCTGTCC
The DNA here is from genome assembly GCA_051745935.1 of Planctomycetota bacterium. Taxonomy (GTDB): domain Bacteria; phylum Planctomycetota; class Planctomycetia; order Pirellulales; family Pirellulaceae; genus JBNJEM01. The sequence goes on from JBNJEM010000597.1 coordinate 4,363, forward strand.
CGCGCTCGCTCAGCCAGTGCCACCCGACGTTTTAAATGCGGCCTTCCGCTTTTGCGGTTGACACTTCCTGTGGACTTTGATCCGCGAACTTGAATTGCCCGGATTCTCTAAGCTTCTTTTCCAGTTTTCGGTAGTGCTCGGCAATCTTCCGCAGGTCGTGACCATGTTCTGCGGAGATCTGGTGCCTGATCTGCCGAATCTCGTCGATTTCATAATCACTCATCATCATCACCACTGCTCGGGAAGTTCAAGGGTGTGGTCAACACTGGATTTGCCAGTCCGAGTTCGAAATTGACCAACCGAATGTGATCGAGGTCTCGATGTAGACTGTATTGTGTGCGACGTCCATTGGTGGCTCGTGGTGCAGTGATCAGAAATTCGGGAGGGGGTGATCGAATGGTTGGATTATCCTCATACTGGCAGCGGCAGAACACCGAAGCCATTTAGCATCGCAAAATCAATAACTGTCGCATGATCGGGGCCGCTGGGCGTCGGCCCAATGCCCTCGGCTTGTCCGAGGGATTATTACGTTCCTCGCTATAACGCGGTTGCGCGCGCCATCGCCCCGTTTCGGTCCGTGGCGGCCCAAGCCGCCACGGACCGAAACG
>JBNJEM010000598.1:0-4939 GCA_051745935.1 Planctomycetota bacterium
TGCCTCAATCACCATTTCCCGTTCGGCGCGCGACCCTGGCGACGGGTCTGTAGGTTGGCCGCCGTCTGAGTCGCCGGAGTTGGCACCGTTCTGTCGTTCAGATGGATTCCCGGCGTCATCCGGCGGCGCCTGGTGGGCGGGGTGATTGAGGACAAACCGGCCAAAGCCTTCTTCGAGGCGTTCGCCGATTCCTTGACCGGCCGTTTCGCGAGCCGCCAAGGCATTGAATAGCAACCGAGCAGGCTCGGCGTCATCACCGTCAGGTTTGATGAGGAAAGCGGAACCGCGACGGATCGCCAGCGCGGGAGTGCGGCGAACGCCGGCGGCCGTGTTAAATCCGTGCACCACGCGTGTCTCCGAAAGCGAGGCTTTGGGATCAACACCCACTCCGGCGCCGATCTTTCCAACCTCATGCTCGGCGCATCCCGCCAGTTTGGCCAGGGTCCGCGTATCCAGCGTGGTTCGAAAGGTCAGGTTGGGCGCCCGGACGATTAGATCGCTGGTCAACGTCAAGCTGAAGCAATTCGGCTTGTCGTCCGGCCCTGACTTCAGCTGCGGCGTCAGCGAGTTGCCCAGCCACTGAGCGCGTTCGATCCGCATCGGCCGCCCTCCTCGGCCGACGCGCAGCCAAGCCCGCTGGTCTTCCTCGCTCGCCAGAAGCGGTACTGCTACGCGTTGGAATACCGTGGCCGCGTTTTCCGTTTCAAAGACCACCTCGCATACGAAACACTGGTCCTCAGTCAACACCATCTCGGAAAACAGATCGGCTTTCTCAAGATCGTCGTTTTCGTGCGTCGCGTCCGGCCTCCGACTGTCCAAGTTTCGGTCCTGCCGCGCCACCGGCGCGCGGTTCCGCATCAGGGTAGCCACCGCCGGCCATTGGCGGCGCCAAGTCGTTCCGTCCGTGGACACCAGGTAATCGTCGGTCTTGACCCGCTTGAAGGAAGAAGTCGCCTCGGCGGTCGCCGATTCGTCGTTGCGATCCTGCCACAGCGTATCTTGTTCGAGCGACGGATCGGACCACCAGCGACGGTCCCGGCTGGTGCGTTTCGTCCACCACGGAAGGTTGCCGGTCGGCGCAGTTTGTGCCGTCGCCTTCGCCTCTTGGGCCGTCAACGGCAAAGGCATGGAGACCAACTGAGCCAAGTCCGGGGGGAGTCCGCATTCGGGATCCGCGTAACAAACGAAATAGCCGTTGGTGAATTGCGCGCCGGTGGTCGCAGCCAGTATGTCCATGTCGTTGCCGGAGGTCAAGCCGCCCACTCGCAGCGCCGTCAGAAAGGCCCCACGCAGCGCCTGGCCGGGCAGATAGTTCTCCGTCTCCAGGATGTTGCCAGGGTTCGCGGTGGCGGGAAGGCACAAAGGCTCCAAGTTCCTGAGCACCACGCGCACACGACGAGTAGGCGGTCCTTTGAGCAGGAGGTTGGTACAATGCCCGGACAACGTTTCGGCATGGATCTTCGACAGCTGGATACGACCCGCGCCGCGCGTTCGTCCGCCGCCCAGCGCGACCAAACGGCGGAGGCACAGTTCCAGTAACTTCGCATCTTTCTCGTGATCTTTGTCATCGCCTCTAAATCGCAATTCGCCGTCGTGGGCGATCAACCCGGCCACGGCGTACTCAATCGTCCGCAACGTCTCGTCCAACGGGCGGCGCGAATATACCTCCCGCGATGTACTGATGACGTTGACAAACATGCGGTCGGCGGCGTCCTCGGCCGTGTTGCGGGATAGTGCGCCGTCATGGTGAAAGTGCAGGCTGCGACAGACTATCGCCGCTCGCGATTCCTTTCCCTCGGTGCCAAACAGACGTTGAATACGGTCTTTTTCGGCCAGCGGATGGCCCAGGCCGCACAATTCGTCGGCGGCGTCGCGCAGCAGCCCGGCCAGCATCGAGTACCACACGACGGGCCGGCCCGCCGCGTCGCGGGCGTGGCAGTCATCGACCGTTTTCAGCCGCCCCAAGCCGCTGCCCGAATGCAGGTCTTCCAATAGTTTGCAGCAAAACGTGATCCGTTGCTCAGGCATGGGCCGGCTCCTTGTCTGGCGAGTTGTCCCCTTGGCCTAGCGATTCGCCTTCCTCCATTTGCCGTAGCCGCTCCAGCTCGTACAGCTCGGCCAAGTCCAGCAACCTCGTGGTGCGGCGTCCGTCCGCTTCGGTCCAAGGGTTGTCATCCTTTCCCAGGCCCCCACATTTTTGGAGCGGGAGACGAGTGCTGTTGGGTAGCGTTTCCGCCACGAAATGGGCGGTGTACCGGCCGTGGGCCAAGCTGCCGGTCAATCGCGCCAGTTGGCTGCGAGCCAACGAGTTGTCCTCCGCCAGTTTCTTGGCGTCGGCAAGCAGCTCGTCCAGTCCTTGAACGCCGTCCCCTGTCAGGATCGGATACGGCTTGCAACTCAGGATAAGCGTATTGTCGATCACCGCCGTCCGCTGCCGCGTGTCGGCGATGTCGCCGTACCAGGACTCGGACGTGACGATCCAATCGACCGCACTGCCCAAATCCTTGATCCGCTTGGCGCTGGTCGCCAGTTGTTCGGCCAATTGGTGCGCGCGATGAAACGGGAAACTGTCCTGCACCACCGCCACGCCAGCGCCAATGTCCAAGGGAGCTTTACCCCCCATGGCGTCCGGAAGTTCCATGGTTTGTTCTCTCACATCCGCGGCCAATTGGCGGACGAATGGTAATGCGTGCGGCGCTCCGCAGACTAGAAGGAGATCGTCGCCGCCCAACATCAATAGCCGCAGAGGAACCTTGCCCCGGCGATTGCGTCTGCCGGCAAAGACTTTCTCGACCGCGGCCAACACGGCGCGACGCATCCCACAACGCAGGGTGCCAAAGAACGCCTCCTTCTCGGCCCACTCCTCGAAGAAGTCCTTTTTCTGGAATGTCTCACGAACCTTGTCAAATCGCTTGCCTACGCTGTTACCGTCCACATGAACGACGGCCAAGTAACCCTGGGTCGAGAGTTCCTTGAATTCGGCCGGGAAAACGTCCCCTTCATTTGTCTGTCTTACATCGGGACTCGGAGCGACGGCTTTTAGCAGCTTGTGCCGCAAAATACCCAACACGTCGTACGTTTTGCATTTGTCAAACGCCACCCCCCGATCCCAACGAGCCTTTGAAGAGGGGCCGGTGTGATACTTTTCCGTGCCCACCGACACATCCTCGATTCCCGCCGGTTCGCGCCCTGACAACTGACAGATCTCGGCTTGGGCCAAGTCGAAGATGGCCTCCGGACAAGCGAACGCGATCTTCTCGGGATCATTCCGTTGAAACAAACCGTTATGACGTTCCAGTTGGCACAACCGAGCTTCCAGGCGTGCCCCGGGCAATTGCTCGGTGACTAACTCGTTCGCCCGGTAAAGGAATTCCCGTGCTTTTTCTCGGTTGGGAAATACGGCTTCAAAATGCCCGCCGTCTCGCGTCAGCACGCCCGTCTCGGTGGCCACGGCCGCGACGTCGTCCTGCCAGTGACCGCCCGCGCCGATCAGCGGATCGTATTGCCCATCATCGTTGTTCGCAAAGCCGGCTTTCGGCCAGGCCCTCTCGCCGTTGGGCAACGCCGCGCCGCAATGCCAGGCCAGCGCGGGCAAGCTGTCCAATTCCTTGCCGAAACCGCGTCCGTCCCATTTTCCACGCAACGTTTCACCGACCAGCGCGTTGGCGCCGATCATGGCCCGCAGCCGCGGGACCTGAAACAGGTAGGTTTGGATGCGTTTCAGTTCCAGCTCCACCAGCCACACGCTATTGCTCATGATTGCACCCTCGGCACTTGCCCGCGGAGGCGAACGACCGTCTGCTCGTCAATCCGCGGTTGGAACAGTTTCGTGTACGTCTCGACCTTGGGGCCGTCGCGGGTGGGCGAGGTGTCCAGCTTGCCATCCTTGAACATCCCTCCGGCCGCCTCCTTGTCGCCGTCCCGTAATTTCAGCGCGCGGCCGAAGATCAGCGGCTTAAGGATTTCGCCAATCAAGTCCCTTTCTTCTGGTGGCCGCGGCAATCCGCGTCGGGACTGGTAGCGGAGCAACAATTCGTCCATGGTAGCCGCCAACTGCGTTAAAAACTGACTATCGGTCTGCTCGCTAAACCGGGCTGGCCCGGCCGGACTCCGCCCCAACAAGGCTTCGATGTGCGACCCGCTGATTTCGTTTTCGGCGCAGAGCACCACGAGCCGTCGGATGACGCTTTGCAGCTCCCGCACGTTCCCTCGCCACGGATAGCGGTACAATTGCGCGACCGCGTCCTCGGAGAACGTGCGTGTTACCTGCAACTGCCCGCAGGTCTCGTCCAGAAAATGCGCGGCCAATTCGCCCAGATCGCTCCCCCGCTCGGTCAACGGCGGCAAGGTCAGGGGCAGGACGGCCACGCGGTGATAAAGATCCTCGCGAAACGTGCGGGCCGCGATGGCTGCCCACAAGTCCGCGTTGGTCGCGGTGATCACGCGTGCATCCACCTTGCGGACGATGTTTTCCCCCATACGCACGACCAGACCGTCCTGTAAGACTCGCAGCAGTCTTGCCTGGGTACGGAGCGGCAAAGTGCCCAGCTCGTCCAAGAATATCGTCCCGCCTTTGGCGGCTTCGAATTTCCCCGGCCGTTCCGCCTTCGCGCCCGTGAACGCGCCCCTGGCGTGCCCGAACAGTTCCGAATCTACGATCTCATGATCCAACCCACCACAGTTGACCGGCACAAAGGGTTTGCCCCGGCGTCCGCTGGCCTTGTGAATCGCCTCGGCAAACAGTTCCTTGCCCGTGCCCGATTCGCCGACGATGAGCACGGGGAAATCGGCGCGAGCCATCCGCTGCGCGGCATGTTTTGCCAGCAACATCGCCCGGCTACTGCCACGGATCTGCCCGAAAGCTGGATCGAGTTCATCCGTGATCTCATGAACGGTCGTTGCTTCCCGCAGAATCCCATGCGTCGTCTCCAGCACATCC
>JBNJEM010000599.1:0-4919 GCA_051745935.1 Planctomycetota bacterium
CGCGGTTTTGTGACGGGCTGTAAAAAGACAAGCAGGCCTTTAATTAGAGAAAACGAGTCCCATGCAAGTCAACGAAGCTCTAATACGCGATGTTGTGGCCCAGGTATTGGCGGAAGTGGGGCAAGCCCCGCCGGTGAATGGATCAAGTTTGTCCGGCCGGAACGGGATCTTTAACGATCCGGAGGAAGCCATCTCCGCCGCTCGAGATGCCTTCGAGCGATTGTCGGAACAGGGGTTGGAGACTCGCCGTCGGATCATCGACCATATCCGCCGGATTTCCATCGACCAATGCGTCGAACTGGGGACGATGGAAATGGAAGAAACCAAGATCGGACGATTGGACCACAAGATCGAAAAGCTCAAGACCGTGGGCGAGAAAACGCCGGGCGTCGAGTTCATGCGGAGCGAGGTCTTCAGTGGCGACCATGGGCTGGCCGTGATTGAACACGCTCCCTTTGGCGTGATTGGCGCTATCACGCCCGTCACGCATTCGCTGCCCACCATCACGGGAAACGCCATTAACATGATTGCCGCCGGCAATACCCTGGTCGTCAATCCGCATCCCAGCGGTAAGCGGGTGGCGATTGAAGGGGTGCGCCGGTTCAACGAGGCCATCTACCAGGACCTGGGAATCGATAATTTGATCTCGCTGGTGGCCGAACCGACCCTCGACTCGGCCCGCGCGATCTTCAAGCATCGCGACGTCGCGATCCTGTGCGTGACCGGGGGCCCCGCCGTCGCCAAAGCGGCGCTCAACAGTGGCAAACGAGCGATCGTCGCCGGGCCGGGGAATCCACCGGTGGTGGTGGACGAAACGGCGGACCTCGATCGCGCCGCGCGGTGTATCATCCAAGGCGGCGCCTACGACAATAACCTGCTCTGTATCTCCGAAAAAGAGGTCTTCGTGGTCCAAGAGGTGTTCGATCAATTGATGCAGGCCATGGAACGAGCGGGGGCCGTGCGGCTCAACAGCAATGAAGTCGAGCAACTGACCGCCAAAGCGATCGTGGAAACCGGCCAGGGGGAAAAACGTCATCAGGTCCCCTGCAGGGATTTTTTGGGGAAAGACGCGTCGGTGCTGGCCAGCGGCGCCGGACGACAGGTGGCGCCCAGTACCGAGTTGGTGTTTGGGGAAACCGATGAAAACAACCCGTTCGTTGGCGTGGAGCAGATGATGCCTTTTGTCCCCTTCGTGCGCTGTCGCACCGTGGATGAAGCCATCGAAAAGGCGCGATATTGGGAACACGGGTTCTGCCATACCAGCATCATTCACTCGAACAACGTGCGGAACATGACCCGCATGGGACGCGTCATGGACACCACGCTCTTCGTGAAAAACGGCCCCTGCATGGCCTCGCTCGGCTTGGGCGGAGAAGGCTATATTTCGTTCTCCATCGCCGGCCCGACCGGCGAAGGGGTCACCACGCCCCTAACGTTCACCCGCGAGCGACGCTGCTCGATGATCGACGACTTGAGGATCCTGGGACGATAAAACCTGAACAGTTTGAACCACCATGACGAGGCGCGATCCGCCCAATAAGAGCTGATACCGAAACCACGCGCGTTTCCCATGATCCAAGGGATTTTGGAAGCAAGAGCTCGGTTTTGTGACGGGCGGTAAGCGCCCAAAAACCGTCGGGAGAGCAAGGGACAGGCACCATGCAGCCAGCACGAGTCATTGGCCGAGCGGATGCGACGATCAAGCATGAATCGCTCCGCGGTCACAAAATCCTGTTCGTCCAACCGCTGATGGCGGACCGCTCGACCCCGGACGGATATCCGTTGTTGGTCATTGACGACATCGGGGCCGGATCCGGTGAAACCGTTCTGATCACCAGTGATGGTCGCGGTGCCCGGGAGTTGCTGGGGACTGACAACACGCCGGTGCGTTGGACCACGTTGGGGATAGAAAACGAATGAATTACGACGCGCGGACCATTGAACGAATTGTCTCGGAAGTGATGCGGCGAGTAAGCAGTCTGCCGGATCCGCCGCCCGCGGCGCCGAGTGATCCTCGACCCACGCCCCCCGCTTCGCCCCCTTCGCCCCAGCCAGCAGGATCGGCTCCCTCCGCGCCCCAGCCTGCCGCCCCCCCGTCCGATACGCTCATGCTCGACGCGCGGGTGGTGACGACCAACACGATTCATGGGCGGCTGAAGGGCATACGGCGTGTCGTGGTGGGCACGCGGGCGGTCATCACCCCCAGCGTCCGGGACGAACTGCAGAAGAAGAATATTCGCCTGGAACGCCACGAAGCGGAAACCGTGGCCGCGACGGCCGCGAATTTGACCATCGTCCGGTGTGCGTCCTCCAACGATGCGGCCCGTGCCATGACCACGCTGCCTCTGCCCACCGGAGCCGTGGAACAACGCCAGGATGAGTTGTCCGCCGCCGTATCCTACAGCACCCAGGCAGTTCACGATTCCGGACACGCGTCCGTACTGGTCACTGACCAGGCGCTGGCAGCTGTCTGCTTGCTGAATCGATCGGCCCACGTGCGGGCCGCCCCCGCGGGGACCGTCGAAGAGGTACGAGAGGCCATATCGGCAATCGGAGTCAATGTGCTGGTCGTCGATCCTCGGCGGATGACCGCCAACCAGTGGAATGTCATTATCGAGGCGTTCCGAAAAGATTTGCCGCATCCCTGTCCACCCGGGCTGTGAAGAACTAGAGTTGTGCTCGCCGCCCTCGAAAACAATCGGTACCGCCGGAAGCAAGGGTCACTTGATGCCCCAAACAACCAATAACCAACAACCAATAACCTATTTCGTTAAGTGGCGAAACCATGCGAATTGCGGAGGTGGTGGGAAGCGTAACGCTGAATCGGTGCCACCCGAGTTTCGAGAGCGCGAACCTCAAGTTGGTCATCCCCTTGACGCTCGAAGACATCGCGCGGGGCGAGGCCCGGGGCGATGAACCGTTGGTGGCGTGGGATCAGCTGGGCGCCGGGCTGGGAGCCCGTATTGCGTTGAGCGAAGGTCCGGAAGCAGCGAATCCGTTTCGACCGGAGCGAAAGCCGGTCGAGGCCTGCGTGGCGGCGATCCTCGATAACCTCAACCTCGAGGAGTCGCTGGTGAGGTCGCTGGTCAATTTGGACGGGGAGGGGGACGGGGACGCGGACGAGTAGCCGCGGGTTGCCCCTTGGTGGTAGGGCGGATGGGCTCTAACGTCATTGGAAATTTGTTTAACGAGTTCGGCTGAGCCAGCAAGGGTTCAGCTGTGGCTCCTAGCTTTTTTCGGAAGCTGATCATGGTCAACACACACAAGGTCAAACAGGACATCTGCGATATCGGCCGCAGGATTTATAACAAAGGATTCGCCGCCGCGAACGATGGCAATATCAGCGTGCGGATCAGCGATAATCAAGTGCTCTGCACGCCCACGATGCACTCCAAAGGTTTTCTCAAACCGGAGGACATCGTTACGGTCGATATGACCGGTAAGCAGATTGCCGGCGCCAAGAAGCGTTCGAGCGAGGCGCTGCTTCATCTTGAGATTTACAAGAACCGCGAAGAGGTGAAAAGCGTGGTCCATTGCCATCCGCCGCATGCCACGGCATTCGCGGTGGCCCGCGAACCGATCCCCCAATGCGTATTGCCTGAGGTGGAGATTTTCTTGGGCGATGTGCCGATCACCAAATACGAAACACCAGGCAGTCAGGAATTCGCCGATACGATCTTGCCGTTCGTGCGCAAGACGAACATTATCGTGCTGGCCAATCACGGAACCGTCAGTTACGGCGAAAACGTGGAGCGGGCGTATTGGTGGACTGAAATCCTTGATGCCTACTGCCGCATCTTGATGCTTTCACGACAATTGGGACGTGTCTCCCGCTTCTCGGAAAACGAGGAACGCGAACTGCTGGGGTTGAAACAGAAATTGGGATTCGAAGATCCACGAAACACGTCTGAATACAAAAACTGCGACATCTGTGCCAATGATGTCTTTCGTGATAGTTGGCAGGAGAGCGGCGTGGCGCCGCGCGCCTTTCCGGTCCCGCCTTCCACCGGCGCCCAGGCACGAAACCCAGGCAACGGGCAGGGTACTGGTACTGCGAATGGAACGAGCAATGCCGACCAGGAACGGTTGATTCAATTGATTACGGATCGGGTCATGGGGGCGATGAACGGCCAGAGTAAATCGGCAGGGCAACAGTCGTCGTCGCGATCGCGCTGAAAACAGCGGCTGACTCACCCGTCCCGGCCCGCCGGTTCACAATTGAACCCCGCCCCACGTGCTCCCTCTGGCCCCTTCGCCCCCGATAGGGCCCGGGTTCGACATGGCCGAGTGGACGATTGAGGCTCGTTGGTCTGGTAGTCCCGGGCCTACAGCCGGTCGCCTGAAGTATATCACCACCGGTGTTCCCGACGCCGCGATAGGCCCACGGATGGCAAGACGGACCCACGGATGAAGAGGGGGTAAGCAGATATTCCGCGTTCTCCCTCTTCTCACCCGTTACCACCTTCAATCGTGTCCGTGCCGGTCACCCACGTCCCCTTGGTCCTTTCGGTCCCTCTCGTCCTTGGTTCAACGCACCCAGCAGGCGCAAGCCGCGACAAAACCGATCGCACAGATCGCACTGACTTGGACTTTTTTCTCACTGCGGTGTGACTCTGCGGTTCCAGTCCGATTCTCCGAGGCGCGTCCCCGTTTTCTGATTTATCCGTGGGCCCGTGCTGCCATCCGTGGGCCTTTTCCGCTTTATCCGCTTTATCCGTGGGTCCGTGCTGCCATGCGTGGGCCTTTTCCGCAGCAATCCCCGGTCCATACGGCGTGGACCGAACACAGAGGGCCGAAACCAGACAGAAGAATCCGCGCGGGGGCGGTTAATCCCGCGCTGTCATGAGGTAAGCGGCCGGTGTGCCGGTCAAGGTCCGCCGCGATGGAAACTCTCCTGTTAATCTAGGAAAAATAGAACA
>JBNJEM010000600.1:0-4912 GCA_051745935.1 Planctomycetota bacterium
TTTTTTAGGTCTCTTAGAGGTCCTTTCGTCTCAATACCGGCGAAACGAACGGCGCAACAATATGGATGGCAACGACTTGGAGTTTTTCCTCACCCCAGCGTGCGGGGGGTGTGCCGCTGGGGGTTGGGGGGGCTCCGGTTTCCTGCGGTTACACCCCAGGCTAAGGTGTGTCTGGCCTCCGGCCAGAGGCGGGCGCAATGTTTTTGAGACACTTTGCACGGTAAGAAAGACAGGAAGATTAGGGGACAGGAAGATTAGGGGACAGGAAGATTCTTGCAGGATACCTCTGGGGAGGGGGCGAGGAAAGGTCCAAGTCAGGGCGCTGTTTTGTCGCGCCTTGCGCCCTGCTGGGTGGGTTGAACCCAGGGCGAAAAGGACCGAAAGGACCAAGGGGACGACGCGGGTGACCGGCACGGCCGCAGTTGAAGATTGAAGGTGGTAACGGGTAAGCAGCGGGAGAAAGGGGGAATATCGGCTTGCCTCTTTCTTCATCCGTGGGTCCGTCCCGCCATCCGTGGGGCTGTTTTGGCATGCGGAGCACTGCTGGGGATGGTCGCGGCGCGGGTGGCGAGATCTTGGGATTCCGGAGCGAGGACGCGCGACACATGCTAGGAAGCCATAACGAAACCAGTCAGGTTTCCTTTCACCTAGGAAATCTTGGGAGCGGGAACCACGTTTTGTTACGGGCTGTAAAAACCTAGCAGGTCCAGTTTTCCCAATGTTCGGGGTTTTCATCGGCCCACGGCTGCAGTCCCGTGGCTTTGCCGCAGGCCGGGTTCGCGAGTGGCCAAAACCGCGTTCCGCGTCTTGCGATAAACCGCCCCCGCAACAACAATAGGGGTGTTCAGGAGCGGCGTCTGGCTGCGCTGAAGCCAAAGTGAGCTCAGCGAGCAGCAATGGCTTCACGGATGCATTCAATGTTAACCTTGGAAGGAAACACCCCTTATGCCCAGTTGTGTTTTAGCGTATTCCGGCGGACTGGATACTTCAGTTATTCTGGGGTGGCTCCTGGACGAAGGCTACCAAGTCCACTGCTTGTACGTCGATTTGGGGCAGCCTTGTGAAGATCGGCAGGCGGCGTTGGATAAGGCCACGAATATCGGCGCGGCATCGGCCCGGCTGGTGGACGTGCGGGAAGAGCTTTGTCGCGATTTTGCTTTTCCCGTCTTGTCGTGGCAAGCCAAGTATGAATCCATTTATCTGCTTGGCACGGCGATCGCCCGCCCTCTGATTACCAAGAAATGTTTGGAGGTTGCTCGTGAAGTGGACGCGGACACATTCGCCCATGGGGCCACGGGCAAGGGGAATGACCAATGCCGTTTCCAGCTGGCCGCGGATGCCCTTGCCCCCCGGATCAAGGTATGCGCCCCCTGGCGGATTGAGGCATTTCGGCAGAAGTTTCCCGGCCGCTCTGAAATGATCGCCTATTGTGAACAAAAGAATATCCCGGTCAAGGCGTCCACGGAGAAACCGTACAGCTCCGACGAAAACTGCCTCCACATCAGCTACGAGGCCGGACAACTCGAGGACCTCGAGGTCAGTGGCGTGGACACCGTGGAATTCGGCATGACCGTCTCGCCCCGGGAGGCGCCTGATCAGCCGGAGCAGGTGACGGTCGGATTCGAAGGGGGCAAGCCGGTGAGCGTCAATGGCGAGACGCTGCGCCCGGGCGAGATCGTGGCAAAGCTTAATCTTATCGGTGGAAGAAACGGGATCGGCCGGATCGACATGGTGGAAAATCGATTTGTCGGCATGAAAAGCCGGGGGGTTTACGAGTCCCCGGGGATGACAATCTTGTATGACGCGCTGATGTACGTGGAACAACTCACCATGGATCGCGATCTCATGCACCTGCGCGATCGCTTGGCGCCGGAGGTGGCCGAAATGGTCTACTATGGCTTCTGGTACACGGCCAAGATGGACGCGTTACGCGAATTCATCCAGGAAGCTCAAAAAGACACCACGGGCGAGGTCAAACTCAGCCTGTACAAGGGCAATATCACGGTGGATAGCCGCCGAAGTCCCAATAGCTTATATGACGCGGGCATCGCCACCATGGAGGGTGGTGGCGCGTATAACCAAGGCGACGCTGAGGGGTTCTTGCGCATTCAAGGTCTGCCGTGCCGCGCCAAAGCTCGACTGACGCCGCGCAAGTTCTAGCGCGCGTGGGGGGCCTCTAAATCAGCGAAGGCGGTTTTGCAACACTTAGGCGTTGGAAATCCGCATTCGGAAATCGGAGGTCAAAGTCAGTATTTGTTCGTTGTTCGTTGTTCGTTGTTCGTTGTTCGTTGTTCGTTGTTCGTTGAATGAGCCAGTCCTGGGCGGTTTTTGGATAGGCTGTTAGCGGTGATAGGTACGCATCATCGGTTCGAAAGGCTGCAATGCTTGCTCGATCATGCGATCGAACGTGGTGGACGTATCCTCGGTGACCTCCAGCCAGTCCCCGCGTTGTAAGGCATAGTTGTTCTCATCGGCCACTCGCCGAGTGGTCGAAACGAAGCGGACAGGGAGTCGCAACTTCTCGCCGCCAGGGGTGTTGCGCACCAGAACGATGTCCATCCGGTGGAAGCGATCAATCGCGCCAGCGCCCTTCAAGGCATCCTGTACCAACATCGGCTCCTTCAGCGGCGCTCGCAAATACTCGTGGTCATCGCCGCCATCGCGTAGTTCCACCACCACCATGGGGTCAGTCACCGTGCTGGTTTCCGTGGCCGCTGCCAATGGCTCTTGAGGTCGTTGGGCTAAAGAGCCGCATCCGGACGTGCAGGCAACGGTCAATATGCTCGCCACCGCCACGAATGGCACGCCTGTGATCCACCGCTTCCCGCACCAACCGCGAGTCCGTGACGCGTGCTCTCCTCTCGCCCCTGGTTTCGGTGTTGCCCGACAGGGATATAACACGCGCCCCGGCACGAGACGGATCTTTGTTTTTTTCGATGTCACCATCCTTGGAGACCTTTCATTAAGCGAGCGGGTTACACGGCGTCGCATCGGAACCGAGACTCTGGCGGCCCCCTCCCACCATGAACCCTCACAGGCCCATCTTGCTCGGCGCGTCACGGGTGCCACGGTCGCCCGGCGGCGGAAGAAATGCCCAGCCGTCAAAACCGGTAATCTTAACCACGCCCCCCCAGACTCTCCGATCGTCACAGTCAGCGTTATCGACACCGCGTTCCCGGCACTTGAATCTTATCCGGCCAAAAAAGACGCTGGGAGGATTTTTTCGGCAAATCTTCCTGTCTTCCAATCTTCCTGTCCTCCAATCTTTCTGTCTTCCAATCTTCCTGTCCTCCAATCTTCCTGTCCTCCAATCTTCCTGTCCTCTAATCTTCCTGTCTTCCAATCTTCCAATCTTCCTGTCGTTCCTTGCCGTGTGAAGTATTGGTCATGGCCTTGGTCATAACGTGGTCCGCGCGAGACGAGAGGAGGGGGTATTTGTTCACTCCATGGGCCCCTCTCGAAGTGGCCGGCCGCGGGGCGTGGCCCGCTCAGCCACGGCGTCACGCTGAACCGAGCGGCTCGGCGACCGTGCGGGCCCTGCCTTGTTGCTTTGCCGCCCGCAACGCGCGGCTGGCTGCTTTCAGGGCCTCGAGCGGCCGTAGGGTTTCTGAGTCTGACGCCGTCACGCAGACGACTCCAGCACTTGAGGTGACGGGGGAGAGGTGAGCCGCGTCCTGGAGGGAGTATTCAAGCGACTGTCGAATCCGTTCAACCACTTCCGGCACATCAGCTGGCAGGACCCCGGAAAGCAGAATTCCGAATTCATCCCCGCCCAAACGGGCCGCGACATGTTGCTCGGAGAGGTTGGCCTGCAGCTTGTGCGCGATATGCTGAAGGGTTGTATCCCCCACGGCGTGGCCCAGCTCGTCATTCAAACGCTTGAATAGATCCACGTCCACCAGCGCGATTCCCAAGCCGGCGGCACCGCTCGCCTCCGCCGCTCGCAACGCGTCCATGCGGTTTCTCAGTTCTTGATCCCACTTGCGACGATTGCCCAATCCGGTGAGCGGATCCCGATACGCCATTTTTTGAAGCGCTCGCCGCGAGCGGAGTTGTTCCGCCAACTGACGTCTGAGCCGCACGATCTCGCCGGTCAGTTGGCATGCCAACCGCAATTCACGGCCGCTGCAGTCGGCGGGCAACAGGACGTCCCCGGGCCCATCGGTCCCAATCCCGACGACGGCGATTTCACCCCGAGATACCGGTTCCGCGAGGTGATCTAGCGGCTTGGTAATCGGCAATTGGTCCGTAACGATCAGTTCCGGGACCGTGGTCTGCTCCGCCTCGGACGTTGCCGGACTGGTTTTGACACGCGCCGCGGGTTCAAGCTCCCGCCGCCACCGCTCGCGCCAGTCGCTGTCGTCCGAAAGCAGTAGAATGTCGTGTACCGTGCCCATGCCCGCTCGCCCCCATTTCTCAGCCACGTCGTCGGTCTCGCATTTAGCCCATGCCCCTCGTAGGTGCCAGGAGTCAGGGGGCAGGGGACAGAATCCCGGATGCTACGGATCAGGCCGTTGAGCAGTTTCCGCGTCGCAACCCCGACGAGTCGAAGTCAGAAGTCATATGTTCCAACTTGAAAGCTTACTCTTCAGCGTCAATACTCGACAGGACTACCCCGAGTTCACCTCGTGGGTGAATCAGGCTCGCGAGCTAGGGCGGCCGGCGCGGCGTCCAACCCGCCAGACCCCCACGAGTTCACCTCGTGGGTGAATCAGGCTCGCGAGCTACGGGCGGCCGGCGCGGCGTCCAACCCGCCAGACCCCCACGAGTTCATCTCGTGGGTGAATCAGGCTCGCGAGCTACGGGCGGCCGGCGCGGCGTCCAACCCCTCAGACCCCCACGAGTTCACCTCGTGGGTGAATCAGGCTCGCGAGCTACGGGCGGCCGGCGCGGCGTCCAACCCCTCAGACCC
>JBNJEM010000601.1:0-4909 GCA_051745935.1 Planctomycetota bacterium
CTGGCCAGGGGATACCGGATGAGCGGACCTCTGCGATGAGGATCGTTTGCGGAGGAAGTTCCTTCAGTTTCATCGGCGGTTCGTTGCCGTCTCCAAAAGCGGTACCAGGCCCGACTATCGCCATCACGTTCGTATCCGGGATGGGCTCCTTGGCGACAGCCTCCGAGTCGGAATGGGAATCAACAGGTTTCCCGTATGAGTAGAATCTCCATTTTTTCAATCCCTGCTGATTTGCCGGAGTATTCCAAGGCCTGCTGGTGTCTACCGAACTGCCGACCCCCACCACGTAGGGCAGGACTTTGTAGCGCCAACTGCAAGCATGAGACATATCTCTTCCGTCATTGGTCTCCGGCAAATCCTCTTCCTGCCTCGCCGACATGTGCTGAACCGGGCAAGGCAAGCGCCCTTGCCCCGGCCCCACATACTCGCCAGCCAAGGCCTGCAATACCCCCGATGCCTCCAAGACCTCAGAGTCACACGACAGGCTAACGTAAGCGTAATTCCTAATGCCTAAAGAAATCCTTCGAAACTTCTGCGTTGTCCGCAGACGCATCTCATGGCGATGGGCGCGGTCAGCCATGAAGACGCCAAGAACCAATGCGCCGAGAAGCCCAACAGAAATGACAATCCACTTCCGAGCGTAATACATACCGTGATGCCCTCCGGGTCGACGCCGCCATGCTGAGATACTCCCCTGCCATCAAAGCTACTAACCAAGGTCTGAGTCATCCATCATGCTGGGAAACGACAGCAACAGCCGCCAACCTGCTGATCATTCGAACGGAAGTCTTTCTCAAAGTAGGCTTCCCGAATGCGCGTCTGGACGAGCAGACCCGGGAATTTCCACGCTGATCGCCAGACCTCCTACGGCTCGAAGTGCGGAATCACAGGTGATTGGAATCGCGAGATGTTGCCGGGAACCACAATGAAATCCGTGGCTCCCGGACAATATCCCCGATGAACGATCTCGCCGCGAACTTGAGTCATGTCTTCCCAGTACCAACCCGTCGACTCTCCAAGTAACGATGCGTAGTTTTGTGGCGATTTGTCAGGGGCAGGACGGATCTTCCTGGCAACGATCAAAGCTCCTTGTTTTCCAAGCGCTTTTTGTGCCGACACGGTAGCCTTCAGTGTGTTATATGGCTTGGCTCCTGGAAGCTTCTTAATATCAAAAGGACTGTATCTACCGAGGTCATTCAACTCCACGCCTGCTCTCCATGCCGCCACACCACCACATCCCCATTTCGTCTGGTGGATCAAAGGCGATCCTTCACCAAAGAACTCCTCAGGTGTCCAACGACCGACAGGATCGTCCGGGATGCGCGAAGGCGGCACCCACGGATCACGCACTTCCAGCCCGCTCGGATCAACGAAGACCGTCACCCCATTCCCCACATACCGATAAAGATTCGCATCCCCGGCTTCGAACCCGATCGGATCCTCCGTCAACCACCGGCCGCTATCGGCGTCGTACCAGCGGGCGCGATTGTACTGTAGGCCGGTGACAAGGTCCCGGTATCGCCCGGTATAGTAGGCCACCGTGACGATGGTCGCGTCGCTCTGAGCGAGAATCCGCCCAAAGGCGTCGTAGTCAATGTGGTTTTTGAGCACGGTGGAATCGCTGCCCGAGACGTATTCGACCACGTCCCGCACCGTGTTAAACGTGGGGTCCCCGGTGGTGTAGCTGTCGGTACCATCGACCAGCGCGCGGTTGCCGTTGTCATCGTATGTGTACGACTCGTTCGATTGGTTGATGTAAGTGGCACCCTCCAACTGGGACGTCTTGTCATACGTGTAATCAGTCTCGTCGTCGGACCTGCAGCCCAGGAAGTCGAAATTCAGATCGGTGATCCGGCCGGCGGCGTCCCACTCCAGGTCGTAATCCGCGAAGATTGTGTCGGCCCGCCGGTGGGTCAGATCAGTGGTCCGTCCGAGTTGGTCGAAGACCGTATCGGACCCTGCCACGTAGTCGGCTCCCGCCAAGCATTTTTGCATGTCAAAGATCCGCGTGGAATTATAAGGGATTTCGGCCTCGATTGCGAAGAAAAAAACACCGCCGGCGGCTCATGGGAGTAACCGGCAGCGGACCACAAGGATCCCGAAACGCGCGCACCGGGGGCGCGGCAGGGAGCAGCGTGTGTCGCCGTCGGGGCGGTCGGTGGTGGGGGCTTCCGGCGAGAACTGGATTTCCAGATGCAACAAAATCCACTGCAATTGCCCTGAACGCAGATGCACTTTCACCAACATGTCCACACGCTTGTTACGGCTCCCGGCCGTGCCCAGCATCTGGCTCAGCTCCTTATCGAACCATTGGGCTGGGATGCTCCAATCAATCGTGGCATGCATATCCGGCAAATACGTCGCCAGAAACTCGGGCAGGTGATACCGGATTGCCTCCTTCCAGGCGCCGTCGTAATCGCTATCCTGCTCCGCGCCTTGTCCTTCGCTCTCCATGGCCATTGTTTGCCCTCTGCGTTGGATGGGGCACGCTCCTGCCCTCTAATTGGAGCAATATAGCCTTTGACGAGACGGCATGTCACCGCTCACCGGGGAAGGATCAGCATGTCTGCTTTTGCTTTTGCTCCCTTTTGCTGCTTTTGCTCCATGGTATTCATGTGCTACGCAACTCATCCCCGCACAAGGGCCCGCGTGGTCGAACAATCGCGGAAATGTCCTTCTTCACGCCGCGAAGCAGTCAAATCCTCGACGAACTTGAAATCCGTTTCGGGGAAGGCCCCAATAGAGCTGCTCCCAACTGCTTTAGAACATGCAGCTTTCGAACATCGCAACCGCCTCCGCGCCCTTGGCCTCCACTTGACACCTGGGCGGCGCAGGGCTCCAATGGGCAGCCGGGAGAAGCACCTTATCCCCCGCGACCATGGGTACTGTCCCCATGAACGGGTCGCGCGGAATCCGCCCGATTGCGCCCGTTGAGTTGGCGATTGAGTTAGGGTAATTGGGTAATTGGCGACTCACGATGGCAGTAAGGAGGTTACGAAATGTCCTGCCCGAATGTACGGTCTCGTGTTCGATGGATGTGGTTTCTCGGGGTCGCGGCGTGGATGGCCGCCGCCGGTCCGGCTTGGGAAGCCGGCGCGGAGGAACCGCCGCCGGGCATCGGGTACTGTGCGGAGGATTTGCATGCCTGGAAGGATCGGCTGGCGCGGCTGGAGGAGACGACGCCGGAGCCCGACCTGCTGGGCGTCGAACGGTTGATCGCCTACGAGGAGAATGCCAACTTCGCGTATGCGTTTGGCGAACGGTCGGCGGTGGGCGAAGCCCCGCTCCTGTTGCGGTTCCGCCGCGTACTGTTGTTCAAGCCGGGGTTGCTGGCCGTCGACGACCTGTGGAGCCGTTTGGAGTCGCCCCGGACAATCGGGCGCGTCGGCTGGACCCCGGAGCCGGTGGTCGTGCCGGCGGACGCGAAGGGACCGGTCGCGGGCCTCGATCGGCTCCGCTGGTCGGATACCGACGATCCGGTTGGCGATTTGCAGCTAGGGTCGGATGTCGCCGACCCGGCCGAGGGTCCGGCGTCCCAAACCGTACGCACCGTCTGCCTGTTCCGACTGGGCGGCCCGACCGAGGACGCGCGACCGCCCTCCTTCGAACCGCTCGACGATCGCGACGCCTGGAAGCTCACGCTCCATGCCGGCGGGCGCGAGTTCACGGTTGAATTGCCGCGGCGCTACGTCGAGCCCGGCTGGATCGCGGCGACGGAACCGGACGAGCCGATCGTTCGCCGGGCCCTGCCGGCCGGCATCCTGCCGCACGGCGAACAGGGCGTTCGGCTTATCGAACGCTGGGACCGGCGGTACCGCGGCGGGCAGCGGCCGGGGTGGGACACGGGCTTGACCGCCGAGGACCTCCAGCATGCGGTCGAGCAGGGACACATCAAGCCGTGCCGAGTGATCGACCTGGGCTGCGGGTCGGGCACCAATGCCGTCTATCTGGCCGGCAAGGGGTTCGACGTTACGGCCGTCGACGTGGCCCCGACCGCGCTGGCCATCGGCCAGGCCAAGGCGAAAGAGGCGGGCGTCCGCGTCCGCTGGCTGCTGGCCGACGTGCTCAACCTGCCCGATTTGGGCACGTTCGACCTGATATTCGACCGTGGGTGCTACCACAATGTCCGCTACGTCGACGCCGCCCGATTCGTGGAGTCCGTGCGGCAACTGACGCGCCCCGGCTCGCGGGCCCTGATCGTCTCCTGCAACCGCGACGGACCGCCCGGAGTCCGCGAGCACACAATGCGCGACGATTTCTCTGACGGGTTCGAGTTCGTTTGGCTCAAGCCGTCGGAAATTCAAACCGGCGCCGACGCCGACCGCCGCCACGCCTCCTGGTCGCTGATGCTAAAGCGGCGTTGAGTGCCGTGCCATGGTGACTGCCGACGCTATCCCGGGCCATCGCCCAACCCAGGGTTCCCCTCAATCGTGCCCGCGTGCAAGGTGACTTGATGAAAGCAGGGCGAACCCCAACACAAGAACCAAGAGCGCCATGGTATCTTTTCCCGGTGAAGTCATGAACACGGCTTAACTCTTCCAGCAGAAGCGTTCAAGGTACATGGGACAACTCGCCAACTAAGTCCTTTTGACACATGAGAACTACAATACGCGATGTCTTTTGAGAATTTGAATACCAGCGTTTATCAGCGTTCATTACCGGTTCCGTTGCTCCTTGGCCGTGAACGGTTACTGATTAGCGGAGCGTCTTTGCCAGTGTTTTGGCCGGGCGATGGAATCCCGTTCTAGCCCCATTAGAAAACCAGGCAGATGTCCCGTGTTCCAACAGGTTCGCGAAGCGAGAGCTCGGTTTTGTTACGAGCTGTAAACTACCCTTTAATGTCTCGGTCGGCAACCTCCATGCTTGAAGTGTGTCACATTGTTCAGGTTCGAGGTACCAGGTACCCGGT